>NZ_JAMYNL010000004.1:0-463480 GCF_040319065.1 Mesorhizobium sp. M0968
ATTGGTCATGGCACTTCCCCTTCCACGGGAATCGGTGATCGCAACGTCACCACCGTGCCATGGCCGCTCGCCCCTCAGAGCAAGCCCCGTTCTCTCTCCAAAACTTTTTGCAGAACCTTCAGCACACTATCGCCGGATCTGCGATGGAGAGAAGCGTCGACCGCATCCAGGCGGGAGCTTGGACCGCGGTAGATGCGAGCGTCTTTTTGTCGTTGGGAGAAAGATGAGGTGCCGCGATCTGTGCAAGCTCGGCCGCGCGCGCCGGCCCAATATGACGAAGCGCCTGGACGACGGTCCCGGCCAAGCTGCCCGGAGCAATCAAATGCTTATCCGCCCGCGTGGTCGTTGCCACCGTGCGCGGCGATGAACATGGCGACGGCCGACCGGCAATAGGATTCGATTTCGTTGTCGTCCTCTGCTCTCGCCTCATCGAAGCGTGCGATAATCAGGAGATCGGATCCTTTGAAAAGCGCGGCAAACAAGCGGGCGGACCGGAGAGGATCGGGCACGTTCAGAACCGCCTTCGCGTGCAGCTGGCGCAACAGGGCCTCGATTTGGGCGATGACATGGGCGGGGCCGGCTTCGTAATGGAGCTTGCTTAACGACTTTTGATTCGTCTTGTCGGCCATGACCATGGCTTCGACACTGCGGACGTCTGATCTCAACAGCGTGCGAAGCAGTGATGATCCCACCGCCATGAGCTGATCGTCGACCGAACCGTCGACGCCTTCAAGAAGGGCCTGTGGTGCAAACAACTGATGGCAGCCGGCCGCGATGGCCGCGCTGAACAGCGCCTCCTTGTTCTCGAAGTGCCGATAGATGCTGAGCTTGGATATCTTCGCCCGCTGGGCGACCTTGTCCAATGTCGTCGCTTGAAAACCCAATTCCACAAAGAGTTCGCACGCGGCGTCGAGTATCGTTTGGCCAAGCGCCTGGTTGGCGGGCCGGCCGCGCCGGCCCTGGCTGTTTACGGTCACGACAATTACAATCCTTGACAGTATCCTAATTCTTGAATTACGATACCACGCAGTTTCAGAAATATGCAAGCCAAAGGTTGGATTTTACCCTGTCCTCCAAATCAAGTTTCCCCGGGCCGCCCGGAGATATCGAATGCGGCATCGTCCGGCCGGTCAACACAGTGATGGGGGACTGTCTCGGCGATGCCGGAGCCCTGCTCGCTGCCCGTCTTGAGCGCGTATCGCTGGACGCTATTTCGCGACACGCCCAGCCCACACCCCTCCAACCGTAACACGGAGCCCATCACTATGGATGACGTCATCATCATCGGCGGCAGCTTTGCCGGTCTCGCCGGCGCCCTGCAGCTCGGCCGTGCCCGCCGCAAGGTCACCGTTCTCGATACCGGCCTGCCGCGCAACCGCTTCGCCGGCCACTCGCATGGTCTGCTCGGCCACGATCACAAGCCACCGCTGGACATCCTGGCCGAAGCGCGGCAGCAGCTGGCGCGCTATCCCACGATCAGGCTGGTCAATGCCCGAGCCGACAGGGTCTCCGGCGCCATCGACGATTTCTCCGTCCTCACTGGCGATGGCGAAAGCCTTGGGGCGCGGCGACTGATCCTGAGCTATGGCGTTGCCGACCAGATGCCTGATGTCCCGGGCTTTGCCGAGGGCTGGGGCACGTCCATCGTACCCTGCCCCTATTGCGATGGCTTTGAAGTCGCCGGCCAGCATTGGGGCCTGGTCTGGTCCGGCCCGCCGTCGCACAATTATGTCAGGCTGTACCACGACTGGACCGACACGTTGACGGTCTTCGCTGATGGTCACGACATTGCACCCGATATCCGGGCCGATCTGGCGCGCCGCAACATACCTGTCGTCGATGGCCGGATCACCGAGATCGCCCATCACGGGGGCCATATCGCCACCGTCAATCTCGATACCGGCCGCAATGTCGCGGTCGACATCCTGTTCGCCCATCCGCGCAACAAGCCGTCCGCAAGCCTGCATGAATCACTGGGCCTCGCCACGGTCGATACGCCCCTCGGCATCGCCCTCAAGGTCGACGAGCGCCGCGAAACTAGCATTCCCGGCATCTACGCCGCCGGCGACCTCGCCAACCCCCTCATGGCCTCGGTCACCCTGGCAACATCGCATGGCGCGACGGCGGGTATCTCCGCCCAGCAGTCGATGCTGGTTTGAGAGCACAGATTCCCTTCTCCGGTTGCCGCGGGCTATCATATTCTGAAGGTTGCGGGCCGGTGCCACGGAACGCGGGGCCCCTCTCCCCTGAGGGGCGTCTTTGGCCGGTCAGCCGTCTCGAAGGGGCAGTTGAGCAAAACGATTCCTAGGCTCAGGCCGGTCCGCAAACGGTCCCAAAAAGACCCACAGGCCTTCCACAGGTTATTCAACCTCCCCCGGCCCCCTCCGGGAAGAAGTTCAGCAAGTGGAGGGCGCGACATTGCACCTTGAACCGTGCTGTCGCGTCCTCGGAGCGGGTGGGTCTTGAGGTGTCCAGTTTATGCTGCCGGGAGTGTCCAGTTTGCACTGCCAGCGGTATCCAGTTCACCTACAAACGGAGAGGGATGGCGCTTGGATGACGCTGCCGCGGCGGGTCGCGTTGTGGCGCGCTGTGCTATGAAAGTTAGTGACGGTACTTTCTTGGTTCGCTGTGAAGCCCACCTGAGTTGCCCAAAGTGGGTCGGGAAAAGGCGATCGACTTCGATAGATGCCGAAACCGCACAAAAAATTTTCGTGCTATTTTTCCATCTGAAATCAAGACTGTAACGTTTTGGCGGCCCATGGGTCGGCTTCTTGCGCGGCAACGAATAAAAAAACTAGCTTATCAATGGCCTAACTAGATTTGCAACAATCGAGTAGGAATGAGCTCAAATTCGGTCCGACGGACGTTAGGGTGTCGGGTGGGTTGTGATCAGGCGGGAACGTACGTCACTCTGATCGCGTCCTCGCCAACCCGGTCGCTGGCCACGAGACGCAGCGGCGGCCGCGGGCCGGCGAAGAATGGCTTGCCGCGACCAAGCACGATGGGACGGAAGTAGAGCCGGTACTCATCGACAAGGCCAAGCTCGGTCAGACTACCCGCAAGCTCCGGTCCGGCGACTTCGATCTCGCCCTCGTGTTCGGCTTTAAGCGCCCTAACGAACCCTTTGAGATCGTCGTCCACCAGCGTCGCGTTCGGCCCGACCGACTTCAGGGTGCGAGAGACGACCCATTTCGGCTGCGCCCGCCAGGCCGCCGCAAAGTCGCGCCCGACCTGGTCCTGTCCTGGCTGACCCTCGTCCCAATAGCGCATTACCTCGTACATGCGCCGGCCGTAGAGGCTGCCGGCGATCCCGCGCACATGGGCATTGAAGTGGCGATGGAGCGCCTCGCCCGGCATCGGCAGCCCGGGCCCGCCCTCGGCGCCAGCGACATAGCCGTCGAGCGACTGCATCATTCCGAACACAAGCTTCGCCATGCACAGGCTCCTATCGATCGACGACGATCCGAAGGGATCGCATTCATTTATACCTCGCCCTTACTTCGTCGGTTCGTTGGCTGCACACATTCTCTGACCTGTTCACGTTGGCCGGTAAATCTGCGCCACCGCGGCCCCCGGAAAGGCTTTCGAGCTCACCAGCTTGAGAGACATCGGCGCGGCGAGTTCGGAGAACAGCGGCAGGCCTTTGCCCAGCGCCACGGGGCCACCATCAGGGCGAGCTGGTCGACCAGTCCTTGGGCGACGAGACTGCGGGCGAAGCTCACTCCGCCGTGGGCGATGATCGGCTTGCCCTCTTGGGCTTTCAACTTCGCGACTTCCTCCGCCAAGTCACCGCTCGCCACATAGGCCTCCGCCCAACTTTCACCACCGGGCTGCAATTTCGCCGGCTGGTTGCGGCTGAGGCAACTGCCGTCCGCCAGGTGGCGAGAGGCATGTGAGACGAAGCCGGTGCACGCCGACTGATTTGATTTCCCAAGACCGGATACGGGTCTTTCCGTAACGGCGCCAATCAGCTTATCGATTTTTCTCGGCCTGGTTCTCCTTTCGTCGCACCGAGGCGGGTAAGCAGATTGAGCGTGATCCTGCCGACATCGTTCATGGCGCCTGCGGCTGGCAGCGCGCCGCACCAGGCAACCGAGCTTGCGGAAAAGATCAAGCCGCCTGCTGCGAGCTTTCGCAGGGTCATTTCGGCGCAGCGGCGGGCGATGCGTTGCTTATCCCCGCCCTCGTACCAGCGCGTCGGATCCTGGAAGAAGCTGTCGGGAAATCCCGTCGCCCGCGCGATCACGACGGTGTCAGCGGAAGTGCCGAGGGCTGGATACGTCGCATCCAGTTCGTAGCCCGCGGCACCGCCCAGCACCATGCCGTCGGTGCCGAAGGTCGCATTTTCAACGCCTTCGAACAGCCATGCGCATCCTGCTTCATGGCTTTCCTCAGTGCGCGTGAAGGGGCGTGCGCCATCGAAACCCATCAATGAGATTGCACCGCCGATCAGCGAGAATTCGCCTCGGCCGCGGCAGCGGAGATAGCCGCCTGGTTCGTTGGTGATCGACAGCGCCTGTTCGGCGACAGGGCCGTCCCAGGTGCGGCCGGCCTCCAGCGGCGAGCGCCGCAACTCCATCAGGTCGTCCTTGAAAGCCACAGTGGCAGCAAAGCCGTTTCCGCCGAGATAGGCGATGCTGCCGCCTTCGGCTACAAACTGCCGCAGCGCCTGCTCCATCTCGATCGACATATATTCGGGATGACTGCCGGTGACGACGGCTTGATGTCGACGCAAACCGTCTATGCCGCATTCGTGCAAATCGTGATCGGTCATGACGTCAAACACGATTCCATTGTCGTGGCAGAATCGGAGGAAATGCAGATCGACCGGCAAATTGTGTGGGCAGCCGCAGAGCGGATAATCGTAATCGTCCCTGAGCGTCACTTTCGGCTTTTTGTAGGAGCAGATGGAAACACCGCTAAGGTCGGAATGGTAGTCGTAAAGGGATTTCAGATTGTTGGCGATCGCGAAGCGATGTCCCCGGTCGTCGCCTTTCCATTCATAAAGATGATCCGGGAGATATTCGTCCGCATAAGCGAGATAGGTGGCCGTCGGCACGAGATACAACAGCGGCGACGAAACCTGTGAAGAGGTGACGAAGAACACCACGCGTTCGTAGCCACCCTCCCATTCGGCCTGGAACGCGTAGACGCCTGGGTGTGCGTTTTCGGGGATCGTCACGCGGTGCGAGACCGGCCACTCAAGCGGGCCGATGTCGTCGTCGTGGCAATGGATAGCGTCGTAGTGCGACGGCACCAAGCGAGGCTCGAAGCTCGATCCGTCCCAGCGTGCCGAAGTCACGCAGAAGGCTGGCTGATTGATCACGTCGAGGAGCAACGGATCTGCTCCGCCCGACGTCAGGATCGCCTGCGTTGGTAACAGCGTCGGGAAATCCCAGGCAACAGTCCCCTGTGGGGTGTCGAGCCGGATCGCAGCAAATTTCGCGTTGAGGGTAGGTTCGTGGTTGGTGGCGCTTGCGCCGAAATGGATGCCTTGCGCCTGGAGGTTCCGCGCCGGGCCGCCAAAACCTTCATGGAGTTCGTAAGGCGCGAGACGGTCATGGGATTTGATGCGCAGACGCGATTGATCCTGCCGCAGATCCAACTCGACGGTGAGCCACACACCAGTTGGCGCCTTCTTCTCGACAAAGGTTTCGTCACCGATTTCCACGACAAATGCGCCGTCGTCGCGGAGGCGCAGCCCGAGGGCGCCTGCTTCCAGGATCGTGCGCGCACCTTCGTTGCGCGTGAGGAACAGCTCGAAACGAATGCCGTGGACGGCTTGTACTTTGGCCAGTTCGCCGGCTCGCACGAACAGGAACGACCCCTGGTCGAAATGCCGATGCCGTGCTTCACCTATCGTTTCGATGGGCCAGGCGAGAAATTCTGGAGCCGGCTTGTCGAGCCGGCAAATTCGTGTGGCCTTTATCGGCCGATCGCATGACAGGCTGAGGTTGATCCGCTGGCCTGCTTTGGCACTCCAGGGGGTGGTATAGCCGACCACGCTCATCGCCTCGTGGTCTACTGCGCGCTTCATCTATCCCCTCCCGATGAACTCCAGATGGGCTGGGGCGAACCGCGTAGACCGGTCCGATGTCGGTCAATGCGCTGCCGCTCTGACAAGCAAAGTTCCGCATGGCGCACTACAGCCATGATGTACATGCTTGTATAGATAAGCTGCATTCGGATAGTCTCGACGCGATCGGTCCAAGCGCGACATTACCAAGGAGGATGACATGCGCAACGCATCTCTCTTCGATCTGTCAGGCAGGAAGGCGCTTGTAACCGGCGCAAGCCGTGGCATCGGGCGCAGCATCGCCGAGGCGCTCAGCGCGGCCGGCGCCGACGTCGCGGTCGCGGCGCGCAGCGTGGCCTCGCTCGAGAAGACGATGGCCGCCATCCGCACCGCCGGCGGGGTCGCGCACGCCGTCGCCCTGGATGTCACCGATGTCGACCGCTGCCGGGCGGCGACAGCCGAGGCCGGCAGCCTGCTCGGAGGTCTCGATATTCTCGTCAACAATGCGGGGGTGGAAGAGGTCCGGCCTTCACTCGATGTCGACGAGGCCTTGTGGGACCGGATTGTCGATACGAATCTCAAAGGCGCCTTCTTCTGCGCCCAAGCCGCCGCGCGGCAGATGAGAGACGCCGGGCGGCCCGGCGTCATTATCAATCTCTGCTCGCTGACCTCCGAGGTTGGGGTTCCCACGGCGGTGCCGTACGGCTCGTCGAAATCAGGCCTCCTCGGCATGACGCGGGCGCTTGCTGCAGAGTGGGCCGATCTCGGGATCCGGGTCAACGCCATTGCGCCTGGCTATTTCAGAACAGCGATGACAGACGTGTTCTACAGCAACGAGGCATGGCAGCAATCGATGCTCGCCAAGATTCCGCAGCGCCGTTTTGGTGATCTCTCGGACCTGCACGGAATCGCGGTGTTCCTCGCTTCGGATGCGGCAGCCTACATAACCGGCCAGTCCATTCCCGTGGATGGAGGCTTTCTCGCATCGATTTGAAGGCTTCAGGGGCCGGAGACGTGTCCCAGAAGTGATCGACAAGCGCTAATCGTAATTGCGTTCTAACAAAAGGAGCCGCCATGTCTGACGTCAGCTTCCACCGCCTGTCATCCCTCAGTGTCGATCAGCGGGCCAGTTTACTGAAACGCGCCGAAGGAGATCTGTCTTCCTTCATCGAAAAGGTCCGTCCAATCATCCAGGCCGTCAAGGATGAAGGTGACGCGGCACTGCTCCGGTTTGCACGCGAACTCGACAAAGCCGATGTTGCCGACGGTGGACTGAAAGTTTCGGAAGCGGAGTTCGACGCGGCATTCGACAAGGTCGACAAGGACGTCGTGGAGAGTATCCGGTTCGGCATTGAGAACATCCGGCATTTCCACGAGGAGCAGCGCCCGGAAACGATGTGGCTCAAGGAAGTTCGGCCGGGCGCCTATGCGGGCGACCGATACACACCGATTGCTTCCGTTGCGCTTTATGTTCCGCGCGGCAAAGGCGCCTTTCCCTCGGTGACGATGATGACTTCGGTTCCGGCGGTGATTGCCGGGGTTCCCCAGATCGCGATCGTGACGCCTGCGACTTCGGATGGTTCCGTCGACGCCGCGACGCTGGTTGCTGCCCGCATCGCCGGCGTGGAGACCGTGTACAAGTGCGGCGGCGCCCATGCGGTCGCCGCCGTCGCCTATGGGACCGAGACTGTGAAGCCTGCCGTCAAGATCGTCGGGCCGGGGAGCCCCTGGGTGGTGGCGGCAAAGAGCGTGTTGTCCCCGATCATCAACACAGGTCTCCCCGCCGGTCCTTCCGAAGCGATCATTTTTGCCGATCACAGCGTCGACGGCGGCCTGGCTGCTCTTGACCTGTTGATCGAGGCCGAGCACGGGCCGGATTCCTCGGCCTACCTGGTGACGCACAGCCGCAAGGTCGCCGAAGCCGCATTGATTGCGATACCGGAACATTGGTCCCGGATGAGCGAACAGCGTGTGGAGTTCTCGCGCGCGGTGCTGACTGGAAGGCGCGGCGGCATCGTGCTGACCGAGTCGCTGGAGGACAGCTACCGGTTCATCAACGACTATGCGCCGGAGCACCTCGAGATTCTGTCAGCGGAGCCATTTGCGCATCTCGGACGTATCACGGAAGCTGCCGAGATCCTCATGGGTCCGCATACGCCGGTGACCCTCGCCAACTTCGTCCTGGGACCCAATGCGGTGCTGCCGACCAGCCGGTGGGCGCGAACCTTTGGACCGCTTTCCGTGACGGATTTCGTCAAGAGATCGTCGGTCGGCTATGTGACCTCGGCGGCCTATCCGGAACTCGCCCTGCATGCCCGCAGGCTCGCCCGCTACGAAGGATTCAGCTCGCATGAGAACGCGGTTTCGGAGATCCGCGATCGCTATCTCGCCGGCTGAGCGGAAACGATGACGATGAGGGCGGCGCGGCTCCATGGACCCGGCGACCTGCGCGTCGAGGATATCGCCGCGCCAGGCGCTCCCGAGCCAGGCTGGGTGAAGCTGAGGGTCGATGCCGCAGGCATTTGCGGTTCCGATCTCCACAACTTCCGCACGGGCCAATGGATAAGCCGATCGCCTTCCACGGCCGGCCATGAGCTGACAGGCACGGTGATTGCCATCGGCGAGGGCGTGGGTACCGTCGGTGTTGGCGACCGAGTGGTCGCCGATTCCCGTTTCTGGTGCGGAGAATGCGCGCAATGCCATGCAGGCAAGCGGCATCTTTGCACGTCGCTGGGCTTTGTCGGCGAGATATGCGACGGCGGATTTGCCGAACAGGCGGTCCTGCCCGCACGCCTCCTGCACATCGTCGATGCCGTGCTTGACGAACGGGTCGCGGCGATGGCCGAGCCGCTGGCTGTAGCGTTGCACGCAGTGCGGCGTCTGCCGAAAACGGCCGGTTCCGTTCTTGTCGTCGGCTGCGGGACCATTGGCGGGCTTGCCGCACTGCTGCTTTCCCGGACATTCGCAGGTACCGTGCTCGTCGCCGACCGCAATCAGGGCCGCTGCGCCCGCGTGGCGCGGGTCACCGGCGCCAGCATCGTCGATTTGAACCGGAACGCCATCGCCGCCGCCACCGCGGATGCCCCCTTGCTCGCTGCCGTCGAAGCGACCGGCAGCATCGCAGCACTCGGCCAGTTGCTCGGCGTTCTCGACGCCGGCGGCACCGTTGCGATGGTCGGCATATTCCACGGCCGCCTCGATATCGATCCCAACATCTTGGTTGAACGCGAAATCGCATTGCTGGGATGCCACGCCTTTGCCGATGAGCTTCCCGACGCCATCCGGATGCTCGGCGAATTGACCGAGCCCATGGTCGAACTGATCGACCGGGAGATCGGCCTGGATGATGTTCCCGCAGCCTATAAGCGGTTGTTGGCGGGACAGGGCGATGGCTTGAAAACAATCATCCGGATGCGGTCTGCCGGGCGCGTGTGATTTCCGAACCTTGCCGGAAAGGATTTTTGTAATGATCACTTTGCCCGACACCGCCAGCCCTCTTTACGAGAAGGTCAAGGACTACATCCTGACGAATATCGGAACGGGGCGATGGAGCAAGGACCGCAAGCTGCCGTCCGAAAATGAATTCGTGGCGACACTCGGCGTGTCTCGGATGACGGTCCATCGTGCCTTGCGGGAGTTGACCTCTGCGGGTTTTCTGATCCGGCTCCAGGGCGTCGGCACATTCATCGCGCCGCCTCGACCGCAATCCGCACTGATCGAGATCAACAACATCGCGGCGGAAATTGTCGCGCGGGGAAACAGGCATCGCTCCGAGGTTATCGTCCTCGAAAAGATCACGCCGACAAAGGAGCTCGCGCTTTCGTTTGAGTTTGCAAAGCGCGTGTCGGTCTATCATTCCATCGTCGTCAACTTCGAGAACGACCTGCCTGTGCAACTGGAAGAGCGCTTCGTCAACCCGGGCCTGATACCCGACTATGACAAGCAGGATTTTTCCAAGACAGCGACCTACGACTACCTCATGCAGAAAACCCCCGTGACGGAGGTCGAGCACATCATCTCGGCGACCCCTGCCGATGCCGAGACGGCGCGGTATCTGGGCATCGACGTCGGCAGCTGCTGCCTGTTTCTGCATCGCCGGACATGGACGGGCGCCGTCGTTGCCACGATCAGCAAGCTGACTTACGTTGGCAGCCGCTACTCGCTTGGCAGTCGATATTCTCCATCCAAAAAAACCTGATCGCAGTGAAGCGAATCAGAGTCGGAAGGAGGGGGGCTAACTTGTATATGCATGTATGTATTTAGCCTTGACATCCGCTGTTGCTGACGTTGAAGTGTCGTCGCACTTTCGTTGAACGGACAGCTAAGATGCCGAGGCACGGTGCCGCAAGAGCAGAAGCCCGCATTCTCACCAGGCCGGATGTTTGGTTCAAAAAAGCGGCCTGATCATCAAGGGGAACAAGATGATGCGTAACCTAGCAGGACAATTTCGGGCACTCGTTATGGCTGCTGCCGTCGGGTTTGCCCCGGCGGTCTACGCGGCCGACACGACAATTCCGGCGACGCCTGAGGCAGGAACATTCAAGATAGGCATCGAGCCATGGCTTGGCTACGGCCAGTGGCACGTCGCCGAAGCCAAGGGTCTGTTCAAGGCAAACGGGCTGTCCGACGTGCAGATCGTGAACTTCGCCGAGGACAAGGACATCAACGCCGCCCTGGCGAGCGGCCAGCTCGATGCCGCCAACATCGCGACCCACACGGCTATGGGCATGGTTGCGGCCGGCCTGCCGGTGAAGATCGTGCTTCTGCTCGACGTCAGCATGACGGCGGACGCCATGATCGCCGGCAAGGACATCGCCTCCGTCGCCGACCTCAAGGGCAAACAGGTGGCTTTCGAGGAAGGCACGACGAGCGACATCCTGCTCAAATACGCGCTCGCCAAGAACGGCATGTCCATCGCCGATGTCCAGCCGGTTCCAATGCCGGCGGCGGATGCCGGCAGTGCGTTGATCGCCGGCCAGGTCCCGGTCGCGGTTACCTATGAGCCCTATCTCACCGCGGCCAGGGCACAGAACAAGGACGTCAAGCTGCTCTTCACCGCAGGCGAAGATCCCGGCCTGATCAGTGACGTGTTGGTGGTGCGCGATGAGGTGATCAAGTCGCGTCCCGGCCAGGTGCTTGCCATGATCAAAACCTGGGATGCGGCCCTGAAGGCTTACAATGCCGACACGCCCGACGGCCGGGCGATCATCTCCAAGGCGGTTGGTTCGAGCGTCGAAGACCTCAACACCGCCTTTGATGGCGTGCGTTACTATACTCTCGCCGAAAACAAGGATGCGCTGACGGGCGAATTTTCCACCAAGACATTCGCCGATGTCGAGGCAGCCGCCAAGAACGCCGGGCTGCTTCAGGCGGACGTGACGCCGGAGCAGATGATCGACCCGTCATTCGTCAAGGCCGCGAAATGACGAGGGCCGGCTCGCGGTGGTGACGCAAATGTCCGAGCAGCGTGCGACCAAGCCAAGCCCGTCTCACGCAGCGCCGGGGCCGGTGATCAAACAGCCGATGCGCCGTCGCCGATCCTCCGGGTTCGGCGCGCCCATCGCACGCTCGCGCTTCCTGATGATAGCAGTGGCGGTTTTTGCCGGCCTCGGTCTCGCCTGGTGGGCGGCAACGGGGCTGGGGCTGGTAAGGCCGATTTTCCTGCCCTCGCCGGGGAGCGTGGTGACCCAGCTCGGCAAGCTCTCGGGTGACGGCACGCTGTGGCTGGATCTCAGGACCTCGATATACCGCATTTCTGTTGGCTTCCTCATCGCCTCGGCATTGGCGATTCCGATTGGCGTGCTGATCGGCAGCTTCAGGACTTGGGAAGCGGCGATCGAGCCGCTTGTGGATTTCATCCGCTACATGCCGGTGGTCGCTTTCGTGCCCCTCTCCATCCTGTGGTCGGGGACCGGCGATGCCCAGAAGTTCCTGATCATCTTCATCGGCACCTTCTTTCAGCAGGTGCTGATGATCATGGACAATGTGAAGCGGGTTCCCGCTGATTTCATCGGCCTTGGCAGGACGCTCGGCCTGCCGGATCGCAGGATCCTGACGCGCATCGTGGTTCCCAGCGCCTTGCCAGGCATCTGGGATACGTTGCGCATCAGTCTCGGCTGGGCATGGACCTGGCTGGTGTTGGCAGAACTTGTCGCGGCGACATCAGGGCTCGGCTACCGCATCACCGTGTCCCAGCGTTATTTCCAGACAAACACCATCATCGGCTACATCCTGCTGCTGGGCGTGCTTGGCCTCATTACCGACCAGGTCATGAAGGCACTGGGAAAAGTGCTGTTCCGGCAGGAGGGCCACGTGCAATGAGGCCGGGCCGATGAGTTTGCCCAAATTGGGGATCAAAGGTCTCCACAAGAGCTTCGGCACGGGCGCGCGGCGCACGGAAGTGCTGCGCGATATCAATCTCGATCTTGCCGACAACGAGTTCGTCTCGCTGGTAGGCACGTCGGGTTGCGGCAAGAGCACGCTGCTGTCGATCGTTGCCGGACTGCAGGATTTCGACGCGGGAGATCTTGCCATCGATGGCGCGCCGATCCTGCAGCCGGGCCTCGACCGCGGCGTCGTCTTCCAGTCCTACACCCTGCTTCCCTGGCTGACGGCGCAGCAGAACATCGAGTTCGCGCTCAAGGCCGCGGGTCATGATCGCGCGACCTGCCGCAGGATAGCACGCGAGCATCTCGATCTGGTCAAGCTCCCGCACAGCGCCAATCGTTATCCGTCTGAGCTTTCGGGCGGCATGAAGCAACGGGTGGCCATAGCGCGTGCTCTTTCGTATCGACCCAAAATGCTTCTGATGGACGAGCCCTTTGGCGCGCTCGATGCCTTGACCAGGCATCAGATGCAGGAACTCCTGACGCAGATCTGGGAGGAGCACAGGCTCACCGTGCTCTTCGTCACCCATGATGTGGAAGAAGCCGTCTACCTTTCGGACCGCATCGTCGTGATGGGGATCGGCCCAGGACGCATCATGCAGACCTTCAATGTCGACATCGAGCGCCCGCGCCGGGAAGAGGTCATGGAAACCCCGGCCTTCATGGATTTGCAGCGCAGCGTGCACAAGGCGATCCGCGAGGCCTCAAAACGTCCCGAAATGGTTTAGGCGAGCCACTCAATTACTTACAATCGGCGACCAGCGTTGCGCCCAATCTCGATATCGCGCCATCGCAATTCCTGACTAGAGGAGCCGCGATCGGCGGCTTTCTCCTCAACCTCGAAAAAAATTTGCAGGACAATGTCGATTTCCTAAACTCCGTTCGTCGTTTCGATGCCGGCCGGTGAGTCCGGCTCAACAAGGAGACAGACGATGCGTGTGATGGTGCTCGTGAAGGCTACCGAGGACAGCGAAAAGGGCTTTGTCCCCACGCCCGAGGCGAAGGAGGCGATGGAGGCGATGGGCAGGTTTAACGACGAGCTGCGCAATGCCGGCATCTTGCTCGACGCCGATGGCCTCAAGCCCTCCTCGCAGGGCAAGCGCGTTGCTTTCGATGGTCCCCGCCGGACGGTCATCGACGGGCCTTTCGCCGAGACCCGCGAACTGGTCGCCGGCTTTTGGCTCTGGGAAGTCAAGGACATGGACGAGGCGGTCGCCTGGGTGAAGCGCTGCCCCAATCCCATGCCGGGACCGAGCGAGATTGAAATCCGGCCGCTGTACGAGATGGCTGATTGGCAATGGGAATCTGACGCCGGAGGTCACGGAAATCCATGACCGGACGCGCGAGAAGCTCAGCGGCAACTGAACCTGTCGGCCGCAACCTGCTTTGCCTTCGTTATGGCTTTGGCCGATAAGGCAGCATGACGGCAGGCGAGACGCAGCAGGCGATCGAGGCGATTTTTCGCATTGAACGGGCCCGGCTCATCGCGGGCCTGGCCCGCCTCGTGCGCAATGTCGATCTTGCAGAGGAACTGGTGCAGGACGCCCTCGTCATAGCCCTATCCGAATGGTCCAGGACCGGCGTTCCGGCCAATCCTGGCGCTTGGCTGATGACAGTCGCCAAACACCGCGCCATCGATGCGATCCGTCGCGACAAGATGCGCGAGCGCAAGCATGAGGAGATCGCGCGGGAGCTGGACGGCGAGTGCGACGGTACGGCCGAGGGAAACGAAATGGCCATGAACAACGATCTTGGCGACGAACTGCTGGGCCTCATCTTCACAGCCTGCCACCCCATACTTTCGGCCGACGCCCGCGCGGCCCTCACGCTGCGTGTCATCGGCGGCCTGACGACGGACGAGATCGCCCGTGCTTTCCTGTCGAGCGAGGTGACGATCGCCCAGCGCATCGTCCGCGCAAAGCGGACGATCGGAAAGGCCAGGCTCAGCTTCGAGGTGCCGCGCGGCGCCGAGCGTGCGGCGCGTCTGTCCTCGGTGCTGGAGGTCATCTATCTCATCTTCAATGAAGGCTATGCCGCCACGGCAGGCGACGACCTTGTCCGGCCGAGCCTGTGCCTGGAGGCACAACGGCTCGGCCGCATGCTGGCGGGGTTGATGGCCGAGGATGCCGAGGTGTTCGGCCTGCTGGCTCTGATGGAAATCCAGGCATCGCGCCTGCCGGCACGCATCGGGCCGGACGGCGCCCTCTTGACCCTGACCGAGCAAAACCGCGCGCGCTGGGACCAGCTGCTGATCCGCCGAGGCCTTGACGCGCTGGCCCATGCCGAAGCCCTCGGGGGCGATGGCCCCTATGTGTTGCAGGCCGCGCTTGCAGCCTGTCACGCGCGGGCGCGCAGTCCGGCCGACACCGACTGGCCCCGCATCGCAGCGCTCTACGACCGGCTGCGTGCAGTGATGCCCTCGCCGGTGGTCGATCTCAATCGAGCGGTCGCCCACAGCATGGCCTTCGGGCCCGAAGCGGGCCTGCGGCTGGTAGACGAGATTGCCGACGCCGCCGCCTTGCGCAATTATGCGCCATTGCCGGCGGCGAGGGGCGATTTTCTGTTTCGGGCCGGCCGGCTGGCCGAGGCCCGCGCCGAATTCGAGGCTGCGGCCAAGCTCACCCGCAACGTGCGCGAGGCGGCCTTTCTCCTCGCCCGCGCAGACGCTTGTGGTTGACAGCATCGCTCTCCGTGCCCGACGCGCCGCTCGGCAACATCGAAAGCCGCCAGTTCGCTCCCGGCCAGCTCCCTTCAATGAGCGTGATCAGCTCGCAACGCGAAAGGGATTAACGATGCGCAAGCCTTCGTCGAGCGCCATTCCGTGCTGCATGTCCTCTGACCAGAGTGTATCGCAGCCAGCGTGAACCGCCGCGGAGGCGATCATCGCTTCATAGGTGGAAAGGCCGTACCGCTCGGCGAGCCTCAATCGGTTTATTCATTTTGGAGGAGAGGGCCTCGATCATGCCAGCAACTGCGTCGGCACGCCGAGAATCGGTCCTGCCTCGGCGAGTCGCTGGTCGAGGGTCCACACCGTGGCGCCATGCTCCGATGCCGTCGCGAGGTGCAGGGCGTCGCCAGCACGAAGCCCGAGCATATGCTGATCGGCGAATTTCGCGGCGACCCGAAAATGCCCGCCCGTCACCGGCAGCACGGTGAAGCTCTCAGCGACAAGCCTATTGAACATCGCGAGCGCTGCCGCGCGTTGCTCCAGGTCGATCTGTCCGGTCCGAAGCTTGATCGCCATGGCGGAGGACATCTCGGTGATGGTCCAGCCGCTGATCACAAGTTGCGCTGGGTCCTGCTCCGCCAGCCAGCCCTGAACGCGCGCGGTCACGGCTTCGTTGGATAGCGCCGCGATGATCAGCGAAGTATCGAGATAGGACGTCAATAGCGATCGCCATCTCGCATCGATCGCACCAGATCGGCGGCAGCCTGAGCCTGCAGAGACATGGTTGCGGTCAGGGATTGGAGCAGGACGGCGTCGATCCGTTTGCGAGGGCGGGCCACGGCCGTGAGCCTGGCGACCGGCTTGCCACGCCGGGTTATGTCGATCGAGTCTCCAGCTTCAACCCGGTCGACGAGCTCACTCAGATGTGCCTTGGCGTCCGCCAGATTGACTGCATCCATGTCACGCTCCTGACCATGTAGATGGTCATGTAGCGCATAACGCGTGACAATTCCAGTGCAGAGCACGGCGAATAAGCAACTGGCTGCGTGAGCGAAGCAGGTGACCTGCAACGAGAATTATGCCGCTTCCCGCTTGACTCACACATATCCCGGCGGTTATACATCGATCAATAGCCGAAGAGTTATCGATCCCAATGCCAAACGCTCACGATGTACTCTTCAGAACGCTTGCCGATCCGACTCGGCGCGCTATTTTTGAGCGGCTGTGTCGCGAAGGAGCGCAGACGGTCGGGGCTCTGACGGCTCAGGCCGGAATTTCGCAACCGGCCGTGTCAAAACATCTCGGCGTTTTGAGGCAGGCCGGGCTCGTGCGCGACCGCCATGCAGGGCGACAGACCCATTATAGCGCGCAGCTTGCTGCGCTTGCCCCCCTGATCGACTGGACAAGCCAGATGACCGGGTTCTGGCAGAGCCGGTTCGACGACCTCGAAGACCTGCTCAAAAGGATGGACCAGTGAACCGAACGTCGACCGAAACGCTCTCCGTCGTTGTTGAACGGGAAATCGCTTATCCGCCCGAGAAGATCTGGCGCGCGCTCACGCAACCACACTTGATCGAGGAGTGGCTCATGAAAAATGACTTCAAACCTGTCGCGGACCACCGTTTCAATCTTCACGCAGACTGGGGCGCTGTCGAATGTCAGGTGCAGACGGTCGAGCCGAACAGAACACTGACTTACACGTGGGATACCAAGGATCTCAAGAGTGTCGTCTCCTGGACCCTCACCCCCACGAGCACCGGAGCCCGCTTGCGCATGGAACAGTCGGGCTTCCGGCCGGATCAGCAGCCTTACTTCCGGGGTGCCAAAGTCGGCTGGCCGAGGTTCTTTGACGATCTGGAGCAGGTTCTGGCGCGGACGGACTGAGATCCGCTGGGCTATCCAGGCGAGGGCTCTGTTACAGAGCGACATCACGAGGCGATAATGGAGGCAAGCCAATGAAGATCAAGTTGGCCAAAGTATACGTGGACGACCAGGAAAAGGCACTGGGCTTTTACACCGAAACGCTCGGCTTTACCAAGAAGGCCGATTTCAGCAATGGGCCGTTTCGCTGGCTGACCGTCGCATCACCCGACGAGCCGGACAGTGCCGAGCTGCAACTCGCGCTCAATGACAACCCCGCTGCAAAGACCTACCAGCAAGCCATTTTCCAGCAGGGCCAGCCCGCGGTCATGTTCTTCACCGATAACGTCAAGGGCGACTACGAGCGCATCAAAGCGCGCGGCGCCGAGTTCACGATGCCGCCGACCGAAGTAACCGGCTCGACCATCGCCCAGCTGAACGACAACTGCGGCAATCTCGTTCAAATCACCCAACTGGCGCGCTGGTAAAGCATGCGTTCAGTGGCGTGGCTGCCCGGCGGGAGTCGCCAAACGGGCTGCCCGATCCGCTTCGGTTCGTCTTCAGAGGAGGTCTCAATGGATTGGAACAAATGGGTTCGGCAGATCCACCGCTGGCTGTCGATCATCTTTGCGGCGGTCGTCGCCGCCATCTTCATCAGCCTGGGAGTAGGCAAGGAACCCGCCTACTGGGTATACCTCTTGCCGCTGTTTCCACTCTGCTTGCTCCTGCTTACCGGACTGTACATGTTCGTGCTGCCTTACGCTCCCAAGTGGCGCAACGCAGGGGGCACCGGCGCATTGGAGTGACCGCATGGCCAACAAGACGTCCATCAAGTCAGCGGCGGTCGCGAAGAAGCCCGCCGCCAAGCCTGCAGCCGCCAAGCCGGTCCTCCTCGCAGGCGGCAACCCGCAGATCCCGAAGGGTGATGGTGACGCTCCTGTGCAGGCCTACATCGCGGCCATGCCGGGCTGGAAACGCGACGTCGGCCGCCGCCTCGACGCACTCATCGAGCGCAACGTTCCCAACCTGCGCAAGGCCGTCAAATGGAACTCGCCCTTCTATGGCGTAGAGGGTCAAGGCTGGTTCCTCAACTTCCATTGCTTCACAAAGTACATCAAGCTGGCTTTCTTCCGCGGCACGTCGCTGCATCCTTTCCCTCCAGGCGAGTCCAAGCACAAGGACGTGCGCTACCTCGACATCCGCGAGGACGACCAGCTCGACGAAGCTCAACTCACCGACTGGGTAAAGCAAGCCAGCCAGTTGCCTGGCGAGCGAATGTGAGTGGAATGCCAGTCATTCCCGCAAACCCGGTGCCGACTAGCGGTATTCATGTGACGGGCGAGCGGCAACAACCCTAGGGAAAGCGACAATGGTGATGAAGAGTGGCTCTATGGAAGGAAATGCAGAGAGCTCCCCCTCGCAGCTGATAGATGCGAGGATCAGTGAGCTGGGCGATTGGCGAGGCAAGACGCTTTCCCATGTCCGCGCTCTCGTCAAGCAGGCTGACCCGGAAGTGGTCGAGGAGTGGAAGTGGCGAGGCGTTCCGGTGTGGTCGCACGCCGGAATAATCTGCACCGGCGAGACCTACAAGAACGTCGTGAAGGTGACCTTCGCAGAGGGCGCCGCCCTGCAGGATCCTTCAGGCCTGTTCAACTCCAGCCTCGAAGGCAACACCAGGCGCGCCATCGATATCCGTGAGGGCGAAGACATAGATGAGAATGCGTTCAAGGCGCTGATACGCGCTGCTGCCGCCCTGAACACGGCCCGATAGTCAGCTCCGGCCGATATGGTCGGCTAGCGGGCCGAGAGCGGCGAGCAAAGCTTCGCCGGTGGCTTGCGTCGCGTTCTCATGCGGCGCGCGCAGGTTCAGCCAGCGTCTGTCGCCGGACCGTACCGCCAGCACTGCCTTCATCGCGGAGATGAGGCCGGCGTCCTGGATGATTTTGCGGAACGCCTTGATGGCGGCATCCGCGTCAGTAATGTCCTCTCCCGCCAGCGCTGCGTCGTAGAGGGCCCGGATCGCTGCGGCATTCAGATTGACCGTCGCCGAGATGCAGCCCGCAGCACCGTTGGCGAGGCCTTTCGTCAGCTGTGCTTCCGAACTCGGGAACACCGCGACCCCTGGAGCTGCCGCAATGACCGCCACGGTGTTGTTCCAATCGCCGGCGCTGTCCTTGTAAGCCACCACGACATCCGGAAACGCTTGGCTCAAGCGGGCGGTCAGCGCCGGGCTCACCGGTACGCCGGAATTCTGCGGGATGTGGTAGAGGATCATCCTCATCGCCGGGTTCGCCACCCGTTCGATCAGCTCGCCATAGTAGCGGGCCTGTCCGTTGTCGCCGGCGGCCGTATAGAAGAACGACGGCAGCACCATCACCCCGGCACAGCCGAGCCCGACGGCATGCGCCGTCAGCTCGACGGTCTCGGCAAGTGCTGTGACACCGGTGCCGGGCATCAGATGGCTTGGCGAAATGCCGGCCTCGACCAGCCACTCCAGCGCTTGCATGCGCTCGCGCAACGAGACGGACAACGCCTCGCCCGTGGTGCCGAACGGCGACAGGAAATGCGCTCCCTGATCCAGCACCCACTTGGCGTGTGATATCCAGAGGTCGCGGGCAATGCGGCCGTCGTTTTCGAACGGCGTCAGGATCGGTGCGATGGTTCCTTGTGGGCGGATCATGTGCGTCCTTCTACGGGTGAAAATCTGTGCTGTGCTCAAAGCCGGCATCAGAAATGTCGAGCAAGCTACATGAGGCAGTGTTGCTGAGTACCGGCCGTTCGAACTCGAAATCAAGCCGCTCGCGCATAGGCGCGCGATTGTGATCGGGCGGCGGTTCTGAGGCTCTCGAGGTATATCCTTGTCACGGGATAACCTCGTCCGGCCGAAAGGGGGGTGACAAACGAGTTCTGCTGTTTCATCAATGCCGCCTTTTGAGGAGAAGCCCATGCGCAGCATCGGCGTCGGCATTATCGGCTGCGGCAACATTTCGGATGCCTATCTGAAGGCATCGCCACAATTCCCGGTGCTCGACATTGTCGGCGTCGCCGACGTCAACCGGACGGCGGCCGAGGCCAAGGCAGCGACCTACGCCCTGGCTGCCATGCCGGTCGACGCGCTGTTGGCCGATCCGCGCGTCGAGATCGTGCTCAACCTGACGACGCCGCAGCATCATGTGCCGGTCGGCCTGCAGGCTGTCGGGCAAGGCAAGCACGTCTATTCCGAGAAGCCGCTGGCAACGACGCTCAGCGACGCCGAGCGGCTGGTCGCGGCCGCGCGCGAAAAGGGCGTGCGCGTCGGCTGTGCACCCGACACCTTTCTTGGCGGCTCCCACCAAACGGCGCGGCGGCTGGTCGATAAGGATACGGTCGGGACCATTGTCGCCGGCTCTGCCTTCATGCAGGTGCCCGGCCACGAGCTCTGGCATCCCAATCCGGATTTCTACTATCAGCCCGGCGGCGGGCCGATGCTCGACATGGGACCGTACTACCTGACCTGCCTGGTCAATCTCCTGGGTCCGGTAAAATCCGTGACCGGGCAGGCGAAGTCATCCTACGCCACCCGCATCATCGGTTCTGGACCGCGCCAGGGCGAGACCATCCGGGTCGAGGTGCCGACCCATATTTCCGGCCTGCTCGCATTCGAGAATGGCGCCGCGGTCTCGATCACCACCAGCTTCGACGTCTGGAAGCATGAACACAATCACATCGAACTTTACGGAACCACGGGCTCGATGATCGTCTCCGATCCCAACCAGTTCCAGGGCGACATCAGGACCAGCCAGTGCAAGGGCGACTGGACGGTGGCCGATCAGATCCATTCCTATGGCGACGGCAATTACCGGGGCCTCGGCCTTGCCGACATGGCGCAGGCGATCGTCTCGGGCAGGCAACACCGCGCCAGTCTCGATCTTTCCCTCCATGTCCTGGAAATCATGGAATCGATCATCTCTTCAGCAGAGATAGGCCAGCGTATCGACCTGAGATATGGCTGCGCCCGGCCGGCGCCGATGCAGGCCGACCTGCCTTTCGGAATTCTGGAATAGGGAATAATGCGATGAGCAAGACGGCACTGATTTTCTGGGGCGGCTGGGAAGGTCACACCCCGGCCCGGAGCGCCGAAATCGTCAAGGAGATGCTGGCCGGCAACGGCTTCGACGTGCAGCTGGAGCAGGGGACTTCGGCGCTTGCCGATCCGCAGCTGGGCATGCTCGATCTCATTGTCCCGGTGATCACCATGTCGACGATCGAAAAGCCGGAGCTGCAAAACCTGACCAGCGCCGTCAGGGCCGGCACCGGCCTTGCGGGCTTTCACGGCACCATGTGCGACAGCTTCCGCAACGAGCCGGAATACCAGTTCATGACCGGCGGCCAGTGGGTCGCCCATCCCGGCAACATCATCGACTATCACGTCGACATCACCAGGCCAGACGATCCGGTCATGCAGGGCATCGACGGCTTCGCCTACCGTTCAGAGCAGTATTACATGCATGTCGATCCGACCAACGAGGTGCTGGCGACGACTACTTTCACCGGCGAGCATCTCGATTTCATCGCCGGCGTCGTCATGCCGGTCGTCTGGAAGCGCCGCTACGGCAAGGGCCGCGTCTTCTACAGCGCGCTCGGCCACACCGCCGACGAGTTCGCCGTGCCGCAAATGCGCACGATGTTCGAACGCGGCGCGATTTGGGCCAGCCGAAACTCGGACCTTGCATAGCCGTTCAATCTGAACGCCACGTACCGTTGTAATCTCTCATAGGGGGCGGCCCGAACGCAGACACAGGCACTGGGCTGCGGCAAGCAATTGACTGCCATGGTAGTATCCAATACATCAGCGGTCCTCATCGAGAAATTCCGCAGCTGGAGGTCGAATGGAGCAGACGTGGCGATGGTTTGGGCCGAGCGACGCAGCAACGCTTGCCCATGCCAGGCAGGCCGGCGCGACCGGCATCGTGACGGCACTGCACGACATCCCTTACGGCGAAGTCTGGCCGATCGACGCCATCAGGCAGCGCCAGGCGCTTATCGAAGCGGATCCGGCGATGGGCCTGAAATGGAGCGTCGTCGAGAGTGTGCCCGTGCACGAGGACATCAAGCTCGGCCGCGGCGATCTCGACCGGCTCTACGACAATTTCAGGCAGACCTTACGCAATCTCGGCGCCTGCGGTGTGCGCACGGTCTGCTACAACTTCATGCTGATCCTCGACTGGACCCGGACCGACCTGGCTGCGCCGCTGCCGGGCGGCGGACGGGCGCTCCGCATGAACATGCACGAGCTTGCCGCGTTCGATTGCTACATGCTGCAGCGCAAGGGATCGGAGCGCGACTATGCGTCCGATGTTCTCCAGCGGGCGAGCGAATGGTTCGAGACGACGCCGGATACGTCAAAAGAGCGTCTGCTCGCCAACATCATGGCCGGCCTGCCGGGCGCCTTCAAACGCTACGACATAGCAGAATTGCGCGAAGTGGTGGCCGAGCAGTCGGGCCTGTCGCACGACCGGCTGCGCGAGAACCTCGTCCGTTTTCTCGAAAACGTGCTGCCGGCGGCCGAAGAGGCGGGCGTCACGTTGGCGATCCACCCGGACGATCCGCCGCGCGATCTCGTCGGCCTGTGCCGGATCGTCAAGAACGCCGACGACATCGCCCTTATCCTGGACGCCGTGCCATCGGCCCATAGCGGCCTCACCTTGTGCACCGGGTCGCTGGGCGCCAACCCGGCCAATGACGTGCCCGCCATCGCCAGGCGCTTTGCGCACAAGATAAACTTCGTGCATCTGCGCAATGTCAGCATGGACCCGGACGGCTCGTTCATGGAATCCGAGCATCTGAGCGGCGATGTCGACATGGTCTCGGTGGTCTCGATCTTGCTCGACGAGCAGCAACGCCGCCGCGATGCCGGTGAACCGGCGGCGCTGCTGCCGTTTCGCCCGGATCATGGCCACGAGCTGATTGATGACGCCGCGCGGCACACCCATCCCGGCTACCCCGTGATCGGCCGTCTTCGCGGCCTTGCCGAATTGAGAGGCGTGATGACAGCGATTGCCCATCAGCGCGGCTACCGGCTGCAATGACGGCGCCCCGCCTGCTCTGCGTCGGCGCGCTCACCTACGACACGATCTTGCGCCTCGATGTCCTGCCCTCCGGCGCCGGCAAGTTCCTGCCGAGCGAGGCCGTGCAGATCGCGGCCGGGATGGCGGCAAGCGCCGCCGCGTCAGCCAGCCGCCAGGGCGGGCAGGTCTGGCTATGGGCAAGCGTCGGCGACGATGCTGTCGGCCGCGATGTCATCGGCCAGATGGAGGCGGAGCGGGTCGACTGTTCGCTGGTGCGCAGGGTTGAAGGCGGTCGCTCGGCCATTGCCACGATCCTGGTCGATGCCGCCGGCGAGCGTATGATTGTGCCCTTCTACGATGCAATCACGCAAGCCGATCCTGACCGTCTTCCGCCCGCGGATTTTTCCCGCTTCGACGCCGTGCTGGTTGATGTCCGCTGGCCCGGAGCCGCGGCCCTGGCGCTGGCGAAGGCTCGCGAGTGCGGCATCCCGGCGATCCTTGACGCCGATGTCGCGTCGCGACCGGTGCTCGACCGGCTACTGCCGCTCGCCTCGCATGTCGTTGCTTCGCTGCCGGCGGCACGCATCCTTTGCGGTCCAGAGGTTTCCGCCGGTTCCGCCGTCGCCATTCTCGGCGAACGGACCGGCGCCTTCGTGGCGGTCACCGATGGGGCGAACGGCACCGCGTTCCGGCACCCGGGCGGCAATGATGTCCGTCATCTGCCGTCGCCGCGGGTCGAAGCCGTCGACACCCTGGCGGCAGGCGACGTGTTTCACGGCACCTTCGCTCTCGGTCTGGCCGAAGGTTGGGACGAAGAGCGGGCGGTAGCAGTGGCCAGCGCCGCCGCCGCGCTAAAGTGCCTGCGCTTTGGCGGACGTCTTGGCGCACCGACGCGCGCGGAAACGCTGGCTTTCATGCAAGGATCGACATGACGCCGAACACGGTTGGGCCGGTTCGGCAAAGAAGGGCACGTCAAGTGGCGCCGATCGACTACCATGGCAGTCGCTGCGCAACTGTTCGAGGGAGAATAAATGGCTGAGTTCAAAAAACGCGCACTGGTCACGGGGGCGGCCATGGGCATCGGCCGTGCTGTCGCCGAAAGGCTGGCCGGGCAAGGCGTCGACCTGATTCTGTTCGACCGGGCGGGCGATCAGCTGGATGACGTCGCGGCGCAGCTTTCGGCGCGCGGCGTGACCGTGCACACCGTGCTTGGCTCGACCGCCGACACTGAAGCCTGTGGCCGCGCCGTCGAGCTTGCCCGATCCGCGTTCGGCGGGCTCGACATGCTCTCCCACAATGCCGGCATCCAGCGTTACGGAACGGTGGAGACCACGGACGAGGCGCTTTGGGACGAGGTGATGAACGTCAACCTCAAGGCTGCCTACCTGCTCTCCCGCGCGGCGATGCCGCTGCTGCGGCAAAGCCGCGGCGCCATCGTCCATATGAGCTCGGTGCAGGGTCTGGCCAGCCAGGAAGGGGTTCTGGCCTACAGCACGGCCAAGCACGGCCTGATCGGGCTGGTCAAATCGATGGCCGTCGATTATGCGCCGCTCGGTGTGCGCGTCAATGCCGTCGCTCCGGGCGCCGTCGACACGCCGATGCTGCGGGATGCGGTCAAGCTCAACGATAAGCCCGACGAGATCCTGCGCATCCTCGACAACATGCATCCGCTCGGCCGTACCGCCCAGCCGCAAGAGATTGCCGCAGTCGTCGCCTTCCTGCTGTCCGACGATGCCTCCTTCGTCACCGGCGAGGTCGTACGCGTCGATGGCGGCCTGCTGGCGCGCATCGGCGGTTCTCCGCGCAAGGAATAACGTCGGCGCTGCTGCTTGCGCAGGCATTTCATGAACGGCTTGAAGCTGCAGAGCCTATAAGGGGTCGCCGATGGCACGGCTTTTGGGAACGCGGACCATCACCGAGGGGCGGCTCGACGAAACCGCCCCCGGCGCTTCAGTCGCGGCTAGGACGTTCGAGGTTTTGCTCGACCAGATCCTGACCTTCCGCCTGAAGCCGCACGAGCTGATTTCTGAAAAGGCGATGTCGGAAGCCCTCGGCGTGAGCCGCACGCCGGTCAGGGAGGCGCTCGCCCGGCTGGCCGGTCTTGGCTTGATCGACATTTATCCGCAGCGCGGCAGCATGGTGGCGCCGCTCCGGATTGCCGATCTCGAGAAATCGCAGTTTCTGCGCGAAGCGCTCGAAGTCGGCCTGATCAAGCGCGCGGTCGAGAGCCCGCGTCGCGCCGAACTGCTCGCCATGCTCAAAGGCGAACTGGCGGTCCAGGAGACGTTCGCCTCCATCGCGGACGACAGGCGCTTTTTCAAGTCGGACGAGCTGTTCCACCAGCACATCGCCAGCCATGCCGGCTTCCCCGGAATCTGGGCCGACATCAGCGCGGCGAAGCTGCACATGGACCGCTTCCGTTTCCTGTCTTTCCCGCGCCTCGACAGCATGTCGGTGGTTCTCGGCCAACATCGGCGGATTGTCGATACGCTCGAGCAGGCCGACGCGCTTGCGGCGGAAGAGGCGATGCGAACGCATCTTCGCCGCATCTTCGAGGTGCTCGAAATCGTCCAGGAGCGCTATCCCTATTATTTCGAGGCAAACGGCAGTGTGAGCCCGCTTTCGGCCGGCTCAATCCAAGCCTGAGCCTTTCTTGCGCGCTTCCGAAGGTGTCTTGGTCTTGCTGCCGGATGTGTCGGAAGCTGGCTCGGCTTTGCGATTTTGACCCTCACCGCCTTGCTCGTTGCGGAGCTGCTTTTCCACTATCGATCGCGATCCTTCCGCCGGGTCTTGTTCAGGATGAGTATCGGTTCCCGTCATGTCGGTTCCTATCCATTTTGATCAATTGCGTGCGGCGTGGGCTGACCTCCGCCGCCGGTTCTGTCGCGCCCGATCATCAGCCAGGCGGCGAAC
Organism: Mesorhizobium sp. M0968; assembly: GCF_040319065.1. Lineage (NCBI taxonomy): Bacteria > Pseudomonadati > Pseudomonadota > Alphaproteobacteria > Hyphomicrobiales > Phyllobacteriaceae > Mesorhizobium > Mesorhizobium sp. M0968. The sequence goes on from NZ_JAMYNL010000004.1 coordinate 25,891, forward strand.
AGCACGACCAGTACGACCACGATCCAGGCGACGAAACGAGGCATCGGCCTCATGTCCCTCGCCGCCGCTTGCTGCCGCGTGCCTCCGGATCGGAGCCGGCCTCGACCGTTGGATCGGGCACGACCGGGCCGCGTTCGGCCTCGGAACCCTCAGCTTCGATCTCCTGCACGGCCTGATCCCAATGCTCGCGCTCGCGTCCTTGCGGACGGCCTTCGCGCTCCCAGATCTCATGGGCTCGCTGCCTGATACGCTCTTCCCTGTCCATGGCCTTTGCCTCGTCATCCCCTAATCCGGCGATCGCTGGTTTGTTCCGCGGTGCCAGCGCCGTTCATCGCGATTCAGTTGACCTGATCACCCAGCGCTCTAGATCAAACTTCGCGCCGAAGTCGCCTGGTGCCGGGGAGAACAATCGTGTGGCAGCAACGCTACAAGCACGTATTGTAAATGCCGTTACAGCCGTCGGTTCTCGACCAGACCGCCTGCGCTTGCTGCTGATAATATTTGTAGTGACGGCATGCTCGCCTTCCGGCCAGGTCGAGCAGCAGTCGAAAACCGCGGCTTCCGCCACACAGACCGCATCGCTGGTCCTGGAGAGCTGGATCGCTGGGGAAGCCCCGTCGGAATACACGTCGCGCACTTTGCAATCGGCCGGCAAGGCGCTCGCCGATGCCGGTGCGCAAATCCAGTCCGGCAAGTCGCCTGAGTCCAGCGGCCAAGCCGGTCTGAAGATGGCGGTTGGACGGCTTTCGGCAGCGGTAATTCGCGCGGCGACGGCCGTGCAGAACGGCAACCGCTCGGAAGTGGAACACGCGCAGCAGGATCTGCGGGCCGCCGCCGCCGACCTGAGCACGTCCTACGCGAAATATTTCGCGCCGAAATCATGAAGAAGCTGCTCGAAATATCGCTCGGCGTCGTCACCAGCGTTGGCGGCTTTCTTGAGGTCGGATCAATGGCGACCGCCGCTCAGGCCGGCGCCGCGTTCAGGTTTCAGCTGATATGGGCCGTCGTCCTGGGCACGATCTGCATCATCTTCCTGGTCGAAATGGCCGGACGCTTCGCCGCAGTTAGTCATCACACCATCGCCGACGGGATCCGGGAACGGTTTGGCTTCAACGCCTTTCTGTGGCCGTTGCTCGCCACTTTGCTGGTTAACTTCCTGGTCATGGCAGCCGAAATCGGCGGTGTTGCGATTGCGCTCGAGCTCGCCACCGGCATCGGCTTTCAGTGGTGGGCGCTGCCGGTCGCTTTTCTGGCATGGCTGTTCCTTTGGAAAGGCACGTTCGGATTCATCGAAAAAGGCGTCGCGATCCTCGGGCTGGTCACGCTGTGCTTCGTGGTTGGCGCCGTCATGCTGAAGCCCGATTGGGGGCAGGTCGCGGCCGGGGCCGTGCCAACACTGCCGGATCACGACGCGGCCAACTACTGGTTCATGGCAGTCAGCATTCTTGGTGCGTCGATCTCGCCCTATCTGTTCATGTTCTATTCGTCGGGAGCGATCGAGGACGAGTGGGACAAGAGCTATCTCGGAGCCAATCGGGCGATTGCCGGCCTGGGCATGAGTTTTGGCGGCACAATCGCTATGGGTGTGCTGATTGTGGCGGCGCTCGTTCTGGCAGCACACGGCATAGTGCAGGTCGACGACTACCACCAACTGCCGCTGATGCTGATTCAGATCTTCGGTTTCTGGGGGTTCGTCCTGTTCGTTGCGTCACTAGGCATTGCCTGCTTCGGCGCCGCGCTCGAAATCGGCCTGCAGCAAGCCTACCTTGTGGCGCAGGGTTTCGGCTGGACCTGGGGCGAGAACCTGAAACCGCGCGACGACCCGGGTTTCAGCACCGTGTATACGGTCTCGCTGTTTCTCGCCGCCATTCCGATCGCACTGGGTCTCGATCCGCTGAAGCTCACCATCTTCTCCATGGCGCTGACGGCCGCCAGCCTGCCGCTAACCGTGGTGCCGTTCCTCTTCCTGCTGAACGACGAGCGTTATATCGGCGAGCACCGCAATGGCATCATCGCGAATGCCGCGGTTATCTTCATCATCGCGCTCGGTTTCTTGCTCGCGATCGTGACCATTCCTTTGCAGATGTTCGGAGGCACGTGATGGATTTGCTGCGTGACATCCTGGACAAGCAAGTGGTCGACCGCGAGCAGGTCAAGATCGGCAAGGTTGACGGGCTGGTGGCCGAACTCAGGCCAGGCAAGCCGCCAAAAATCATTGCGGTCGAGCTCGGCTCGATCACGCTGGCGCGCCGGCTTGGCCAGCGGCCCGGGCGCTGGATGGCGCGGCTTGCGGCAAGGCTCGGCGGCAAGCGCCATGCCGAGCCGCACCGCATCGCCTGGAACAAGGTGCGCGACATCGGCGTCGACATCGAGTTCGATATCGACGTCCGCGAAACGGCGATTTTCGACTGGCAGGACTGGCTGCGCGATCATGTCATTGGGCGTATCCCGGGAGCTGGATGATGGCTACTATCAATCTCGAGCAATTGGCTGGCAGGAATGTGCTTTCGCAGCGCGGCAAAAGCATCGGTCATATCGAGGAGATACGCGCAGAATCGGATGGCGACGACCTGGTGATTGCCGAGTACCATGTCGGCATCTACGCGGCCTTCGAGCGTCTGTCCGCTTCGGCCATCGGCATTGCGGTCCTCAATGTCTTTCGACTGCGCAGTCGCGACAGCATGTACCGCATCCCTTGGGACAAGCTCGACATCTCCGATCCGGCGCGGCCGCGGTTGTTATGCACGACGGAAGAACTTTCCGGTATGAAGGGGAGTATCGAGGGCGATAAACCGGAATGAACGATACTTTCCCGCCGTCGGAGAATGGGGTCCAGTGAAAGTCCTGGTTACCGGCGCCACCGGCCTAATCGGTGCCTCCGTCGTGGCACGCCTTCTTTCCGAAGGACATGAGGTGATCGGATTGGTCCGCAGCCCCGGCGCAAACCGGACCGGCAATTATCAATTGCTGGTGCTGGACATGGCGGTGGCGCTGCAGCCCGAAGACTGGCTACCGCATCTCAGGGGCATAGACGCCGTCGTCAATTGTGCCGGCGTTCTGCAGGATAGCCCTCGTGAAAAGACGCGCGAAGTCCATCGCGAGGCGGCGGCAGCACTCTTCCTCGCCTGTGCGCGGGCAGGGGTTGCCCGGGTGATCCACTTCTCGGCAATCGGCGTCGATCGGGCGCAGCCTTCGGCATTCTCGGCGACGAAGCTGGCTGGCGACCAAGCGCTTATGGCGCTTGATCTGGATTGGGTGATCCTGCGCCCGTCCGTGGTGCTCGGCCGGCCGGTGTTTGGGGCCAGCGCATTGTTTAGGGGTCTCGCCTCGCTGCCGGTGCTGCCGTCCATGCCCGGCACCGGCCCGCTCCAAGTGGTGCAGCTCGACGACGTGGTCTCAACCGTCGTCTTCCTTCTCGATCCCGCCAGTCCGTCTCGCATCGTGCTGGAACTTGTCGGTCCCGAACAGCTGAGCATGGACGAGGTCGTCGGCAGCTATCGCCGATGGCTCGGCTGGGCTCCTGCAGCCAGGTTTGTCTTGCCGGCGGCTGTTGCAAGGCTTCTCTACCGCCTCGGCGACCTTGCCGCGATGTTCGGCTGGCGTCCACCGATGCGCACCAACGCGGCCAGAGAGATTGCCCGAGGAGCGGTTGGAGATCCCTCGGACTGGACCGCCACGACCGGCATACGCCCGCAAACCCTGGCGGGCTTCCTCGCGCTCAATCCGGCAACGGTGCAGGAAAAATGGTTTGCCCGGCTGTATTTCATCAAGCCTGCGATCTTCGTCGTCCTGCCCTTCTTGTGGATCGTGACGGGAATTGTGTCGCTGACCACCGGCTACCGCAGCGGCGTCGATCTGATGCAAGGCACGGGGGCGGGCATCTTGTCGCCGCCGATCGTGATAGCCGGTGCTCTTGCCGACATCGCCGTCGGCGCGCTCCTAGCCTGGCGGCCGGCGGCGCGAAAAGGCCTCTATGGCGGCATCGCGCTCTCGCTCTTCTACCTGGTCGTCGGAAGCTTTCTGAGCCCCGAGCTGTGGAACGACCCGCTTGGGCCGTTCCTCAAGGTGTTGCCGATCCTGGTGCTGCACTTTGTGGCCTTGGCAGTGCTGGAGGAGCGTTGATGCTCTATTTCCTGCTGAAATTTCTGCATGTCATCGGCGCATCCGTGCTGCTTGGTACCGGCGCCGGTATCGCTTTCTTCATGTTGCTCGCCCACAGGACCGGCAATGCCGCGACGGTTGCGGCGGTGGCGCGTGTCGTCGTCGTCGCCGACTTCCTTTTCACCGCGACGGCCGTGGTCGCGCAACCTTTGACCGGAGCCGCGCTCGCCTGGCAGGCCGGCTACTCGCTGTCGGAGGGCTGGATCGTACTTTCGATCGCGCTCTATATCTTCACCGGAATGTTCTGGCTCCCGGTCGTCTGGATGCAAATGGAGATGCGCAAGCTGGCATCGCAAGCCGCCGCTGCAGGCGCGCCGTTGCCGCCGCGCTATCATCGGCTCTTCTGGCTGTGGTTCGCCTTCGGCTTCCCCGCCTTCGCTGCCGTACTCGGGATTTTCTGGCTGATGATCGCGCGGCCTGCGATCGAGTGGTAGGTCGCAGGCAGGTCCCACTGCGATAATGCCCAGTCAAAGCACTACGGAAAGATTCCGGCCCATGCAGCGCCATGTGCCGGAGCGGACCTGCGCCTCGACCTGTAAGTCGCACCGGAGTCCGGTCTCGTATCATTTCCAACCGCGCGCTCACCGCCATCGGCACAGGACAACATCCCGTCTTGAGGCTGGTTAGGCTTCGCTTACCAAAAAAGATGACGCCTGAGGGGAACACGGGAAGCACAGGCAAGTTCGGTGCGCAGTGGAGGAGATTGCGGCATGAACAGTGTTATTTATCTCATCGGCTTCGTCGTCGTCGTGCTTGCGATCCTCTCCTTCCTCGGATTCCACTAGGAGACACCATGCAGGACCAGGACGATCAGGGCCGTCAGACGGCCGATTTCGAGACAGCCAGAAGCGAGCTTTCGGAAAGACTACAGCGAGAAAAGCAGACCGCGACGGAAGCGCTCCACGATGCGCGTGACGAGATCACCAGGAAAGCCGGAGACTACGCATCGGAAGCAAAGCAAGCATTGTTCAACAAGGCGGAGGGAACGCAGCGCGACGTGAGCGCCAATCTGAAGGCCTTCAGCGGCGCATTGCGCGCGGCAAGCGAGCATCTTGCCAATAATGATCAACGGACCGCTTCGAAATTCGCCCTTGACGCCGCAGGCGGGCTCGAGCGGCTTTCCTCGTCCCTGAAGGATAAACCGTTCGACGAGGTGCTTGGCGAAATTCAGTCGTTCGGCCGCGAAAACTCGGGGGCGCTGATCGCCGGTTCGGTATTGGCAGGCCTGGCGCTGGGGCGGTTCATCAAGAGCTCGCCGCCCTCTGCCCAAGCCGGAGCACCGCGCCGGTCGGGAGCAGGCCGGGCGCCCGAGACCGGTCCTAGCTCGAATGAGTTCGGAGGGCGATCGGCAGAGGCAGTGGAGCCGGCCCCGCTAGTATCCGATCAGTCCGGCGATGACTGGGCCAATGCAAGCCTGGAGCAAAACCCATGACTGACAATCAGGACACTCGCAGCCTGACAACCCTTGTCAGCGATCTGGCACAGCAGGTCACAACACTGCTTCAAACCGAAAGCAGGCTGTTGCGGGCTGAAATGTCGGAAAAGGTAAGCAAGGCCGGCGCCGGCGCCGTGGAGGTAATGGGAGGCGCCATTTGCCTGCTCGCCGCCCTGATGGTGCTTTTGCAGGCGCTGGTGATTGCCTTGGCGAGCGCCGGGCTGGGAGCCGGATGGTCCTCGCTGCTCGTCGGCGTCGTGGTGGCAGTACTGGGCGTCATACTCTTGCGCTCCGGCAAGGCAAGCATGGCTCCCTCAGAGTTGACCCCCGACCGGACACAAGACCAACTTAAACGCGACGCACGCGTGATCAAGGAACAGATAAGATGACCGACAAATCCGCAGCCGAGTTGGAACGCGATGCTGATATTGCTCGCGCCAGAGTGGCAGATACCGCAGACTCGATCCGCAGCAAGATGACACCGGGCCAACTGATCGACGAATTCACCGGGATGTTCAGCGGCGAGGGATCCGCCATGCTCAGCAATCTTAAGACTCAGGTCAGGGACAATCCGTTGCCGCTTACATTGGTCGGCGCGGGCCTGGCCTGGCTGATGCTTGGCAAGGGCACGTCGGTAGACAGTTCAGCACTTGGTGCCTATTCGACCAGCAGGGAACCTGACGGCAGCCGAACCTTCTCTGACCAGCGGAGCTTGGGCGGGGCCTGGCAGGACTCAAGCGGCGATGAGTACGGTGCCGAGAGCGAAGATTCCGCCGGCTCCATGCTCTCCGATGCCGCTCGTTCGGTTGCTTCCGTGGCAGGCGGTGGGACTGAGGCTGTCGCAGACGTTGCGAGCGGCGCCAAAGAAAGATTAAGAAGCACGGCCGGGCAGTTCGGCTCGAGCGCCAACGATATGGCGGGGCGGGTGCGGCAGTCGACGCGAGACCTGTTCCAGCGCGAACCTCTGGCAATGGCCGCGGTGGGCCTTGCCGTGGGCACCGCCATCGGCGTGATGCTGCCTCACACCGCCGCGGAAGACGAACAACTCGGCCCCTACCGCGACAAGCTTCGTGACACTGCCGAGGAGCTCTTTGAAGAAGGCGTGGAACAAGCCAAGCAGGTCGCCGCCGAAGCATATGAGACTGTAAAAGAAGAGGCTGACCGACAGGGTTCCAGCAGCGACGCCGAGACCTTGGTCGACCGCGTCGAGAAAGTCGTGAAAAAGACGGCAAGCAAAACTGAGGAAGCGATTCGCGATCGTTTGCCGGAGACCGACGAGGTTCCCAGTTCGAACGATTCTCCCGAAACAACGTGATAGCGCTGCGGTCGTTCGTGGCGATTCCGACCACGGGCCGCCTCGCGGTTGGCACATCGAAGTCGGCTAGGAGTCCGCAACCTTCCGCAGACAAATATGATCGCGGCGCTCAAGTCATTAGCCGAGGCGCTCCGGTCCGTTCCGATTCTTCGCTCTGAATCAGTTCGGTTCGTCGGGCTGCATGAAGCGTGTCTGGCCAACGGGCCTCAGCAGCACTGTCCATTCTGAAAAAAAACAACCACATGGGGTAATCGCGGGAGCGACGCGCCCTGGAACCGATCATAGCCTTGGAGGGTGGCTGTTCCCCGATAAGATGAAATACGGGCTCACGACTGGACGCCGGGCCCAGCATCAACGGAGAACAGCCATGGAAGAACATATCGGTCTCGACGTGTCGATGAAAGAGACGGCGGTGTCGATCCGCCGTGAAGGCGAACGGATCTGGCGCGGGAAGTGCGCATCTGATCCCAGGATCATTCCCGAGCTTGTCCGCAAGCTGGCGCCGGCCGCAAAGCGCGTCGTGTTCGAAACCGGCCCGCTGTCAGTTTGGTTCTATCATGCGCTGCGCGCCGAGGGATTGCCAGCCATCTGCATCGATGCGCGCCATGCCAAAGCCGCTCTCGATATGGCGGCGAACAAGACGGATGCGAATGACGCCGATGGTTTGGCGCGTCTTGCTGAAGCAGGATTCTTTCGCGAGGTGCGCGTGAAAGGCTTCGACAGTATGTTGACCCGCACGCTCGTGGCAGCATGCACTCGGCTGGTCCGGATCACCGTCGAGCTTTCCAACCAGATCCGAGGGATCATGAAAACGTTCGGCTTGCTCGTTCCCGCCGGTAAGGGAACTACATTCGAAAAGAATGTCCGGAGCCTTCTTATCGATCAGAGCGAGCTTGCTCCTGTCGTCCTACCGATGTTGGAAGCCTGGTGCAGCATTCGCATCCGTGCCGCCGAGCTTGGGCGCCAGCTTGTCGCAGATGCACGTCAAAGCCAAGCATGCCGCATACTCATGTCGATCCCCGGCATCGGCGCCATTACCGCAACCTCTTTCGCCACGGCCATTGAAGATCCGGGCAACTTCAAGAAGTCCCGCTCTGTTGCCGCTTGGATCGGCCTGACAACTCGCCGCTACCAATCGGGAGAAGTCGATTATGACGGCCATATATCCCGACGCGGCGATCGACATTTGCGGGGACTTCTCTATGAGGCTGCGGCGGTCATCCTGACACGCAGCTCGATCGACAGCAGCCTGCGCACGTGGGGCCTCAGGCTCCGGGAGAGGGTTTGGCTTCAAACGAGCTGCCGTGGCTGTGGCGCGCAAACTGGCGGTGATAATGCATTCGATGCTCAAGACCGGTGAGTTCTTTGATCGAAATGCAGGCGCCACAGCATGAAATCTTGCGAATAGCGTTCAGGATCTGAGCGCCTGAGACGTCCCTGCCGGGACGTGAGCCGAGCCATTCCGCTGATGGGATTGCACCGCTGTCTCAGCAAAGTGCGTCGTCCACATTGAAGGCTCGTCCGCGGAGCTCCATCATGCGGCGACTGATGTCGACCGCGAAGACAACCATGCACCCGGCAGCGTCGTCTCAACGCAATTACATGCTTGACGTCCCAGCGGCGATTAGACAACCCCGTCAATTCGACAGGGGTGGTTGCTAGGAATTCCTCTCGGCCCGCCGGGCGGCCTAACTCTTGGCGGTCTCTCCCGCCTCACGCAGCCTGGCGTATTGCAAGGTGACACCGCGCAGGTTCTGCCTCAACCAGTCGGCCATTTTCTCTTCTTCGCTGAGATTCTGCTGAAGGGAATTGGTTGCCTGACTAAACCCTCCGGCCTCGGCGAGTACGAGCAACGAGTTGTAAGCGGCGATCTCGTAATTTTCGAATGCAAAGTTGGCGAAGCTGTTCTTGAGGATTTCGTCGCCGGCTACGGAATGTCCCATCGCGGCCATGCTGCCGACCATCGACATGGCCGTGTCCTTCAATGTGGAATGGTCCTCACCGAGGCCATCCAGAATGGATTCCAGGCGGGCCATCTGCCCTTCGGTCTCCGTGATATGCTGCTGCAGGCGGTCGGCGACCTGCGGATAGTTCTCGATCCGCTTGACCTGAGGTTTCATGATCGACAGTGCCTGGTTCTCCATGGCGTGGGCGTTGCGCAGCCCGACAATGAAGATCGAGCGGGTTTCGGAATTGACATCAGTATCCATAGGATTTCCTCGCGGTTTGACGTGTAGAACCAAACCGTGGCTATGCCGATTTGTTCCTGGCGAGGTGTTGACTGTCGAGCTTTTACACCTAACCCTGCTCTTCAAGAAGTGCAGCATAAACAGCTCTCACAACCTGCGACAGTACGTCGAAAGCATAGCCGATATGCAAACGGTCGCACGGCGTATGGTAGTCTCGTTCCCCACCATATTGAGGGTAGGAATGTTGCCCACATCGGCGTGTTGCGGACGACGACGTCGGACCGGACTCGGCCCCCTCGCCAAAGAAGCTCATATCCGAGATGCCCGCGAAACAATCCGCACCAGCAGATTGCCCGGGCCATAGCGGGCGCTCGCGTCGGCCGCGATGTGCGACGCGACCGCGGGCAGCCTCGCCGATGCGGGCCGGTTCCGAAAGGTTCGTCGGCAAGCAAGGCATCGAGCCGAAGGCGGTGACGATTGCCGGTCCGGCAAACCGGCATCGGTAGACTGCCGGCAGTGTTTGATCTCGACTAGGCGAGCAACGATGTCATTTCAGCGAATAGAGGTAGGCAGCGACGTCCCGCGCCTCCTGATCGGAAATTCTGGTCGAAGGCATTGCCGTATGCGGATTGATCTCCCTTGCCGCACGGATCCAGCGGATCAGGTTCTCCGGCCTATTGCGCAAGACGCCGCCGACATAGACCCGGGTGGCCAGGCTTGCGTCGAGGCGTGGACCGACTAACCCTTGCGCGCCGGGAACGCCGGTGATGGTGTGGCAACCGGCGCAGCCATTGGCCATCATGATCGGAATGGCGCGGGCGCCGACGCCGCCGGTCGCATTGTCGGCCTTCTGCTCGACCCGACGGCTTTGCTCGAAGTACAACAAAATCCCGGCCAGGGCTGCAACGAGCACGACAATAACCGCAGCGCCGATTACGGCTTTAGACAGCGTGAAGCGCATGCGACGCCTCCCGGTCCTTTCGGCTGCTCGAGCGGATCCACAGGCCGGCCAGCAGCAACGCCGCGCCGCCATAGATCAGGCCGGCCGGAACCCACATGACCAGACCGGCGAGTTGCTGGTCCTCGAGCGGGCTAAGATTCCATAGGTCTGCGCCTGCGCCATTTTCCGGATACCACAGCCTTGGCGAGACCAGGAGCAGCACTCCGAGCAGGCCAGTGTGCAGCGACGTGAAGAAGAGGTGCATGACTGCGCTGCCACAGGCTTGTTCGCGGCCTGAACGCGGCAGCAGGACCCACCAGAACAGCAGGCCGGAACCGAAGAAGCTGGCATGTTGCGCGTAATGCAGGACACCCTGTGCAAGCGCCGCCTCGAACAGCGCCGGAATATGCCATGCCCATATGGCGACGCCGTGCAGGACGGTGGCCGTTACAGGGCGGCTGATGGTGGCCCAAACCGCCTGCAGCATCTTCGCGTGCCCGGCTGCGCCAAATGCCAGCCGCAGCTTGATCGGCAATGCCCACATCATCGCCGCCGCCGGCCGGGAGGCGACCAGCAGGGGTGCCGCCACCGCCATCAACAGTTCGTGCTCGATCATGTGGGCGGTGAAGACCCGCTCACCCAATGCATGGAGCGGACTGACCAGTGCTGCCGCCAAAATGGCCCAGCCGGTCGCAAACAGCAGGGCTTGCCGCAACCGCAACGGGCGGCTGCGGGCACTCCGCCGCCACAGCCGAAAGGCGCCTGCCGCGTAAAGCAGTGCGACCATGGTTAGCGGCAGCGTGATCGGCAACGCCAGCGTCCAGCCGGCCTGCGCGGCGCCGGCACCGTAGCAGATCGTGGTAGAGAAGAGCGCGTCGAAGCTCATCGCAGGCAGCCGTCAAGAATGAGCGAGGCGGCGCCTTGCATGACAATTGCCAGCGCAAACAGCACCGCGCTGAGAATGCCGATATTGGCGACGAAATCCTCGGTGCCGCGCGTACGATCCGGTTTAAAGGCGGCGCCACCTTGCTGGCGCGCCCGCCACGAAAGCACGCCGCCGAGCAGGGCCAGCACTGTCAGCACCAGCGCAATGACCAGTATGAGGGGAACGCCGTGGGCGCACTGCCACTCCACGAACGCATAGTTCAGCTGCGTCGACACCGCCCAGGCCAAAGGCCCGGACAACAGCCCGCCCCATGATGTGCCCAAGCGAAGCGCACGCATCTCAGTCAAGCCTCGGCATCCAGTAGATCAACAGATAGATCGGGATCCAAGTCGCGACCACGAAATCCCAGTAGAAGACGTTGTCGCCAACGTCCCCGAAACGCCGGCCGTTATAGCCATGGCGCGTGAACATCAGGACCGTCAGCACCAGCGTGTCGCCGACGTCGGTAATCAGATGCGTTGTGTGGAGGCCGAGCAGGACCCACAGCATTGAGCCGTACGCATTGGTATCCCAATAGATGTTGAGGGCCGGAAATTCGAACCACCGCACGACAAGCGGTGCGATACCGAGCAGCGACATGACGATCAGGCCGATGCGCACGGGCACCATGGCACAGGCTTCGGCATAGCGGTTCAGTATGTGGTTGGGCACCACGCTGGCGAGCAGCAACAGCGTGACGATGGTGCCTGGCCAATGGTTGGGCGGCGGCACGCCCAGCGGCCATTCGGGCGACAGATAGGCAAGGTAAAGATAGGCGCCTGCGGCGAGCGCGAACCCAGTGCCCTCCAGCGCCATGAAGGCGAGAGTGCCCCACCAGGTCGGGCTGCGTGGTCCGAGCCCGAAGGTCGGGAGTTGGGAAAGATCGGCGGTAGGGCGCTGTTTCATTCCTCATCCTCCGGGTCGCCTTTCGGCCAGAACCAGCCGATCAGAGTGATGGCGATCGGCCCGGCTCCCCAGACCACCGCCCACGGGCTGAAGATCGAATAGAGAAAGGTGGCGCCGACGGCGAGCGCGGCGAACAATGGCCAGATCGACGGTGTCGCCGACTTCTCGCGCACATCTGGATGCGCCTCTGCCACGGTCGATATGACAAGTTCGCGCGCGTCGACGCGAAGCCCGGTCGCGACAGGCAGCGTGTCACGTTCGGCCCAGAGCGGCTCGGCGTGGGTAACCACCGGGATCCGAGCGAAATTATAGCTCGGCGGTGGAGAGCTCGTCGCCCATTCCAGCGTGCCAGCATTCCAGGGATTGTCCCCCGCCGGGGCGCCCCTCGAGGCGCTGTACACCAGGTTTATAGTGAACAGAACGAAGCTTAGGAACAGGATGACCGCGCCGGCTGTGATGAACAGGTTGATGTTGCCCCAGCCGAGTTCCACCGGATAGGTGTAGACCCGCCGCGGCATGCCCCACAGGCCGACAATGTGCATCGGAAAGAACGCCGCATTGAAGCCTAGGAAGGCAAGCCAGAAGTGCCAGCGTCCGAGACGTTCGCTCATCATCCGGCCGGTGATCTTGGGGAACCAGAAATAGGTCGCGCCGAGCAGCGGGAACACCGACCCGCCGATCAGCACGTAATGGAAATGCGCGACCACGAAATAGGTGTCGTGCACTTGCAGGTCCAATGGCACCGACGCCAGCATCACCCCAGTCAGGCCGCCCGCGACGAACGTGAAGAAGAAGCCGAACACAAACAGCAGCGGCGTCCGGATTATCGGGCGTCCGTCCCACAATGTCGCCAGCCAGCAGAAGATCTGCAGCCCGTTCGGGATGGCGATCAGCATGCTTGAGGCGGTGAAGAAGCTCGCGCCGAGCTTGGGCAGACCGGTTGCGAACATGTGGTGAACCCACAGGCCGAACGACAGAAAGCCGACCGCGATCAAGGCCAGTACCATGCCCAGATAGCCGAATACCGGACGCCGGGCGAAAGCGGCGATGATCGAGGACACCACGCCGGTAGCCGGCAGGAATATGATGTAGACTTCGGGGTGGCCGAAGAACCAGAACAGGTGCTGGAACAGCAAAACGTCGCCGCCCTCGGCGGGATTGAAGATATGGGTGCCGACCAGCCGGTCGAGGATCAGGAACGTCGACGTGATCATGACCGCCGGCATGGCGAACACGATTACGAAAGAGGTGACCAGCATCGCCCAGACGTAGAGCGGAATCTTATCGAGCGACATGCCCGGCGCACGCTGCTTCAGCACGGTTACGATGGTGGCGACCGCGACCGCCAGCGATGACACTTCGGTGTAAGTGATCATCTGCGCCCACACGTCGGAACGCTTGCCTGGCCCAAATTCAGGACCGGACAGCGGCACGTAGGAGAACCAGCCGACGTCGGGCGCCATGTCGAGTGCAAACGACACCCAAGCGAAGAGGCCACCGGAGAGATAAATCCAGAAGCTGAATGCATTGAGGCGCGGAAAGGCGATATTGCGGGTGCCGACCATCAGTGGCACGAGGTAGATGCCGGTCGCCTGAACGATCGGCACTGCAAACAGGAACATCATGGTCACGCCATGCATGGTGAACAGCTGGTTGTAGCGGTCGGGCCCGATCAGCCCACGCTCCGGCCCCGACAGTTGGATGCGCATGGCAACGGCGCTGAGGCCACCGAGGCACAGGAAGACGAAAGCGGTGATCAGGTAGCGCCGCGCGACAATTTTGTGGTCGACGCTCGAGAGCGCACCGATGATGCCTGGCGCCGTCTGCCATGTCCGCGCCAACCAGCCGTCAAGGCTGGCGTCGTCGAGGCCGGTATCACGAGGACCGTCGCGCTCGGGAGCTAGGTCACCCTTTTGTGCTGCGGCGCGTTGCTGGGCGAGGTCACGCCCATGGGCCAGGTCGGCGCTACTCATTTCAAGCCCTCGAGATAGGCTACGATTGCATTCAGCTCGTCCCCGTTCAGTCCCACCACGGGCATGTGGGCACCTGGCTTGATCCCTTGCGGATCGGCTATCCAGGCTGCGAGATTGCCCCGGCTCATCGCCAGCGTTCCGGCAGCGAGCGTCCGCCGGCTTGCGATATGTGTAAGGTCGGGAGCGACCGTACCGCCGGCGATGGTGCCGCCGATCTTGTGGCACATCACGCATGGCCGTTTGAGGAACAGGTCGTGGCCGGTTTTGGCCTCGGCCGACACGGGGGCGGCCGCCGGCCGCAGCTGATCGTTCAGCCAGGCGTCGAATACAGGCCGAGGTTCGGCGATGATGAAGGTGCTCATATTGGCATGCTGCGCGCCACAGAACTCGGCGCACTGGCCGCGATAGACGCCGGGTTTGTCCGCCTTCAGATCGAGAACGTTCTCGTGGCCTGGAATGAGGTCCAGCTTGCCCGAGAGGTTCGGGACCCAGAAGGAATGGATGACGTCGGTCGAGGTCACTACAAGCCGCACCGGCTCGCCCGCCGGGATGTGGATTTCATTGGCGGTCGTCAGGATGCGGTTCGGCTGATCATTTTCGTAGCGCACCTCCCACCACCATTGATGTCCGGTCACCCGGATCGTCAGCGCCGCATCCGAGCCGATAGCAGCGAGCGTCCGGTTGGCGAAGTAGCTCAGCAGGGTCAGGCCTACCAGGATCAGGGCGGTAGCGGCGAGTGCGGCGACGACAATTCGCATCTTGCTGCGCTCGGCGGCAGCGTCGAGTACAAGTGGATCGCCGAGCGGCGCCGCGCGCCGGGCCAATGGCATGATCAGCACAGCCAGCACTAGAAGCCAGACCACCGTGCACAGCGCGGTGAAGAACCAGATCAGCCACGCAAGCTCACCCGCGGCCGAGCCTTTTGGGTCGAGCGCCGATTGCCAGCCGCTGCATCCTGCAAGGAGCAGCATGAAGGCTGCGCCGCAGCACACCCTGCAAACAAGGCGGTTCACGGCGACTTCCCCAGAGTCGCGGCATCCGGCAGGCGATTTTCGGATGGATGGGGCATCATGTCGTCGTCGCGGCTCGGCGCAGCGGATTTTGGCGCGTTGCCGCTCAACGCGCGGACGAAGGCGGCAAGCTCCCAGATCTGGTCGTCCGGGATCTTGTCGCGGAAGCTCGGCATGCCGTTTGGCCGACCGTCCCTGATCGTGGCGTGGATGCTTTCGATCGAGCTGCCATAGAGCCACTTCTTGTCCATAAGGGCCGGGCCCATGCCGCCACCGCCATTGGCATGGCAACCGGAACAGTTGAACCAGTTGAACAGACGCTTGCCCTCGCTGAGGTGGAAGGCGTTGGCCTCGAACACGCCGGCCTTGGTATCGGACGAGGCCGGCCGTTGGCCGCCCGGCTCGAGGGCCGTCACGGCTGCCGGTTGGTCGCCCGAGCCGAGCGCCGACTGTGGACGCGTGTCGCGTTCCTCACGCTGGCACCCGGAAACCGCGAGGATCGCGAACACCAGCAAGGGAAGACCGCGCTTCATTTCAAGGCGCTCCGACAGGATCGAGGCGGGGCACCTGGTAGGCCGCCAGGATCGCGTCGATCTCGTCGCGGTGTCTGGTCAGGGCGGCGTTCACCTCGTTGCGCAGCGTATCGTCGCCACGGCGCACGCCCATCGAGATGTCGTAGATCATCGGCAGTTGCGGGCCGTCCACGCGCGGCGAAACCGGCGTGATCCGCAGCGCCACCTTCTGCTTGGATGCGAAGTAGCCGGCCAACGGTCCCCAGACGACGGCCATGTCGATGTCGCCATTCGCGACCGCCTCAATAATGCGCGCTGGCGGGTTCGGCGCCGAATAGTCGCCATAGACGGGGAAACCGATGAGATGGCCGACGATGCCGCGGCGGCCAAGCGCCTGGACGGGCGGCGAGTTGGCGCCGTCGTCGCCGATTAGTTGGACGCCGATGTGCAGATCGCGCAGGCGAGGATCGTTGAAGGACGTGATTTCTGGCACATCCTTGCGTGTCACGAACACATAGGAAGACCGGTAGTAGGGCGCGGTCGTGCGCAGCATCTCGAGATTGACGGGCGTGCCGGGCACCAGATCGCACAAGCCGGCTTTCAGCGTGTTGCGGACGAAGCCGCGCCGCTGTGCCCACCACGTGTAGGACACCGTCGCACCAAGCTCCCCGGCGACGAGTTCGGCAATCTTGTTTTCAAAGCCTTCCCTGGCGGCATTGGAGAACGGCATGTTGTTGGGATCGGCGCAGATCCTCAGCTCGCGCGCATCGGCAAGGGTGGCGACAAGCGAGAGCGCCAGTGCGCCAACCGCGACGGCTAACCGCCGCGAACGCGTTCTCCGTGGCCGCGCAACTCGGCCGATCGTCTCAAGGCAGCCGGAACACATACAGCGTACCTCCCGGCGTGGTTACATCCTTCAGATCTTTCATGACGTTGACGAAGCCGAGCGCGGCGGTGGCGTCGCGCGGATCGAGATCGCCGGATACGATCGCGCCGGCCCAGCCGCCGACACCCGAAAGGATCGCAACATATTGGTGCCCGTCCGGGCCGCGATAGGTGATCGGCTGGCCGATGATGCCGGACGACGTTTTGAACTGCCACAGCAGTTCGCCGGTCCTGGCGCTGACCGCCTTGAACCAGCCTTCCATGGTGCCATAGAACACGACGTTGCCGGCGGTGGCGACGGCGCCGCTCCACACCGGAAAGTTCTCCTTCAGGCTCCACGCCGGCTTGGCGGCGGCGACATCCCAGGCGGTGAAAGCACCGCGATTGCCGCCCGGCCCGGGGATCATGCGCACGTTCATGCCGACGTAGGGCGTGCCGGCGATGTAATTCACCTCGACGCCCTCTTCGTCCATGCAGAGATTGTTGTGCGGGATGTAGAGCAGACCGGTCTTGGGCGAGAATGCCGAAGGCTGCCAGTCCTTGAGGCCGGACGCGGTCGGGCAGATGTCGCGCACGACCTTGCCGGTGCCGGTTTTTTTGTCCGGATTTACAATCAGCCGGCCGGTCTTGAGGTCGACGCCCTTGCTGGAATTGACCGGCCCGAACGGCACTGCCGACAGGACCTCGCCCGTGGTGCGATCCAACAGATAGACGTAGCCGTTGCGTTCCGGCCGCACCAGCACCTTGCGGGGCTTGCCCTGCCAGGTCATGTCGAGCAGCACCTGTTCGTTGATGCCGTCGTAGTCGTGCAGATCGTGCGGGGTCCATTGATAGAACCATTTGGCTGCGCCGGTGTCGGGATCGCGGGCAAAGATGCCGGCGGTCCATTTATTGTCGCCAGGCCGCAGATCCGGATTCCACGGACCGGGATTTCCGGTGCCATGGAAGATCAGGTTGAGGTCCGGGTCATAGGAGATCCAGCCCCACACATTGCCGCCGCCGATCTTCCAGGCGTCGGGCGGCCACGACGTCACGCCGAGATCCTTGCCCTTGTCCATGTCGTAATGCGGGTTGAAATCCGGGCCGATCAGCACCTCGGTGTCCGGGCCGGTGTTGTAGGCCGTCCAGACGACGTGGCCGTCGCCGGCGTCGAGCGCCTTGATCCAGCCGCGTACGCCCATTTCGCCGCCGGAATTGCCGACCAGCACCTTCCCCTTTACCACCAGCGGCGCCATCGTGATGGTCTCGCCGACATTGATGTTGCCGATATGGGTGTTCCAGACCGGTTTGCCGGTGGCCGCATCCACGGCGATGGTGTGGCCGTCGAGCGTGTTGAAATAGATGCGCCCGTTGAAGAAGGCCGCACCGCGGTTCACCACGTCGCAACAGGCAACGCCCTGGGCGGCAGGCTCCGGATTGGGCTCGAACTTCCACTTCATCGGCGCGCCGGGCTTGGTAAGGTCAAGCGCATAGAGGATGTTGGGAAACGGCGTCACTATGTACATCGTGTTGCCGACCACCAGGGGCGCAGCCTCCTGGCCCTTGTTGACGCCGGTCGAGAAGGTGAAGGCCACCTGCAGGGTCTTGACGTTGTCTTCGGTGATTTCCGCGAGATCGCTGTAGCGGGTCGAGGCGTAGTTCTTTGCCGGCATCGCCCACTGGCCGTCGTCGGGCGGAGCGGCTGCGGCCGGCGGATTTATCGCAGGGCTTGACGTTGACTGAGCAACCGCCGCGGTAATCAGCGCGAAGCCCGCCAGCAGCGTCCATCCCAGCATCGCAGCCATAGACCTTTTTCCCCCGTTGGCTGACACACTGGTTTGCACGGCCACCTGTCGCACTTTCTTCATTTGTGTATTGACCCGCCCACGCCGGCGCCGAGCTCCGCCGCCACGTCCGCCTCACTTCCGGCACACAATGGATGCCCCCAGCCGGAGGCGCTCTTGCCGCCGGGATCGAGGTCGTAAATGATGGCGTCCTTGCGGTCTGGGTTGATGCCGGCCGGCACCTTGTCCAGCCCCAGCGCGGCGCGCACGCGCCAGGCGACATTGTGGTCGGCACAAGAGGAATCGCCGCTTATGCCAAGCGCCCCGACGATCCCCTTGGCGTCGTAAAGAGCCAGGCCGCCGCCAAATGCGACGACACCGCCGATGGGCTTTCCCAGCAACGGATCGCTGGAGCTTCCAAATGTCGAAGGATCGCCGGCATAGGCTACCGCTGGATTGACCGGATTGGTGGCCTGCAGGCCGTATAGAGGACCGCCGGGCTGCACCGGCGCATAGAGGTTCGCGGTGGACAACGCCATCTGGGCGAGGCTGAGCCCGTTGGCGGTATTGGCTTTTTCGGCGGCGATCAGCCGGCTGCCGGGCCACTGGGCGTCGGCGGTAGGCCCGCTGAACGCGACGGCGCAGACCGTTCCGTCGCGAGCCACGACTGCGGCCCATTCATGAGTATCGAAGCCGCCATTGCCCGGGCCGCCGCTTGCTTTGACGTTGGCCTTGAGAGCGGCCAACAATTTGTCGTGGTCGGCCGGGCAAGGTGCTTGAGCCCAAGCTTTTTGCTGGACGGCGCAGATCGTAAGCAGGAACAGACATAATGCTACTGAGACAATCCGATTGCGATCCATCAGCTGCGCCGTGTTTGTTGAACACTCCCAACGCGTGACAGGCGCAGAAGTGCCAAATGGAATGAAATAAATATCGGATGGGGTGAGCTAAACTCGGCGGCGGGCGCTCGGGAGGCATTCAATCCGAAATCGGAGTTATTCTCCCGGTGGTCCGGGCTCGGCTGGAACGGAGCGGTATCTATTGCAGTTGTGTCGAATGCTGTCTGCAGTCGAGCAACTGGCCCAATCGGTGAAAGAGCGACGAGCGATCCTGTTCGTTGGAGCCGGGGTGTCGATGAGCGTCGGCTTGCCGTCTTGGCAAAAGCTCATCGAGCACATGCAAAACGAGCTCGGCCTTCACGAGGACATGATAGGCGCACCAGAGGCCAGCTATCAGGCCATTGCAGAATATTACCGGCTGAAGCAGGGGAGCCTCAGCCATTTGCGCAGTTGGATGGATCGCGAATGGAGCGTCTCGCGGGAAGAAGTGCAGCGATCGGCAATCCACAAGCTGATCGTATCGCTCGATTTTCCGATCATCTACACCACCAATTATGATCGCAACCTCGAGGTGGCCTTCGAGATCCATAGCCGCCCCTTTGTCAAAGTCGCCAATGCGAAGGACTTGCCAAAGGCCACCGGCGAGGTGACGCAGATCATCAAGTTCCACGGCGATTTCGACGACGATAAATCGTTGGTCCTGGCGGAGACCGACTATTTTGAACGGCTGTCGTTCGATTCGCCGCTCGATGTGAAATTTCGAGCCGACGCGCTAGGGCGCACCATCCTGTTCATCGGCTACAGCATGTCCGACATGAACATCCGTCTGCTGCTGCATCGGCTTTGGCAGACCTGGCGCAGGTCCGGTTACGAGAAGAACCGTCCGAAATCCTTCATCTTCATGTCGCAGCCGAGCATCGTCCAGGAGGCTGTTCTCGGCCGCTGGGGCATCGATATGCTGACCGAAGAGGCCGACGATCCTGAAGACGCGCTCCTCGCATTCCTGAACGAACTCAAGGACAGGGTCGGCCGGCCGGACGGCGCGTGAGAAAACCTGCGGAAACGAATTGGTCAGGCAGTGGGAACCGGCTGATCCGATGTGAGTTCGGGAGGACTAACATAGCCGGGACCGAGCCTTGGTGGGCGCACGCAAACACAAGCGAAGAATGTATGCCAAACACGACCTGTCGGCCGAGTTGGCCTATGAGATCGATTTTTTTGCCCGCAAGTGCGGCCTGACGAGGGACGAAGCGCTCAAGATGATGCGAGATGCCGGCCAGTTGAAGGACGGCGCAAAGGCATCTTGCGAAACCGGGGCGAAGTAGCGACGTGGATCCCGCTTCGTGGACGGCTTTTGTCGGAACGGTCATCCTGATGCAGATGCCGCCGGGGCCCGACAGTCTGCTGGTGATTGCGCGCGGCATCGGGCAGGGCCGTGATGTTGCCCTGTTCACCGTCCTGGGAATGACCCTCGGCGCCGGTATGGTCCAGCTGCCGCTGCTTGCCCTCGGCATATCGTCGCTGCTCCAGGCATCGCCGTTTGCCTTTGCCATGCTTCGATGGATGGGCGCAGCCTATCTGGTTTGGCTTGGATCGCGTCTGGTGCTGCTGCCGTCGGCCGGCGTCGCCGTCGAGGAGCCCCGCAGTGTCGGGGCGCTTGTGGCCGCACGCGAAGGAATGATCGCCAATCTGATAAATCCCTGGCCGATAACCTTCATGCTAGCTTTCCTTCCACAGTTCGTCGATCCCTCCCGCGGATCGGTCACGCTGCAATTGCTGCTGCTCGGTGGCACCCAGAAAATGACCGGTGTGTTGGTGCTGGGCACATATGCACTCGCATCCGGCACGCTCGGGACCTGGGTCATGAAACGCCCGAAGGTAAGGCTCTGGCAGCAGCGCGTGGCAGGCTGCTTCGTCGTCTGTCTCGGTATCCGCATGGCAGTCGGTGGCGCGCACCGCTGAGGATCAAGCGATGCACCGGCCACCGCCGATGGAACATCCGCCGACAATTTTCGTTGACCTGCTCCACAAGGCGAGAGGTCGAACATGTCGAAGTTCCAAGCCGCTACCCCGGAGCGTTTGCAGCAGCTCAGGCTTGAGGCGACGGCGCACTTTGCGCCACTCATACTGCGCGAGGCGCTGGTGCGTCTCTGCCGGGCCTGCGGAAACGATAATCTCGACCGGTTCGAGAAGACGATGGTCGACCAAATCGAGGCATCGCGTGACGAAAAAGCCGATTTCGACACGATGAAGGAATTTGCCATCGAACAGCTCTACGGCTGGATTCGAGAGGTAAAGTCTTCACCGGACATGAAGCAGCCACTGGAGAACGTAGATACCCGAAGGACCCCCGGCCGGTCTGAAGAGCCGCAAACGCTGGAAGACCAGTTGCAGGCGGGTCTGGAGGATTCTTTCCCGGCAAGCGACCCACCGGCTGTTGTGTCCACCGCGATTCCCGGCGGATCGAAGAAGCTGGTCGGAACCGACGAGGTCCTCAGGCAGCAGCGCGAGAAAAAGGCCGAGAACGCCAATCATTCGCGATAAACCAAGCTTTGGACGGAACTGCGGGAAAACAGCGTGCCGGTTCACCCGCTGTCCGACATGAAGGCTGTCAGGCCACGCGCGTCATGCGGCTCGCCTTCGACAAGAATGTTCGCCTCCCAAGCGGCGTCGACAAATGCTTGCCGCGCTTTGCCGGCCGTAATTTCACCGGTCCGGGCGCGATTCAATACATCAGCGGCCGCCAGCGCCAGCGGAGCATTGCGCGCCGGCCATTTCTCGCTTTTCAGGCAATGTACTGCTTCGAAAACGGAACTGACCAATCGCGATCGCCCAGGCTTGCCGAAATAGATGCAAACAGGGGTATCGAACTCTGTTCTCAGCACCGTATTCCTCCCGGTTCAAGCAAGGTGGCCGCTTCAAGCAAGGTGGCCGCTTCAAGCAAGGTGGCCGCTTCAAGCAAGCTGGGCGTCTTCAGGGTCTACACGGCCGTCCGATGGGCGTTTCGGCCAGACGTCGTGGGCCTTCGCAGCTGTTGTGGGGCGTGCTGGTATTTCGGCTGCGATATCGTAGGCCAGAATGCCCGCCTTGCGGGCGAACGTATCGAACGCCGCGCGCACCGTCTCGACGTCGACCTCGTCAGCCAGCCCGGCGCGACAGGCGTCGAACGCCGCCTTGTGCGCCGGACCGCGGCTCGGCCATTCGTTTAAGACGTCATAGGCCTGCCAGATATTCTCGACATGGCGAGGGAAACCAAGGCCGACGAGAATTGGAACGGGGCGGCCAAACGATTTTTTTGTCATCTGTGTCTCCGCGAAAGAGCCTGTCGCATCAACGTCCGGGGCGGACACGAGGCTCATGCTCTTTAACGCGGGATTGCTGCACGGGTTGCAGCAGGTTTGTTCGATCGTGCGCAGCCGGTCACTTGTTGGTCCGCATCTTTTGCCGGGGATTGATACCGCCTTGCGGCGTGGTGTCGTTCTCGACATCGCCTTCGAACGTATTGTTGCCCTGATCGAGCCGGTCGCCCTCCTTGATCGTGCCCCTGGAACTGCCGATGCCGGGATCGTTGGCAAGATCGCTATCGGCCGGCGTTTTGCCTTTGGCGTGCTTGTTTCCTGTCATGGACTCCTCCTGTTTCTTGAGGTGGCGGGCCGCCCTTGAGGTCGCAGCCAAGGCTCGCTGCGAGATCGCATTTCGACGCGCCAAATGTCGGCGCGCGAATTTGTCGGACGACCTTGATTTTGAACTCCGCGATCCCGATGGTTGTTCCGTCAAAAATATCGCCGTCGGCCGGGATTGCTCAGCCAAGTCCTCTCCGGTTTCTGGAGCCGGGTGCTTTCGCCAACCGGAACGATCTTTCGCCCAATGCATTTAACTGGTCTGCGCTCACGAACTCATTCTGGACGGGAGCTGGACCATTGCCACCTGCAGCCTACGCCTTGGCGACTCGCGAAACCGAAGAAGTTTCCATCGTCGACCTCATACCCGCTTTGAGGGCTTTCGCCCGCACCTTCTGCCGCACCCCCGATGATGCCGACGACCTGGTCCAGGAGACGCTGACCAAGGGCTTGGCCAACATTGACAAATTCGAAGCTGGAACGCGCATGAAGTCATGGCTCTTTACGATCATGCGCAACACCTACTACACGCGTGTCAGGGCCGCGGTGAGGGAAGCGCCCGGCCTGCTCGACTGCGCATCGCTGCGGCCGATCTCGGAAGCGACGCAGGAATGGTCCGTGCAGGGCAAGGAGGTCCACCAGGCCATCCAGAGCCTTCCTGAGCACCAGCGCGAGGTTCTGATGTTGATAGGCGTTCTGGGCGTCAGCTATGAGGAAACGGCCGAAATATGCGGTTGCGCGGTGGGAACCGTGAAGAGCCGGCTCAACAGGGCACGCGCCGGCGTGCTGGAATACCTTGGCGAAAGTTCCTCGCAAACCCTGATGGAAAGGCGCAGCTATCTGTCCGAAGGACAACTGGACTTCGAAGCCGAGAGGCGCCGCTAATACACGTCACGTTAGTTGCTGGTCTCGCGCAAGTGCCTTTCGACAAGCGCATGCTGCAACTCGATCGCAAGTTTGGTCAGCCGGTCAGGAACCCTTTCCTGCTCGATGGCCGCAAGCAAGGAAGCGATTTCCCGGTCTATCGTCAGATCGGCACGCGTGCTGACGGAATCTTCCCTTGAGCGAGACATCGCGCTCTCTTGGCAAATGTTGGTCCCTTCACCTCACTCTGGTGGCAACAGTGCGAGTTTGCAAGAATTTGCAGGGCGTCCATGCGACCGGCTTCGGTCCTTGCACAGCTTCGTCAGCGGTTGGGTTCTCGCGGTGTTTCAATTGCTCGCCGGCTGCAAGCCATATGCCGCCGCAACGATCAGTCTTCAGGCCGCCGATCCGCTGAATGATCCTGGTACTGCTCGGACTTGACCCGATTGCCGTCGAGCCCACGCTCCTTGGTGTGCTGCTTCTTGTCTCTGTTGGACAGAACGGCGTTCTCTCCGATCTTGTCCTTGGGAAGATCCGTCATCGCGCCAGCGCCAGCGCCTTTGCCGTGACTGCCGCGACCGATGTGCTTCTTGCTTCCGGACGCCATCTTGTCCTCCTTCATACCGTCGAATAGCGGCTTTTCCCGTTCGGCATCCGAACCAGCGTTGGGCCGCAATGTTCCGCCGGAAATCGTAAGCAGGAAGGCATCGCCGTCCCAGTGCCGGAACGGCTTTTCGCCGTCGACGAGGACTTGCATGCCATTTGCGTTGGCGAAGTTATGGACATCGGCGCGATCCAGCGCCGGCGAGCCGCGATATGAATAATTCAAAAGCGCGGCCATCCCCGGCCTCTTCAGCACGCGCGCGATTTCCACGAAATGTCGCTCCGCAAGGCCGGCCAGCACCAGATAGGGAAAGCTGTCGACGGCCAGCACGCGGTCGAAGCTTGCATCGCAAAAATCGGCAAGATCGAAACCGCGCGTAGGGCGGAATTCTACGTTGCCGAGCCCGGCGCATCGCCGGCGGGCGATCGAGATCATCGCTGGGGATATATCGCTGCCAACGATTCGGTGCGACAGAGCGGAGAGCGCCTGTTCGAACCGACCGATACCACAGCCGATATCCAGTATGTCGCGGCCGGTGCCGGTAAAGCCTCGCCTCTCCAGCCATGCAACGATCTCAGCCGTAGCGGCAGAGAGGTTTTCCTCATTGCCCAGCGATGACAGCTGGACGCTCGCCGCCGGGGAGATCGCCGCCGCCGCGTCAAACCCAGCCGCCAGCCGCTTGACGATCGCATCGTCGGTCTCGTCCTCGCCACGCTCGTGCCGAACGGCGCCACCTGTTTTGCGCAGCGTGGCGAAGATCTCGGGCCTGCGCCGAAGCAGGTCGGCAATCCGTTGCAGTTTTGCCGTGTTTCGCGGGTCAGCCGAGTGCGTGTTTTGCGCAATCTTCGCCAATTCTGCAGCATCGATTCCTGTCTCGAAACGGAGAGCCAGCCTGGCGATGACGGCTTCGACGCCGGCACCGTCTGCCATGCAATCCTCCAGCACCCGCCTTGCTGATATCGACCGCCGAGATTCTGGCTGGGTCGCGCTCATCGCCCTTTGCTCCGCGTCCAGATCTTGCGCATCGTCCACCGGTCGACGGCGCCCCAGCTGTACTTGTAGGCCTCTTGTCCGCGCAGAAAATCGAACTCTTCCGCGCCTTCGCAGATCGCCTGCCTTATCGCTTGGCCGATGAGCAGCGCGCCGGGACTTTCATCGGCATAGGCCGGATCGAAGCCACCGAGATAAGCGCAAGCGCGGCCACGATGATGGAACCCGTAATAGGCGCCCACGATCGCGTTACCGATCGTGACAAGCCAGCATCGGGCAAGCACCTGTGCGACCAGCTGCGGCAGCGCCTGACGGTGGAATGCTTCCACGCGGGAATCGGACAGAACGCCGTCGCCGTGTCCGGCCCAGCGCGCGCGGTGAAGGCGGATCAGGTGGTCGAGGAATATCTGCGGATCGGACAAAGCGGGTTCGATGGAGACACTGCCGCGTCTCGACGCGGCCCTGTGGGCGCGCCGCAATTGGCGCCTCCGCCGTGCCGGAACGCAGCCTTGAAGCGTCTGGTCGCCAGCGAGGGCGAGCACCGGGCAAGCGGCGTGACCGACGGGTTGGCACGATTCGAGCGCGGCATGCCTGATGGCAAGGCCGGCGCCGCCGGGAGGCAGATCCTGCAAGATCCACTGTGACCAGCCGACGGAAAGAACGGCGCCACCGATGACTGCGCCGACCGGTTCGGCCATCTCGGGAAGACAAAGGACATCCAGATAGTCGCTCAACGAAATGCCGAGCGGAAGCAATCGCGCGCCGGCGTCGTGGCGTTCCAGATAGAGTGGCGCCAGGCCGACCAGATCGTCGCCACGCCAGACGGCGACCGTCGCTAGCTCGCCGGGAGCAAATGTCCGCCACCATGGCAGCAACCATGCGGGAGACTGGAACGGCGTCGCCGAGGGACTGCGCGACCAAAGTTCCCACCAGTGCGGCTCGAGGGCTTCGAGGTCCGCCGGATCGTCGATGATCTCACTGCGGAGCATGTCCTGCTCACCTCGCCGTCGCGAGCTGCCCGCTGTCTGTGCCGAGCCGTGCCAGCGCCCGATAGGCGTCCATGTAGGAGGAAACCATGCGGTCGAGTGAAAAGCGCCGCCGCGCCTCGGCTCGGCAGGTCTCGGGGTCCAGGCTGGGTGCGGCAGCGATGGCTTCGGCCATCTCGTCGACATCCCCGACCAGATACCCGGTCTTGCCGTGCTCGACCACATCCGGCAGTGCGCCATTCGCGAAGGCCACCACGGGGGTGCCGCAGGCGAGCGCCTCCATTGCGACGAGCGAACTGGTCTCCGCGGCAAGGCTCGGGATGACTAGGCAGCGGGCTGTATTCAGCAGGCGCCGCTTGGCGACAAAGCCGAGCGGACCAAGGAAGCGGCGCCGGTCGTCCAGCCGGGGTTCGACCTCGTCGCGAAAATACGCTGTGTGCGTTTCATAGGGGTAGACCTTGCCACCGATGACCAGCGGCACGCTGGCCTTCTTGGCTGCGTCGAGCGCCAGATGGATGCCCTTTTCCGGGCAGACGCGGCTGAGCACGAGCGCAAAGTCGTGTTTGGCCTGCGGCTCGCTCAGCGCGTCGACGTCCACTCCGTTGGGAATCGGCCCAATCAGCCTGGCTCCCGGCGGCGCGGTTCTTTGCTGAGCCGCCGATACCGCATGCAGCCACAGATCCTCCCGCGCCGGATTGAGAGCGTCGGCCGGATACCAGTCGAGCGGCAAATGCAGGGTCACCAATGTCGGCCCGTCGCCCGGCAGATAGGCATCGAAATCGATACCGTGCAAATGGACCACCTCGATTGGCCAGCGAGCGCGCGCGGTGGCAATTGCGGCGCAATGAGCACGCTGCGCCCGGCGCTTGGCCGCTTCATCGAGCACGCCCGGTTCGGCCGGCGTCTCGATGAGGACACCCGCAGCGCTCGAGCCCTGGCAGCCGATCACGATCGAGCGGTGTCCGGCCTGTACGAGCGCCTGGTCGAGCATCGACAGCACCTGCTCGGCACCACCGACCGCATCCGGCCCGACCGGGGCGAGGGGATAGGCGACGTTGAGGATGGTGAGCGTCATGGCTGGAGGGCCGAAGCTCCTCACGCTGCGGAGGCGCGCAGCCTGCAGACCGAAGGGGCAGCGATGCTGCCGGCATATCGGCGCGTCATTGCCGCGCAGAAGTCGGCGAATTCCTCCGGCACCAGCGGCGGACTGCTGTGGTGCGGCATCATTCCGCGGTGTTCCGGCGTGAAGCAGAAAGTAACCGTCACGTCGAAGTCGGCCAAAGCCTCCATCTGCCGGTCGAACCAGTCAAGTGCGTTCGGCCTGAAGCTGTCGGCCCAGGAAAGCCCGGTACGCAGATTGGTGACGCCGAGGCGTTTCATCCAGGCAACGGCGTCGTCCAGCCGGTGATCTTCGAAATGGAACCACTGCACCAGTCCCATTGCCGGCGTGTGGTGAAGGAACTCCTCGAGCGCGGGCTTTGGCGTGCCGTCCTGGCGGAGCAGGCCCATGTAGAAATGGCGGTAGTAAGACGAGCCTTCCGCCTCGCGATGGCGTGTCGTCGCTTCCCACTCGCGCGGCAGGTCGTAGAGGCTGTACCATTGGATGCGCGGCGCGTTGCCGATCAGCAATTCCGCGGTCCGGCGCAGGCCCCAGACCTGTACCTCCTCGGCGCCGAAGGTCGATACGCCGACCTCGCTGACCCATACCGGAAGATCGGTGACAGCCGAAATCTCGCCGATCTTCTGCGGCCATTCGTGGATCTGCCAGAGGTTCCAGTCGAGCGGAAAGCCGTGCACGGCGACTGCGTCGACATGATCGAGCACGCCGAATTCCTTCATCCGTGTCATGAAGCCGGCATCGATCGGCGAGATGCCGCCAAGGACTTTGGTCAAGGCCGGATTCTCCAACGCGATCGCGTCGGCGGCCAGGATTGCCGTAGCGGCGAAGCGGCTCCAGTCGGGGTCGAGCTCGGGATCCCAGTGGGATTTGTTGTTGGGCTCGTTCCAGATCATCGCGGCTTCAATCATTTGTCGGTCCTTTCGACGGGTAGACGGCGCCGCCGCCGGCCGGCACGTCGCCGGTGCGGCAGAAATAGACCTCCTGCTCCGGTTGCAGCACGATCTCGAAGCCGGCGCTGCGCAGCATGGCTTCGGTGCAGGCGCGATTGGGAATCCACCAGTTGGTCGGGTCGTCGGCGTAACGATGCTCGATGAAATGTAGCTTTGGGAACTCCGGCCGGTCGAACAGGTCGTGGGTCCAGAAATGATAATTCTGCTCGAGCGCCGGCACGTTGGTGCTGCCGCGCTGCATCGACTGGAAGATCATCAGGTCCCGGGCGACGTGCTCCCGGATCAGATCGAGTGCGAGCAAGGGATGGCGCAAATGGTAGAGCACGCCCATGAACAGCACGATGTCGAACCGCTCATGCAGGGCGCCAACGTCGTAGACCGAGAGCTGCCGGAATTCGATGTCGCAGTCTGCTACCTCGGCGGCAAAGCGCGCCTGCGCCAGGTAAGCCTCATCGAAATCGATGCCAAGCACGCGGCCGGCGCCGCGGCGTTTCATCTCGATCGAATAGAAACCCGCATTGCAGCCTATGTCGAGCACCGCCTTGCCGGAAAGATCGGCGGGAATGGCGTCGGCGAATTTGCGCCATTTGATCAGCGGATAGTTGCCAAGGAAATGGTCGGGAGCGGTTTCGATGCCGGCCAGTTCCATATTGTGGAACCATGGGCCGAGCGCATCGATACGGCGGCGGATTTCGGCATCGGAATGCAGCATGGCTAGCCTCTTTCGCCTGCGAGGACAGGGACGTGCTGGTGGCCGGGCAGCGTAATGTCGACTTGATCGTCCCTGGTACCGGCGGCGCTTTCAAGCAGGCGAAGTGCGGTGCGGTAGCCGTTGAAGGTGCCGACGTCGACATAGGCAGTGCCAGCCTTGATGCCACAGGCATCGCCTCCGGCGGCGAGATAGGCATTGACCAGCGTGCCGATATATTCGTCGCACCGGTCCCGTTCCCGCCACAGCGCGGCGAGCTGGTGAAGGGTGCGGCCGGGCATCTTGAACGCACCCCAGATCCAGTTCGATTGGGCATTCTGCTGCTTGACCTGGATTTGCTTCACCCGGCCGTCCTGGTCGACAACGACGGCATCGAAGAACTCCGGCTGGTCCACCGGAAACAGCAGGAAGGACAGGCCGTCGTCCGGGAGGGCCAGGAAGCCGTCTTCGGGAAACCAGATCGTATCGGGCAACCCGACCAGAACGGTCTCATCGGCTGTGACGAGCGGTGCGGCACGGAAGATGGCGTCGCAAAGGCCGACCGGAGAGGGCTGCACCACAAACAGCGCAGTCGCGTCGGCATAGCCGGCAGAATAATATTCGAGGATATCCGACTTACCCGAGCCGATGACGAAGCAGATCTTGTCGGCCCCCGCGCGCACCATGCGGCGCACCAGGTATTCGCTGACCGCGCAAGGCCGCTCGGTGTTGCCGTCGATGCGGCTGCCGACCGGCAGAAGCTCCTTCGAAAAGCCGAGCGGCTGGATGCGGCTTCCCCGTCCGGCTGCGGGCACGATGCCCAACATCAAACTGCCTCCTTCAACGGCTCGCCATGCGTGGAGCCGTGCAGTGCATCGGACAGTATGCGGTCGAATTCCTTCGCGCGCCGCGCCGAGGTGTGTTCGTCCAGCACCCGCTCGCGTGCTCGGCGGCGGATAGCGTCAAGCTCGGCGTCGGACAGGTCGAGCGCGGCGACCACATCGTCGGTGCTGTTCGCCACAACGATCTCTTCGCCGGGCCGGAAAAAGGCCTCCAGTCCCGGCCATGTGTCGCTCACCATCGCGGCACCGCAAGCGGCGGCTTCGAACAGCCGGCCGGAAGGACACCAGCCCCTTTCGGCCATCGCTTCGCGGGTCACGTTCAGGGTCAGCCGTGATGATGAAAAGAAGGCGGGGTGGTCGGCGGGCGGCAGGTGACGGACGAAGAAAATATTGTCGCTCCACGGGAATTCCTGCGGATATTGTGCGCCGCCAATGATGAAGCGGCGCTCCGGCAGGCGCGCAGCCGGGCTGACCAGCAGCCTCTCGACCCCGGCCTGGCGGTCTGCCGCATAGGTCCCGAGATAGGAAAGGTCGCCGGCAAACTCCGGCCTGGGCGGGGCGGGCCGGTGTCGCTCTGGATCGACATGGCCGTAGAGCGGCATGACGTGGCGCGCACCCAGCATCGACCTCAATGCGTCGATCGCGGTTCCTCCCGTGTAGCTCAGCACGAGATCGAAATCGCGAAGCCCTTCCGGCCCGAAATAGGCCGGAGGCTCACCTTGTTCGATCCGCGCCAGCGTCACCGGCGTGTCCAGATCGTAGAACACCTTCAGTCCGCGGCAGGCCTGGCGGGCAAGGCGCGACGCGCTCACGGCATCGGGGCAATAGGAGGTGACGATGACGACATCGGCCTCACTCATCGCCTGCTCGGCAACGCTCTGGATGTCCTGCCAGTCCGGATAAAGGACAATGCTGCCGCCATCCAACTGATCGAGGTCGCGCGTCCCGGCATAATAGGGAGTGTTGCGTTCGAAGAAGGTGATGGACCAGCCCAGCCCGGCCATCGCCCGGATCAATCCGCGCCACAGCGTGGCGTGCCCATTGCCCCACGACGATGTCACGGTAAGACCGAAAATAGCCATGCGCATCCGGCAATTCCTCGTCAGGCAGCTTCGTTGAGTCTGATCAGCTTCGACCCCCAGTCCCCCCAAACAACCGTGGTGATCGAGGCTGGGTCGATATCGAAGCGAAAGCAGTTCCCCAGCGACAGGCCGAGCACCTTGCACACGGCGGCCTTGATGACGTCGGCATGGCTGACCAGTGCGACGCCCTGGTTCTGGTAGGTGCCGCGGACCTGCTCGATCAATGAGACGACGCGTTGCTGCACGTCCCGCATGGTCTCGCCGCTCGGTGTTCTCGCCTGCTGGCGCTGGTCGTTCCACACCCGCCAGTCGGCATCCTGGTTCAGCTCCTCGAAGGTCTTCCCCGACCAGGTGCCGAAGTCGATCTCATCGATCTCCTCGCGGATCGCGATTTCACCGGCATTGCAGGCGAGCGCGATCGGATTGGCAGTCTCCTGCGTGCGTTCGCGCGGGCTGCAGAAGATTGCCGCTATCGCCTCACGTGCCATGCGGTCTGCCAGATGCGAGGCCTGTGCCTTGCCGGCTTCGCCGAGGCAAACGCCGGCCATCCTTCCGGCAAGATAACAGCCGACATTGTCGTGCGCGGCGTGGCGCACCAGAAAGAACGTCGTCGTCATTCCGCGGCATCGAGCATCGGCTCGTCCTTGCCGGCGATAAAAGAGAGCGTGCGCTGGCGCGCTTCCGCGTCGGTGAACTGCTCGGGCGGCGATTTCATGAAATAGCTGCAGGGACCGGTCAGCGCGCCCGCGATACCGCGGTCGAGCGCCAGCTTGGCGCAACGCACCGCATCGATGACGACGCCGGCCGAATTGGGCGAATCCCACACTTCCAGCTTGAGCTCGGCATTGAGCGGTACGCCGCCAAAGGTCGTGCCTTCGACCCGGATATAGGCCCACTTGCGATCGGTCAGCCACGGGACATGGTCGCTCGGCCCGACGTGAATGTTGCCGGGCTCCAGGGGAACGTCGATCTGGCTGGTGACGGATTGCGTCTTTGAGATCTTCTTCGATTCCAGCCGCTCGCGCTCCAGCATGTTGAGGAAGTCGGTGTTGCCGCCGAAATTGAGCTGGTAGGTGCGATCGATGCGCACGCCGCGCTCGCGGAACAGGTTGGCGAGCAGCCGGTGGACGATCGTCGCACCGACCTGGCTCTTGATGTCGTCGCCG
The DNA here is from genome assembly GCF_040319065.1 of Mesorhizobium sp. M0968. Classification (NCBI taxonomy): domain Bacteria; kingdom Pseudomonadati; phylum Pseudomonadota; class Alphaproteobacteria; order Hyphomicrobiales; family Phyllobacteriaceae; genus Mesorhizobium; species Mesorhizobium sp. M0968. The sequence goes on from NZ_JAMYNL010000004.1 coordinate 57,656, forward strand.
ATCAGCGGCAGGCCGTGCTGCTCGAAGCGCCGGCGCCACTCCGGCCGCGAGGCGATGAAGACGGGTATGCAGTTGACGAAGGCACAGCCCGCCTCGAGCGCGCACTCGGCATAAAAGCGCGTTGCCTCCTCCGAACCGACAGGCAGATATGACACCAGGATTTCGGCGCCGCTTTCGGCGAGGATCTTGCTGATGTTGGCGACGGGTTCGTCGGCCTCCACGATCTCGTCACGCAGATATTTGCCGATGCCATCCAGCGTCGGTCCGCGTTCGACGCGGGCGCCGGTAGGCGCTACATTGGCAAAGCGGAAAGTATTGTTCGGCGCGCTGTAGATCGCGTCGGCCACATCGCGTCCGACCTTGCCCTTGGCGACGTCGAAAGCGCAGACCACTTCGATGTCCTTGACATGGTAGCCGCCAAGATCGGCATGCATCAGCCCGGGTATGGGCTCATTGCTTCTTGCGTCGCGGTAATAGGTGATGCCCTGAACAAGGGAGGAGGCGCAGTTGCCGACGCCGACTATTCCGATCCGAACTTTCTTCGATCCCACGAAACCGCTGCCTATGCTGTTGAAGGTAAGTTCTTCGTGCCAAACCGCCTGCCTCGCTGATTGTTCCTTGCCGGCTGCAAAAATCGTGCAACCGATGGTGGATCAAAGTAGCGCTCGCCGAGTTGTGCAGTGAGGCCAACCGGGACGGGACAATGATCGTCTATGGCGACCACAAGCGAATTGAGAGCGCGCGACATGTTCGCAGCTCGGCCTGCGAAGCGGCCGGGCACATTGCGGACATGCCCAGCGGGATCGAACGCCACGCAGCCCTGGTCGGCCTGTTCATCAAGACCTCGGAATTGGTCCAGGGCCTTGCCGATGCTGAATTCGAGGCCAACGGCATGGACAGGAATTCCCGACAGCGGATCGCGGGCGCAAATCTCCTGGTCGGCTTGGCCCGGGACGTGGGCAGATCGTGGAGGGCCGGATTCGCCGTCGACGGCCCGATCGATGCCGACGTGCCGCGAATGCTGGCCGAACTCGATTGCGACGGCGAAATCCTCATCGGCACGGCCGAGGGCTACGCCCATTACGCGCTCTATCCGGAAAGCTATTTGGTCGCCGCGCGGCAGTCGGGTCTCGATGCGAACACATGCGTAATCGGCATCCGCAGCATCGGCCTGGGGCTTGCAGCGATGGTGGCTGCAGCCATCGGCGCACAGGCACCCGTCGGTGTCCGTCCGATCGGTCATCCGTTTCGCAGGCGGCTTGCCGCCGATCCGGAACTGATCGGCGGCTGGAGGACAAGGCCATCGGCCCATTTCGCTGTCGTCGATGAGGGCCCGGGCCTGTCCGGCAGCTCGTTTCACGCCGTCGTCGCATGGCTGCAAGCGCTGGATATCGATGCCGGGCGCATCCATCTGTTCCCCAGCCATTCGGGTGGGCCGGGTCCCGAGGCATCGGCGGACATCCGTGAGGCATGGACGGTTTGCCAAAAACACACCGCGGATTTCGAACGGACTTTCCCCGCGGGATCCGCTCTGCCGGCGCTGCGGGATTGGGTGGCCAGGACGATCGGCCGCACAGCGGTCAGCCTGATGGAAATATCCGCCGGAGAGTGGCGTCGCTTGCATTATGGCTCGCAGGATCATTGGCCACCCGTCCACCGCGGCTTAGAGCGGCGAAAGTTTCTTGCTTCTGCGGGCCGGGAAAAATGGTCGGTCAAATTCGTCGGCCTCGGTGAAATCGGAATGCACAAGGCCGAGACTGCCAGGAGGCTGCATGACGCAGGCTTTGGCCCGGAAATTGCCGGGCTGTGCCATGGCTTTCTCGTCGAACGCTGGAGCGACGGTGCAACGCTGGAGCGGGCAAGGCATTCGAAACAAAAAATGGTCGCTCATCTGGCGCGCTATCTCGCCTGGCGCGCAGCCAATCTGCCCGCCTCCGGGCCGGGTGCCTCGCTGGAGGCGCTTGCCGACATGGCCGTGCGGAATACCAGCGAGGCGCTGGGCGAAAGCCGCGCGGCGGAGCTGCGGAACTGGTTCTCGAAACAGGCTTCACCAAAGACCATGCAGCGGGTCGAAATCGACGGGCGGCTTCATCCGTGGGAGTTCATCCTTTCGCGCGGCGGAACGCTGATCAAGACGGACGCCCTCGACCATTGCCGATCGCACGATCTGATCGGCTGCCAGGACATCGCCTGGGACATTGCCGGCGCCCGTGTCGAGTACAGCCTCTCCGACGCGGCGACTGCGGCACTGTGCAAAGCTGTCGAGGCGACTACGTCTCGTCCCGTCGATGCCAAACTGGTCCACTACTACGAGCCCTGCTATCTCGCCTTCCAGCTTGGCTTGTGGAGCATGGCTGAGCGATCGGGCGATGATCGGGAACAGATCCGGCTGGCGGCCGCGGCAAGACGTTACGCTGCCGCGCTGCTTCGTTTCCTGGAAAGCCAAGGCGACCTGCGGCCCTTCGAGCCCGATCAATCCAGCCGGCGCAGCATATCCGCTTCCTTTTCGAGGATGGCGGCTACCTCCTCGCGCTGAAGATGCGTCATCATCAGGCTCACACAACATTCCAGATAGGTGATAGAGGCGCGCCGCAGGAAGGCAGCCGTCTCCTTTGCGGCCATTTGTTCGATGTCTTTGGCGGATCGCTTCGGATGCACAGTCGTCTCCATGCCGGTACCTTGGCAGAACCAGAAGCTGGACGGGTTGTTCCCGCGACGAGAAAAAGTGACCAAATCCGAAACGACCGCGCGATCATACAGCGGCCAGACGCTCCTCGCCTCAGGCCGGCAGGTTTTGCAGCCGGCCTGATGCAGAACGCACGGTGGCGGCAATTCGACGTCTTCTGTCGATCATCTGCGCCGTCTCAAGCTCGGCAAAATAGCCGATCGTGTGCATCAAACCCTGCCTGAGCGGCACTTTTGGCGACCAGCCGAGAAGCTTTCTCGCGCGGGAAATGTCGGGTTGCCGACGACGAGGATCGTCTTGCGGCAGCGGCAGGAATTTCAGGCCCGATTTGGTTGCGGTCATGCCTCTCACCAGGCTCGCCAGTTGCAGGATGGTGAACTCCCCCGGATTGCCCAGATTAACCGGCTGGCGTGGATTGGGATCGACCTCCATCAGCCGGATCAAGCCGTCGACCAGATCGGAAACGTAGCAGAACGACCTGGTCTGCAGCCCGTCGCCGAATATCGTCAGCGGCCGTCTCTCGAGTGCCTGCATGATCAGATTGGAAACGATCCGTCCGTCCGCAGGGTCCATCCTGGGACCATAGGTGTTGAAGATGCGCGCGACACGGATATCGGCCTTTCCCATTCTCAAATAATCGAAGCATAAGGTTTCGGCGGTGCGCTTGCCTTCGTCATAGCAGGCGCGGGGCCCGATGCAGTTCACGTGGCCGACATAGTCTTCCTTCTGCGGATGCTGTTCGGGATCGCCGTAAATTTCGCTGGTGGACGCCTGCAGGAACCGGGCGCCATTGCGGGCGGCGAGCTCCAGCAGATTGAGCGTTCCGATGACGCAAGTCCGCGTCGTATGGACCGGGTCGGCCTGGTAACGCGGCGGCGAGGCCGCGCACGCCATGTTGAAGATGCGGTCAACCGGTTCGCCAAGCTCCAACGGTCGGCAAATGTCTTGCTTGATCAGCCGAAAATCCGGACGATCGGCGATCGATGCTATGTTCTCCATGCGGCCGGTAAGGAAATTGTCGACGCAGATCACGCGCCAGCCGGCCTGGAACATTGTCTCGCAAAGATGCGAACCGAGGAAACCTGCGCCGCCGGCGACAAGCACGGTCTTGGTCCGTTGCGCCTTTCTTGATAGCTGCATCTCTATCTTCTCCCGTCTGCGGGTCATGCTGCGCTCTCGACGTCCAGATCGAGAACAGAACCTGGCGATTTGGCCTGCGCCAGCAGCGAAACGAATTCGCGGGCTCTTGCGATGCTTGTGTGAGCTGCGAGGATGAGCACGCGCGCCTGCCTGGCCATGGCAAGCCGGGCGCCGTCGGATTCCCCGGACAGGATACCGACTACGTCCTCGGTCCTGCGAGCCGTGTGGATCGTCCGCTCTGGAAACAGGCTGTCCAGTCCGGCCCAGCTATCGCTGATGATCGCCGTGCCGCAGGCGGCTGCCTCGAAGAGGCGCACGCTGGGCGACCATCCGGCCGCGATCATGGAACTGCGCGTGACGTTCAACGTGTAGCGTTGGCGGCTGTAAAAGGCGGCGTGATCTGCCGGCGGCAGGTGTTCGATGCGATCCACATTGTCCGGCCAGGCGATTTCGCGCGGATATTGCGAGCCTGTCACGACGAAGCGGCGCTCTGGCATGCGACGCGCCGGTTCGAACAGCAGGGCCTCCAGCGTCGCCTGGCGGTCGGGGCTGTAGGTGCCGAGATAGCCGAGATCCCAGCGGATTGGATCACCGGTTCCGTGATGCCGTTCCGGGTCGACGGAGCAGTAGAGCGGCTCGGCCCGCCTCGCGCCGAATTCCGCCGTTAGACGGGCAAGCGTCGGCCCGCCGGTGAAGGAGAAGTAGACGTCGAAATACGGGACCTGCCGCCTGGCAATGTACTCGCAATCATCGGTCGAAAGCTTTGCCAGCGTGATCGGAGTGTCGATGTCGTAGAAGCAGAACTGACCCGTGCACAACGATGCCACGACGTCGATGATTTCAGGGCCTTCGGGAACGAAGGAGCCGACGACCACGATATCGGCATCGCGCAGGCAGCGCGCAAAATTGCGGCGAAGATCATCGATCGTTTCATAGTAGCGCAAGGCGCAGAAATCGGGATCGCGCAGATCCCGGTGACTTGCGTACCACGGCACGTCGCGTTCGAGAAAAGTGACGCGGTGGCCGAGTTCGTGGAGACCTTTAAGCAGCCCCCGAAAGGTGGTGGCATGGCCGTTTCCCCAGGATGAGGAGAGCGACAGGCCAAGAAAGACGATGTCGAGCGGCTTCGTCATTCGGCCGCCTCCACGGTCGGACGCTCGAAATGGCGCCTGAAGATGGCGTCGGCCAAAACGGCCCGTGTCATATAGGTATGTTCGCCAAGTACCCGCCGAAGCGCCGATGCCCCGATCGCCTTGGCCCGTTCGGCACTAAGGCTTTGCATGATCTCGGCGACGTCCTCGCCATCGCGCGCGACCAGGATTTCCTCGCCGGGTTTCAGGAACAGGTCGACGCCGAGCCAGGCGTCGGTGATGAGGCATGCGCCGGCGCCCGCCGCCTCAAAAACGCGCGTCGCAGGTGAAAAGCCATTGGCCGCCATGCTGTCGCGGCTGATGTTCAGCACCGCCTTGGCCGTGACGTTCAATGCATTGTGGTCGCGCGTGCCGACATGGCCGAGCCATCGGACATTGGCGGGCATCTGCTTGTCGCCCCAGCCCGATCCGCCGAGCAGGAAGCGCTGATCGGCGGAGCGGCCGGCCGGGTCGAGGAAGAAGGCCTCGACGCGCGCCTCGCGGTCCGGCAGCCGGTTGCCGAGAAAGGCGAGATCGCAGGCAAAGCGCATGTCCTTGCCGACCGGATGATGCGTTTCCGGATCGAGCGCGTTGTAGATCGGCACGCATTCGGCCGCCCCCATTGCCCGATAGGCCCAGACCACCGGGTCGCCGCCGCCATAGGTCAGCACGAGGTCGATTTCCTGCAGCGCGCGATGCAGCGGATGGTCGGGCTCGTCGCGCAACTGGCCAAGCGTCGCCGGCGCATCGACATCCCAGAATACGGTGAGCGCATCGGCACGGGCGTGATCGAGCACCGCCCGCAACAGTGCGTCGTCGGCGAAACCGACGCCGCTCGCCTTGACGACGATATCTGCCTCCGCCGCTCGCGCCGCCACCTGCATCATGGCATGCGGAGTGGCCTCGTAGACGACGACGGCACACCAGTCCGGCGCCTCGATGTCGCGGTTCTTCTGGCGATCGTAGACATCGGGCTCATAGAAGGTGATGTCGTAGCCGAGCCTGGCCAAGGCCTTGAGCAGCCCGCGGTAATAGGTGGCCGCGCCGTTCCAGTAGGACGACAGCAGGCTTGACCCGTAAAATGCGATCTTCATTCGGCGGCCTCCTTTGCAAGGATCGTGTCGGCGGCTTGGCGGCGCCCGCATTCGGCGAGCACGCCGAACAATTGATCCGCCCGGTGCCGGCATGTGTGCCGCAAGCGGATGGTCTCGAGGCCCGATGTCGCCAGAGAAGCGGCGAGGTCCGCGTCGTGCAGCACGGCGCGAAGATGACGCCGCATCTCGGAACCGTTGTTTGCAAACAGAAAATCTACGCCGGGCCTGAACAGGCATTCGACATCGGACCACGGCGCCGAAACGAGCGGGATGCCGCAGGCGAGCGCCTCGAACATGCGGATGGTCGGGATGCCGGGCAGGCTTTCGCGGTATGGACGCCGCGGGATGTGAACCGTGATGCGGTTCGCCGCGAACGCCTTCGGCACGTCGGCATTGGCGATCCAGCCTTCGCAGCGCAGGCCGGCGGCCGCAAGGTCGGCGAGCGCCTCCCGCGGATAGCGAACGCCGTGGACGGTTCCGCTCAGGCCGAGTTCACGCACCGGGCCGACCAGGAACTCCCTGATTTCGGCACTGCGCTCGTCGTCGCCCCAATTGCCGATCCAGATAAGGTCGGAACTACGCTCGATTTCAGGATGCGGCTGGAACAGGTGGTCATCGGCTGCCTCGTGCCAGGTGAAGACCCGCTTGCCCCATCCGGCGCGAAGATAGCTTTCCCGCAGCGCCTCGCCGAAGGCGAGCACGCCGTCGTAATGTTCAAGCCGCAAGGCGGAAATCGCTTGCGTGGCCGAGATAGCGCGATGGTGCGTGTCGTGGAACAGCAGCGTGAAACGGCCGCCAGTTGCTTTCGCCCTGCCCAGCCGCGCAACAAGGTCCGGCTCGGTCCACTCATGCACGATCACCACATCGGCGTCGGAGATCCAGGCTTCGTGGTCGAAAGCGGCATCGTAGGTCACCGGCATCAACTCGGGGAAGTCCTTCCGGAATCGCTCGATTGCGAAGGACCCTTTCTCGGCCAGCAGGTTCGACCGGCTCCAGCCGTCGGCGGGCTCCAGCGCGATAGCCTGGTGCCCGCGCGCGACCAGCTCACGCATGATGCCGCGCAGGAAATGTGCGTTGCCGTGGTTCCAGTCGGAAACGATCGAATGGGTGTAGAATAAAAATCGCATAATCAATTATCCGCCATGGTGGCCAGGGCCGCCTTGTCGTAGACGCCGCGCATGGCGGTCGCCTGTCTTGCCAATGAAAATCTGCGGCTTCGGCGAGCCGCTGCTTCACCGAGCTCTCGCCGGCGCTGCGCGTCGCTGCAAACGCTGTTGACGCATCTGGCGAGATCGCCCGGATCGCGCGCGTCGAAGAACATGGCCGCCCCGTCCCACAATTCGCGATAGGTCGGGATATCGGCGAGCACCAAAGGCGTCTTCGACATCGCGGCTTCCAGCGTGGCCAGGCCGAACGGTTCGTAGAGCGACGGCGATACGAAAATGCCGGCCCGCGCCATCAGCGAGCGCACTTCCTCATGCGGCACCGGTCCGACGGGAACGGCGTGACTGAAGCCAACATGCTGGCCGTCCGGGCCTTGCAAGGAGCCGGCGACGAAGACCGGCCATTGCGCCAGGGAGGCGGCCTGGTCCAGCACCGCCGCATTCTTTCCTTCGTCCCACCAGCGCGCGGCGGCGAAAACGACCGATTCCCGTCTTTCGCTCTTCGCGCCGGGCCGCGCCCCGTTGCCGACGACGCTCAGGCGCGCGATCGGCCCGTAGCAGGTTTCGAGCATGTCGGCATGGCTGCGGCTGGGTGCAACGATAATGCCTGCTTTGTCGAAACCGCGCCGGTTGCGGTCCTTCTGCCAGGTCCATTCGCCGTCCGCCGCCTGTCCCTTGACGGCGTGGAACCATGTCACCACGCAGGAATGCGACACCGTCACGACCGGGCAGGGCACATCGAGCCCCGCGGCCTGCGTCGGCGCGTTGAGATGGACGATTTCGACGGCGTAGTCACGTATGAGCGGGTGCAGCTCCTGCTGTAATGTGTCGAGGTCGTGCTCGTTGCGGGTCATCCAGTCGGGCGGCGTGTTGAGCCATGTCAGCGCCGCGAATGACCGGGCCTCCTCCGCCTGCTGCCTGGACGGTTCCGGACCAAGCCCGGCAAGCACGACGCTGTCGCCGCCGGCGACCAGTTGCCTGGCCAGATCGAGCGCATAGCGCCAGACGCCACCGACGGCATCGACGGTCATCAGTATGCGACGCGGCGGGCTCAGTGTCCGCAACATGTGGCCTCCAATTCAGCCAGCGGACGCGGACGCTTCTCCTGGATGTCGCTGAACGTTCGGAAGGATGCGAGGTAATGTTCATGCGCGCGCTCCCAGGCGAGATCGTCCGGCTCGCCCCAAAGTTCGCGATAGCTGGGCGAACTCGGATAAGGGTAGAGCGGCACCGGTTCGTTGGCCCAAACGCCGTTGTCGATCAGGTGCTTTCGCCAATAATCGACGAGCGCGGGATCGTCCTCGACCACGCCGATCAGATTGGCTTGGACGAACGGCACGTGGCGCCTTGCGTCGACCAGCAACGCGGCCAGCTCCTCGGTGCCCAAACGGCAGCGTTTTGCCAGCATGGCGCGGCCTTCCACAGTCAGGCTTTCCAGGCCCGCCTCGATCGAGACGCAGCCGGCGGCACCGAGCAGCTTCAGCAATTCCGGCTTCCAGAGGTCGATACGGGTCTGCACGCCGAACTTCACATCGCGATCGACCAGCGCCTCCAGCAATGCCTTTTGCGGCAGGAAGATCTCGTCGATGAAGTAGATGTAGCCGACACCCTGTGCGATCAGCCGGTCGATCTCGGCGATAACTGCTTCGTGGTTCCGGCGGCGATAGGCATCGCGGAAATCGATCTTGGCGCAGAAGCTGCAATTGTACGGGCAGCCGCGCGACGCCTCGACCTCCGCACCGAAACCGACCTGGTTGTCGTCGAAGCGGTGATGGTGGTGCGAATGCGCGGCAATCCAGTCCGACGGCCATTCGAGCGGCGGGTGATCGATGAACGAGCTCGCATGCACGCCGCCGTTCGAGACCAGTTTTCCATGCTCGAAATGGGCGGTGGACGGCACCGCGCTCCAGTCGTCGCGCCGGGCAAGTTCAGCGACCACTTCCTCGCATTCGCCGCGCACGACGATGTCGACGCCAAGCTTACGCAAAGTCGGCGTCGGCGTCGCCGAGCCATGCGGCCCGACGGCGACGGTGCGACCGCCGCGCCCGGCAAGATGATTGAGGAAATCGGCCGGCACCCGCAACTCGGGCGGTGCGCAGCGCCAGAACAGGTAGGTCGGCGCGGTGCTGACGACGGTCATGTCAGGCTCGAATGCGGCGACGCGATCGGCGAGCGCGGCGTTGTCGAGCTTCTGGATCTGCCCGTCCAGCATCAGCACCTCGTGGCCGGCTGCTTCGAGCAGCGCTTTCGAATAGCCGAGTTCGAGCGGCAGATGCGGCTGGCGGCAGCCGAAATAGATGCTGTCCTGGTACGTCCAGGACGGATTGACCAGAGCGACCCTCATGCCACGTACCTCGCCGGTTCGGGATGCGGGTCGAGGCGATGACGCTGCAGCCAGTCGGCGAGGTCGCGGATGCCGTTTTGCCACGGGACGTGCGCTTTCCATCCCAGCGCCGCCTCGATCGCGCGTGTGTCGGCGACGAAGAACGGTTGGTCGCCGGTGCGTTCGCGGTCGTAACGGATCGGAACGTCCCGTTTCGTTATGTCGCGGATCTCCTTCAGCAGCATGCGCAGGCTGACGGCGTTTTCCGGTCCGCCGCCGAGATTGAATGCCTGGCCCTTGATCGCCTCGATCCGGTCGAGCAGGGCGCGATAAGCCGCGACCGCGTCGGCAACGTGGAGGATGTCGCGCACCTGCTTGCCGTCGCCATAGATGGTGATCGGCCGGTCGGAGAAGGCGCTAAGCAGGAAGTGGGCGACCCAGCCCTGATCCTCCGTCCCGAACTGGCGCGGTCCATAGATGCAGCTCATGCGCAGCACCGCCGTCGGCAGGTCGTATGACTTGGCGTAGTCGAGGACATACTGGTCCGCCGCGCCCTTGGAGCAGCCATAGGGCGTGCAGAAATCGAGGCCGCGCGTCTCGTCGATGCCGTGCGCTCGGACGCCCGCGTCGCGGGGCGCGTATCTGCCGTCTTCTTCGCGCATCACGAGATCGGCGAGGCGGCCATAGACCTTGTTGGTGCTGGCGAAAACGACGGGGATGCGTTTGCCGCTGCGGCGAGCGGCTTCCAGGACGTTGAACGTTCCGCGCAGGTTGATATCGAAATCCTCGTCCGGCCGAACCAGGCTCGTGGTGACGGCGGTCTGCGCTGCAAAGTGGAAAACCGCCTTTGAACGCGCCACCAGCGGCATCAGCGCCTCTGCGTCGCGGATATCGGCGATTTCGATGGTCAGGCGGCTGCCGTGCTTTTGCGTCAGCCATTCCAGGTTCTGCTCGACGCCGGGACGGCTCAGGTTGTCGATGACCAGCACCGGTTCGCCGTCCGACAACAGGCTGTCGGCGAGGTTGGAGCCGATGAAGCCGCTGCCGCCGATAATGGCGATGGGCATTTCGCGAAAATCGGGTGACTCCGGTCTCATGATACCAGCCCTCGCGCTTCGAGTTCCCGCTTCATCTCGGCGCTGCGATCGATGGCGACCGTGTTGCGCACCCAGGCGACGAAATCGCCGAGCGAATGCTCCAGCCGGTACTGCGGCTGGAAGCCGAGCAGTTCGCGCGCCTTGGAGATGTCGGCAAAGCAATTGCGGATATCGCCGGAGCGTGCCTTGCCGAGGATTTCCGGCTGGCGGCCAGGCACGCCCATCGCTTCGGCGAGCAGCCGGGCGACGTCGCTGACCGCGTAGGCCCGGCCGCTGCCGATGTTGATGACGTGCCCGCGCGCCTGCGGCTGTTCCAGCGCCAGCCGGAAGGCGCGCGCGACGTCGCGTACATGCACGAAATCGCGCTGCTGTTCGCCGTCCTCGAAGATCAGCGGCCGCTGGCCGTTGGCGATGCGCGAGGCGAAGTTCGCCAGGACACCGGTATACGGGTTCGAGAGCGCCTGTCCGGCGCCGAAGACATTGAACAGGCGCAGCGCCACCGCATCGACCCCATAGGCTTCGCCGAAGATCAGTACGGCGCGTTCCTGGGCGTATTTCGTCAGCGCGTAAATTGAGGCGAGATCGACCGGTTTCTGTTCGTCGGTCGGCAGCGGCGACAGGACTTCACCTTCCGGCGACAGGGGATTCCATTGGCCGCTGCGGATGTCGTCCGGCTGCCGTCTTGCATTGTCGATGCGCCGGCCGTCCGGCGTGGCATAGAGACCCTCGCCATAGACGCTCATCGACGAAGCAACGACGATCCGTTCGATCGGGCGTTTGATCAGCGCTTCCAGCAACGTGGCGGTGCCGAGGTCGTTGGCGCCGACATAGCGGGCGATCTCGTACATGGACTGGCCGACGCCCACTTCAGCCGCCAGGTGAATGATCGCGTCGACATCGTCGACCGCCTCTGCGATGGCGTCGCGATCGCGAACGTCGCCTTTGATCAGCTTGGCGCCTGGCGGCAGGCTGATTGCCTCGCCACCATGCACCTGGTCCAGCAGCGCATCGAGAATTGAAACCCCATAGCCATGTTCAACGAGTTCCTGGGCGACGTGGCGGCCGATAAAACCGCAGCCTCCCGTGACCAGTATACGTTTCACGACAACTCCTCATACGAATGGCTTTGCCGCCCCAAACTTCCGGGCGAAAGGTTTGTTCCCTTGCTTCAACAAAGTTCCCGGAACGCTGCGCTCCGAAAGCGACCCCGCCTCGGGCTGGGCACGGGAACATCGAAGCGCGCTTGGTGTTAGAAGCCATAATCAACCAACCGCGCGCACATGCCGGGCAGCAATGCATCTGCTGGTTGTGTGAGGGCAGACCGGAGCAACGCGTGAGATCTCGCGGCCTGCGGTGGAATCGAAGGGAGATTGCGATGTCTGAATCCAAGACGACCACCGATCACGACGAAATCCGCCGTTGGGCCGAGGACCGCGACGGGCGACCGGCGGTGGTGCGCACCAAGGGCGAGGGAGGCATACTGCGCATCGACTTCGGCGAGCCTGAAGAGACGTTCGAGCCTGTCGAATGGGACGAGTTCTTCAGGATCTTCGATGAGAACGAACTGGCCTTCCTCTACCAGGATGAGACCAGCGGCGGAAAGACCAGCCGCTTCAACAAATTCGTCGAGCGCAGCCGGAAGTAGGCTCGCGGCAAACGGCGGCCACGGTCAGTGCAGCAGGTTTGGCCCGCGTGCCCTGACGATGTTTCGCATGATGCCGTTGAGCCAGTCCTCCGTGGAGGAGCCGGATCGTCTCTTGTCGATTTCGCCGATGGCCTGTTCGAGCGTTCGCTCGACCAGCCGGTCGGAGGCCTCCACATCTCCCAGCAGCAGGCGCGCCGCGAGCCTGAGCTTGGGCAGCAGCGAAAATACGTCGTCCGAGGGCTCCGACGCTCGGCCTCCTTTCGATGCCGACGTCTCGGCTGGGAAGAGAGCATCGAAGACAGCCTGGCCGTTCGAGGATTTTCGGAGGCTGCTGGCATAGCGAAGGCGCTCAGGAATAACGATGTCTTCATCGCCGCTGAAAAACACGAACGGCACGCCACGGCGCATCAACTCGTCGGCGATCGGGAATACCCGTCGTCCGTTGAGATTGACGTCCAGGATCGCGGCCTCCGCCTCGTCCGTATGTTTCGATGCCTGTTCGACCGTCGCCACTGGGCCAAGCACGACGGCGCCCATCTTGCTGAAGTAACGTGCAAGATCGCCCGCCAGCATCCATTCGTCCTCGACGATCAGGATATGCAAGCCTTGCAGATCGCGCACCTCATTGTTCCTTCTTCCTGCGGAATTTACGGCTGTCGGCGCGGACTTCCGCAAAATGGCGGGCCAGGACCTCTTGCAACCGTTCCGCGAGCGCGAGCAGGCGAGGCGGGATGTTTTCAGATACCGGGAACTTGGTCAGATCCGGCGAGGGCAACAGGATTCGCTTGGCCGGCTTTATTTCAGGTGGTCGTCTTGCCATTGGAACCGCCTCCGAAGCCAAATGTTAATGCCCAGCCGCGGTGCTTTGTTCCGTTACTGGACTATTTACTGGCCTCAGGCTTGGCCCGGTCTTAGTCTGAGGCGCGATTAGGGTCTGAGGCCCGATTTGACGGCTTTGTGTTCGCGGCTGTTACCAGGGGCTTGGCGTGGCATCCCAGAATGGCAGATTTCCCATAGTCGGCGTCGGTGCATCGGCCGGCGGCATTCCGGCGATGGAGGGCCTGTTCAAGGGAATGACCGGCGGCACCGGCATGGCGTTCGTCGTCGTCACGCACCTCAGCCCGGAGCGGGAAAGCCTGCTGCACGAGGTCATCCGACGTTATACCGAAATGCCGGTCTTGGTGGCCGAGGATGGGGCAGCGGTCCAACCCGACCAGGTCTATGTGATGCCGCAAAACGTCGTCCTCACCATCCGTAAGGGCGCGCTTTCGCTGCGCCGGCCGAACACGTTCAGCCGCGAGCGCAAGCCGATCGATATCTTCTTCAGCGCATTGGCCGAGGACCAGGGCGAGTATGCCGTCGGCATTATCTTGTCGGGTGGCGATTCGGACGGCACGCTCGGCGCCAGGGCAATCAAGGAGCATGGCGGGCTGACCATTGCCCAGGCCTCCAACGGTTCCGGCCCGCGCAATCCAGCCATGCCGCAGAGCGCGATTTCGAGCGGCCTGATCGACATAGCGGCGCCCGCCGAGCAGATCGGTGCAAAGCTTCAGGCGTTTGTCCGCGGTTTCGACGTGCTGAACGGCCTGACCGAAGCAGACGACGAACACAAGGCCGAGATGGATCGAGCCCGCGATGAAATCTACGCCATTTTGCGCAGCCATTCCGGTCACGACTTTTCCGGCTACAAGGCCAAGACGTTCCTGCGTCGCGTAAAGCGGCGCATGCAGATAACGCAGCTGCAGTCGATCACCACCTACACAGAACGGCTGAAAAGGGATCCGGACGAGGTGGCGAAGCTGTTTCGCGACCTCCTCATCAACGTCACCAGCTTTTTTCGCGACGCCGACGCGTTCAAATTGCTGGAGGACAAGATCATACCGCAGATTTTCGAAGGCAAGAACGCCTCCGATGCGGTGCGTGTGTGGGTGCCCGGCTGCGCCACCGGCGAGGAGGTGTTCTCGATCGGCATGCTGATGCGCGAGCGCATGGAGAAGCTTTCGGCGCCGCCGCGCGTCCAGATATTCGCGACCGACATCGATGAGCCGGCGCTCGCGGTGGCGCGTGCGGCACGTTATCCAGAAGCGCTGCTGCACGGGCTTTCGCCCGAGCGCAGGCAACGCTTTTTCCACAGTGACGGCGAGAGCTATGTGCTCGGCAAGGAGGTGCGCGAACTGTGCATCTTTTCGCCGCACAGCATTATCCGCGACCCTCCCTTCTCGCGCATCGACATGATTTCGTGTCGCAACCTGCTGATCTATTTCGGCCCGCAGATCCAGAACCGGGTCATCCCGATCTTCCACTACGCGCTGCGCCCGGGCGGCTATCTGTTCCTCGGGACCTCGGAAACCATCGGTCAGCACGGTGACCTGTTCGCCACGGTCGACAAGAAGCAGCGGATATTCCAGGCGCGGGAACATGCCACGCCGCGGCCGCCGGTCCTGATCGGCAATGGCCGCACGGGTGCCCTTCCGGTCGGACGCGGCGGCTCGAAGAAGGATGCGGCCAGCCATTCACTGCGCCAGGCGATCGAGGCTCAGGTGCTGGAGCGGTTCGCCCCGCCTCACGTTCTGGTCAATGGCGATGGCGACATCGTCTACTATTCGGCGCGGACGGGCAAATATCTGGAAGCGCCGCAAGGCGCCCCGAGCCGGCAGTTGCTGACCCAGGCCCGCCACGGGCTGAGACTGGAACTGCGCGCCGCGTTGCGGGAAGCAGCCACGACGCGCCGCACGGTCGTGCGGGAGAATATAGCGGTCGAGGAAGACGACGAACAGCTTCAGTTCATTACATTGACGGTCGAGCCATACACGGAACGCGGTAATGGCGAGCCCCTCTACCTCGTCCTGTTCAATCCGGTAGGACAGTCCCAGATCCGCTCCGAGCCGGCACACGAAACCCGCGGCACCGACGACGCGGCCGATCTCGAGCGGGAGTTGCGCGACACACGCGAGCGGCTGCAATCGACCATCGAGGAATACGAAACCGCGCTGGAGGAAGTAAAATCTTCGAACGAGGAACTCGTCTCCGTCAATGAAGAGGCGCAGTCGACCAATGAGGAGCTTGAGGCCTCGAAGGAGGAGATGCAGTCGCTCAATGAAGAGCTAAACACCATCAACGCGGAGCTGACCGGCAAGATAGAGGAACTCGATCGCGCCAACAGCGATCTCAGAAACTTGTTCGAAAGCACGGAAATCGCCACCATCTTCCTCGACCGCAACCTTGTGGTGCGGACCTTTACTCCCGCCGCGTCATCGTTCTTCAACTTGCGTCCGTCCGATGTCGGCCGCCCGCTGACCGACCTTTCGAGCCGACTCGACTACCCCGAGTTGAAGCGGCACATCCAGGCGGTGTTCGAGACGGGAGAGACCCTGAACCATCACCTTGCGCGCGATGACAACGGCCGGTTTCACCTGGTTCGCATCAACCCTTATCGGGACAAGAGCGGCGGCGTCCAAGGCGTGGTCGTGACCATGATCGACGTGACGACGCTGGCGCAGGCGGAAGAGCGTCAGCAGGTGCTCATCTCGGAGCTGAACCATCGCGTCAAGAACATGCTGGCGGTCGTCGCCAGCATCACCAACCGGACCCGTGAAAACTCGGCGTCGAAAGACGAGTTCGCCGACGCCTTGATCGGCCGCCTGCAGGCGATGTCACGAGCATACAGTCTGCTCTCGCGAGAAAGCTGGACCGAAGCTTCCGTCGAGGAACTGCTGCGCCAGGAACTCGATCCCTTCGGGGCCGAACGGTTCGAACTCCATGGCAAACGGGTGAGCCTTAAGCCGGTACAAGGGCTTTCCTTCGGCATGGCAATCCATGAACTGGCGACGAATGCCGCTAAATATGGCGCCCTTTCGAAACCTGCCGGGCGGATAGTCGTGAAATGGTCGGTGGCGGACGGAACCTTCAGGCTCACTTGGCGCGAGAAGGGCGGCCCCCGCATCAAGGAGCCAACCGACAGCGGCTTCGGCCTTACCCTTCTGCGCGGAGAAATCGGCTACCGGCTGGGCGGAAAGGTTGAAACAACTTTCCACTCAAATGGTTTGGAGGCGGAAATCGCATTCCCTCTGACCCGTGAGGGCTCGTCGTGACCGGAAAGATGCGTGTGCTGATCGTCGAGGACGAATGGCTGATCGCCGACGACGCGGCGGCTTACCTGCGCAAAGCCGGCCATCAGGTGGTTGGACCTGTTTCGTCGGTAACGGCGGCACTCCGGCTCGTTGGCGAAGGCGGGATCGACGCCGCGTTGCTGGATATCCAGTTGAACGACGAGACCAGTTATCCGATCGCGGAAGCGTTACGGATGCGCGGTGTTCCGTTCGCCTTCCTCTCCGGGTATGGCGAACGCGAAATTCCAGCCGGGTTCCGCGCTTGCAGGATGGTGCAGAAGCCGGCGAGCCAGAGTGCGATCCTGAATGCCGTGGATGAACTCGCGCGAGCCGGCTGAGGTCGCGATTGAAAGTCGCGCCAGGTCACATCGGCGTGGTGCGTGCCTGCCGCGAACGACGAACGCCTATGGCAATATCCGCACCGGTACCGATTTGACCGCCGGAACATGAGCCCTCTCGGCTCTGTGCCACAAAGGAACCAGCGGGTTGAGCTCGGGGTAGTAACCGGCACAATTTCCCTCCGGCACCGAGTAAGGCGTGATGCGCAGTCCGTGCACGCGGCGCTCCACACCGTCCCGCGCGTTGGCTTCGAGATCGACCTCCTGTCCCGCGCTCAAACCGAGGCGCTGGATATCCTTTTCATTCATCAACAGCACCATGCGTGTGCCGCTGATGCCGCGCAGCCGGTCGTTGTAGCCGTAGACGGTCGTGTTGAACTGGTCGTTGGAGCGCACCGTGATCAGTGTCAGCACATCATCGCCGGCGACATCGATGTCAGGATCGGTTTCAAGGCCACTTGGCAGCTTGAAATTGGCCTTCTTGTTCGGCGTCTCCCACACCCGCTTGCTCGCCTTGATGTCGCGATGGAAGCCGCCGGGCGTCAGGAAACGCTCGTTGAAGTCGCGGAAATGTTGGGGGTAGCAGCGCTCGATTTCGTCGCGGATGCGGGAATAATCCCCAACCCACTCATCCCATGGGATCGAACTCCTGCCCGGCACCGTGGCCTTGGCGAGTTCGGCGACGATCCTGGGCTCTGAAAGCAGATGCGGCGAAGCCGGAGGTCGCGATCCGAACGAGCCGTGGATACAGGCGGTGGAATCCTCTACCGACACCCTTTGGTCGCCGCTTGCCTGATGGTCTCTTTCCAGCCGTGACAGGCAAGGCAGCAAATAGGTTGTCCGGCCGGCGATCAGGTGACTGCGGTTGAGCTTGGTCGCGATCTCGACATGCAGGTCGAGCCTACGCCAGGCTTTCTCGACCAGGCCGGTTTCCGGCACGGCCCGCACGAAATTGCCGCCGAGCCCGACAAAGCCCTTGACCGATCCGTCGATGACGCCTTCGCAGGTCTCGACCGTATCGAGACCTTTCTCGCGCGGCGGTTCAAAGGCGTAGAACTCGGCGAACTTGTCGAGCGGGACGAGCTCGGGTTTTTCCGATATGCCGACGGTGCGCTGCCCCTGGACATTGGAATGGCCGCGCAGCGGCGAAATGCCGGCGCCGGGTTTTCCGATATTGCCGCGCAGCATCAAAAGGTTGCACAGCATCTGGACGTTCTCGGTGCCGTGCCGATGCTGGGTCAAGCCCATGCCGTAATTGCCGATCACCGCGTTGGCATGGCTGTAGACCTCGGCGACATGCTCCAGGTCGGTCTGCGCAATGCCGGATCGCGCGACGATATCGCTCCACTGGGTTTTGCGCAGGAAGGCTTCGAATTCGGCGAAGCCATGCGTGTGTTCGGCGATGAAAGCCGTGTCGAGGACACGCGTCCTGCCGCTTTCGCGGGCGTCGTCGTCGAGCGCCAGCAACGCCTTGGCGATACCCGTCATCGCGGCGATATCGCCGCCCGAACGAACCTGGAAGTAGTCGCTGGACATTTTGGTTCCCGGTCCGGGCGACAGCATGTCGAGGGGGTTTTGCGGATTCTTGAAGCGCTTCAGTCCCCGCTCGGGCAAGGGATTGAAAGTGAAGACGGGCACGTTGCGTTGACGTGCCTCCTGCAGCGGATGCAGCAGGCGCGGCGCCGTCACCCCGGTATTGTGCCCGAAGAAGAACATCATGTCGCATTTCGCAAAGTCTTCGAGCTGCACGGTCCCCACCGGCGAGCCGATCGATTCCGGCAAGCCGACCGAGGTCGATTCATGACACATGTTGGACGAATCGGGCAGGTTCGAAGAGCCATAGATCCGCGCAAAAAGCTGGTACATGAACGAGGCCTCGAGCGAGGCCCGGCCGGACGTGTAGAACACCACCGATTTTGGATCGAGCCGCCGCAGTTCGGCAGCTATGTCGCGGAATGCATCGTCCCAGGAAACCGGCTCGTAACGGTCGGTGGCGGCGTTGTAGCGCATGGGCTCGGTAAGCCTGCCCTGCTTCTCAAGATCGTGGTCCGGCCAATCGAGCAGTTCCGTCACCGAATGCTCGGCGAAGAAAGCGGGTTCGCAGCGCAGCTTGGTCTGGTCCCACATCGTCGCCTTGGCGCCGTTTTCACAGAATTCGAAAGGCCTCGGCTGGGCTGGCTTTGCCCATGAGCAAGACACACACATATAGCCGTCGGCCTTGTTCTGCTTGAGCAGCGTGCTCCATATCCCGGACAACAGCAGGCCTTCGCCGCGCGCCTTGCGGACCAGGGATTTGAGCGATCCCCAGCCGCCTGTCGGGTGGTCGTATTTCTTGGTTTCGATGCGATCGGTTACGGCGGGTTTCATGCGAGCCACTCCCTGTAAGAAGAGCATGCATAAGAACCCGCCGTAAGGCTGAATGTTCCGGGCCGGGTCCGTTCCGTCTCGCCGGAACCATTTCCGCCATCGTTTGTTCGGCCCGAAGAAAGGAGCCGCGCGAAATGGAGCGACGTAACGCGTTAATTGCGATGGTGATTTCGGCCATCATCATCGTCGGCTTTCTCATCGGCTTTTTGTACGGCGATATGGGCTGGCGAACTTCGCCGCTCAAAAGAGCCCCTGAGCAGAACCAGGGTGGCAATGCTCCGGCCGACACCTCGCCTGCCGCCGGCATCAAGAAGAACCCCAAGGAAAATACCGAAATGCCAGGCCAGCAATGAGTGAGGTTAGCAATGAAGGCAGGCAATGCCACGAACTGAAACGGGGTCCTGTTTTTGCGGCGCCATAACGGCGGAGATGCGCGGCGAGCCGTTCTGGGTTTGCTCCGATCACGATGACGACTGCCGCAAGGCGATAGGAAGCCCGCTAACGGTGTGGGTCGGCTATCGGCCTTCCGAATTCACATTGCTCACCGGCACGCCCAAGACCTTTTCGAAAACCCCCGGCATGCTCCGGTCCTTCTGTGCGGATTGCGGAACATCGATCGGCTATGTCGACCAGGGCCTGCCCGGCGAACTCTATCTGTCGATCGGCTTTCTCGACCACCCCGAACGGTTTCCGCCGCAGGCCCACGCATATTGGGACATGAGGCTTCCCTGGGTCGACTTTCCAGACGAGCTGCCGCGGGTGGGAAGGTATTCGAGGCGGCGCGATCCCGCTTTCGGAAATCCGGCGGACCGCTAGCCTGCTGCCCGCCTGCAGGTGGAAAACGTACCGTTCGCAGTTTCGTACGAATACGACAATTGGCGCGCGGCCGAAAACGCGCAATTATAGGCCAATGGGCCGCCGTTTGGATGACAAGCTCGATTGCAAGGCGTGCGGGACGATCCTGATGGAAATTCCCGACAACCCGAAGGATTCGACGCCGATCTATTGCAGCAATTGCGGCGCCTATCTCGGCGAATGGGGCGATCTGCAGGAGGACTTCTTCAGGCAGGCGTTCGGCGCCCAGGCCTTCGATCTGAACAACGGAAACATCATCAAGAAATAATCCTGGATTGTGCAGGCCAAGCCACGGCCTGCGGGCCCGGCTATTCGAGGCAATTGCCGTTCGGACCGGGCCTATCGGGAACCTTTCTCCCGAGCCGCTTGTTTGGGTGGCGGAAGGAGACACGCCATGAGCACAAAACCTCCCCCTGTGCCGCCGAAGAATCTGAGCCCAAAGGGCGCCGGTGACAAAAAACCGGTAGCAGCCGACCAGGCACCGCAATCAGCCGTTCCGGATCCCGACAAGCAGGGCCAGCAAGGCAATACGAAGGTCAACACCACCCATCAAGGCAACGTCCAGGATCGCTAGGTCATGTCCACGTCGAAGAAGACTCCGGCCAGCATCCGCCAGGGCGGTCCCGGCGCCGCGCACGAAAACGCCAAGAAGCCGCCGAGCGTCGAAAAGCCGCCGGCCGACTCCGACCGTCGCAGCCACAGCAAGGTCTCCGGCGGGGGCGGCGAACGCGACAGCCACCATACCCACGACCCCGAAAAGAAAGGCGACACCCGGCCCGCGCATCAGGACAAATGAAGTCGGGCGGCGACGCGACGACCGGTGAGGTTCGAGCGAAGTGTCAGCGGGGACGGCGCGCCGAGGCAATCGGCACGACGTTGTCGACCACCGGCAAGTCGAACAGCATCGGAAGCCCCCGCGTCGCGGCCATCTCCACGATCAGTTCTTCGATGGAGTGATCGGTCAGACGCGTCTCGACGCCCAGCCGGATCATCGCCGCCAGCTTGTGCACCGGCACCGGCACGGACTTCGCCCGGTCGTCGAGCAGCTTGCTGATTTCGATCACGACGTCGGCGTCGATATTCCTGGGCAAGTCTCGCATAAGCGCCTCCCCGCCAAACGAAACGAAAAGCCCGCCGCACCTTTCGATACGGCGGGCGATCCAGTAATGCGTACCGGCGAGGGATCGGGGTGGGCGTGCCGGCGCGCGCAGATCGCAAGTAATTTTAGTTAAATCCGTCAACTTCGATGTGTCACGGAAAAACGTCTGTACGTTTTTTACCGAACCGCGCGGATCGTTAGCTGTCCCCGCCGTGGCGCGGCGCGGCAGCACGGATGGCGCGATCCATTGCCCTCCGGACAGCGAACTCAAACAGTATACATTATAAACTTAAAACATCTTGCCAGGTGATCCAGCCTATGCTCCACTTGAGCCGGGAACATGGCTGACAGGTCGATTTCTGCCGACACGTGGCTGCATTTCAAACGGCACGACTGCGAGAACACAGCCTCAAACAATATACGAAATCTTCGCATGGGAAGGCGTGGATGACGGAAACGATAGAGCTCAAACGGGTTGGCGATGGCAATCTGCGTGCCCAGGTCTATCAACAAATCCGGCTGACGATACAGCATGGCGAATTGGCGCCTGGCCAGAAGCTCGTCGATGTCGATATTGCCGCCCAGCTCGGCATTTCCAGAATGCCTGTCCGTGACGCCTTGATGCAGTTGGTGCATGAGGGCTATCTCGTCGGCACGACACGCGGCTTCACCCTGCCCACGCTTACCGCGACGGATGTCGCCGACATCTTCGAGGTCCGCCGCCTGCTTGAGCCACGGGCCGCCGCGCACTCGGCACGGACACTTGACGCCGCTGGCCTCAAGACCCTGGCAGCCGCGCTTCGGGAGGCCGAGGCCGCGGCCGCCGCCGGCGATGCCGACCGCTTTTTCCAGGCCAATTCGGCATTCAGGAATTGTTGGCTCGGCGCCGTCGAGAACGAGCGCCTTTCCCAAACGATTGCAAGGTTCGCCGACCATGTGCTCGTCGTCCGCTTAAGGACGCTGTCGCACCAGCCGACGCAGGCCGTCATCGTTGCCGGCATGCGCGCAATCTATGAGGCATTCGTTAAGCGCGACGCCGTCGCCGCTTACGACCGCATGACCCACTTCATTCAGAACGCCGAGGAGCGTTTCATGAAGCTTAGCCCACCGTTTCAAAACTCCAACGGTGAAGGTGAGGGCATGTCGCGGCAGGGGAAAGCATGATCAGGAAGCAGCACCCGCTGAAAGGGCCGAACAGGTTCAAGCTCGGCGTATTTTCAATGAACGCCGATGGCGGCCTGGCAATGACTACCGTCCCCGAGCGCTGGCGTGCCCGCTGGGAGGACAACCTCAATTCCGCCTGCATCGCCGACCGCGCCGGCCTCGAGTTTCTGCTGCCGATCGCCCGCTGGCGCGGCTTCGGCGGTTTGACGCATGTGCGGGAATGGTCGTTCGAGACGTTCACCTGGGCGGCGGGTCTTGCTGTCGCCACGGAAAACATCGGCCTGTTCATGACGGTGCATGTGCCGCTGGTTCATCCGCTGCAGGCTGCCAAAGCGCTGGCGACGGTCGACCACATCTCCAACGGGCGTGCCGGCTTGAACATCGTCTGCGGCTGGAACCCGGATGAGTTCGCCATGTTCGGGCAGACGGTCGGCGAGCGGACCTACGATCAGGCCGAGGAATGGATCAACATCATCGTGCGTGCCTATCAATCGAGGGAGCCGTTCGACTTCAGCGGCGAGTTCTATGATCTGAAGGGCGTCGTCAGCCGGCCGCCAAGCCTGCAGGCGCCGCGACCGGTGACCATGAACGCCGCCTTCGGCGCGCCGGGGCGCAACTACGCAGCGCGCCACTGCGATTATCTGTTTTCGACCTTTTCCGAAATTGCCGACGGCCGTGCGCATGTGGTCGACATCACCAACCGCGCGGCCGAAGTCGGGCGCGAAGTCGGCGTCTATACGGTTTGTCACGTCGTCTGCCGGGAGACCCAGCAGGAAGCCGAGGATTACTACCGGCACTACGCGTTGGAATGCGCGGACGAGGGTGCGGTCGACGAGCACATGCGCAAGAAGAAGGAATTCGCGAACTCGCACGATGCGAAGGCTTTCACCGAATATCGGCAAAGGTTCGCCGGTGGTGCCGGGACGTTCCCGCTCATCGGCACGCCGGAAAAGATCGTCGACGACCTCACCGAGATCATGGAACAGGGTTATTCCGGCGCCGCCCTCACATTCGTCAACTACACCTACGAATTGCCCTTCTTCTGCGACCGCGTGCTGCCGCTGATGCGCCAGGCCGGGCTTCGAGTAAATTGATGCCGGCGGCCGCCATTCCGACGCCGTGGGTGGATGGGCACGACGCCATCAATCCGCGCGCCTTCAAGCAGGCTATGCGGGCCGTGGCGGGCTCGGTCGGCATCCTCGCGTCGGAACATGACGAGATCGGTTTTTGCGGTATCACGGCGACGGCCCTCTGTTCGTTCAGCGCCGAGCCGCCTTCCCTGCTGGCCTGCGTCAACCGCGGCAGCACCTTTGCCTCGGCCATTCGCGAAGGCTCGCCGTTTTCGGTCAATCTTCCCGCCGGCGACCAGGAGAACGTTGTACGTGCCTTTGGCGGCATGACCAAAGCCAAGGGCGCCGCGCGGTTCTCGTCCGGATCATGGGTGCGTGGCGAAACCGGCGCGCCCTTGCTCGTCGGCGCACGGGCAATATTCGAATGCCGGGTGGCCGAAATCATCGTGCGGGCATCGCACATGATCGTCATCGGCATCGTCTCGGGCGTTGCGCTGGACCGCGCTCATCGATCGCCGGTCTTCTACGCGCATGGGCGGTTCCTGACATTAGGAGATGATGCCAACTAACCGCCGTTCACGCGGCGGCGCGGCGATTGCAATTTTAGATCGACCCGATCATGGGCCGGATCATGGACGAACTATCAAAGGGAGTATGGCAATGCGCATTTGGAAATCCCTTGTTCTGGCTGCACTCATGTCGGGTGTGGCGGGTAGCGCCGCGGCCGAAGAGGTCGTCCTCAACGCCGTGCATTTTACACCGACGCAGAACGGCTACGCCCAGAGCTTCCTGAAGTTCGTTCAGAAAGTGAACGAAAAGGGCAAGGGCGTGGTCCAGATCAACGTCCGTGGCGGGCCGGAGGTCATTCCGCCGATCCAGCAGGGCGCGGCGCTCAGGAGCGGCCTGATCGATGTGATCGACACACCGGCAGGGCAGTTCCTCGAACTCGTGCCCGAAGGCGAGGTTTTCTCCGCATCGACGAAGACGCCGTGGGAGGTCCGCGACAATGGCGGCTGGGATTTCATCAGCGGAATTTTCGAGAAGAAGGCCAATGCCCATCTGCTGGCGCATGTCGACGCGGGTTCGGGCTTCAACGTCTTCACCGTCGACGAACCCAAGCTCAATAGCGAAGGCAGCATCGACTGGGGCAGTCTGAAGATCCGCTCGTCGCCGCTCTACCGCGATTTCCTTGAATCCTTGGGCGCAACGGTGATCGTGCAGGCGCCGGGGGATGTCTATACCTCGCTCGAGCGCGGCGTCGTCAATGCCAACGCGTATACCGTGTTTGGCTATGCGTCGTTCGGCTGGGACAAATTCACCAAATACCGTGTCGACCCGCAGTTCTTCAAAACCGACGTGCTGATCTCGATCAACAAGGCCAAATGGGACACGCTGTCGCCCGAAGCGCAGAAGCTGCTTGCCGACACGGCCGTCGAATACGAGCGCGCGAGCTATGACGCCAATCTCGCCGAGTCCGAAAAGCAGGCACAGGCAATGATCGGCGGCGGGCAGAAGATTGTCAGCTTGACCGGCGCCGGCCGCGACAAATTCCTGGCGGCTGCCACGCAGGCGAGCTGGGCGAGGATGACCAAACGCGATCCCACCAACATCGATCAGTTGAAGAAATTCTTCCAGTAGCCCGAGCCGAGGGCGCTGGTGCGCCCCTTCATCAAGGTGGATATGAGGGTCGTGGGAAATGGACGGATTGTTTGCAGCGATCGGGAAGCTGAGCCTTGCGTTGGCGGCGGCGGCAAAAGTGGTGCTTGGCCTCATCATCGTCGCGGTGGTTGCTGATGTGTGCGTCCGCAATCTGGGCCTGAGGCCGCTTGCCTGGGCGGTGTCGGCGACGGAATACGGCCTGCTTTACGCGGCATTCCTGCCGATGCCCTGGCTGGTCCACAGCAAGGGCCATGTCTTCGTCGAGTTCCTGCGCCAGGCGCTGCCGGTGCGGGCACGGGCGGGGCTTGAAAAGCTGGTCTATCTCGCCTGCATTGGCGTCAGCCTCTACCTCGGCAGCGTCGCTCTGTCGTCGCTGACAAGTGCCGTGGCGGGCGGCGAATATGAAACGCGCAGCTTCGACATGCCGAAATGGCTGGTCTTTCTGCCCATCATGCTCGCCTTCTATCTCTCGGCGCTGGAATGGCTCAGATATCTGCTCGGCCGTGACACGTTGTACACGCTCGATCCGCTGGAAATGGAAGGGCTCTGACCGGTGGCCTGGCTGTTCCCATTCGCCGTGCTCGTCGGCACCATCCTGGTGTTGATGGGGCTTGGGCTGCCGGTCGCTTTCGCGTTCTTCGTCACCAATGTGATCGGGCTGTATCTGTTCTTCGGCGGCTCGATCGGCGTGACGCAGATGGTCGCCAACTTCTCCGACGCTGTCTCGACCTATGCGCTTGCCCCGCTGCCGATGTTTCTTGTCATGGGCAGCCTGTTCTTCCGCTCCGGCCTCGGCGAGAAGGTCATCTACGCGCTCGACCTGTGCATCGGCAATCTGCGCGGACGCCTCGCCTATGTCGTGCTGGCCGCCGGCACGATCTTTTCCGCGCTGTCGGGCTCGAGCCTCGCCAATACCGGCATGATGGGCTCGCTGATGGTGCCCGAGATGCTGAAGCGGGGCTACAAGCCGCACATGGCCTACGGCCCAGTGCTTGGCGCAGGAAGCCTTGCCGTCATCATCCCGCCGTCCTCGCTGGCCGTCTTGCTCGGCTCGCTGGCCCAGATCGACGTCGGCGCGCTGCTCATAGCGGGGGCTTTGCCCGGACTGCTGCTCGTTGTCATGTACGCGGCGCTGATCTTCGCACAGACAAAGATCGATCCGGACGCCGCTCCGCACTATCCGGTACCCGCCGTCCCTGCGGCCGAGAAGGTGAGGGCGGTCGCCGTCAACATCATTCCGATGAGCGTCATCGTGTTCATGGTGGTCGGCACGATCATCCTTGGAATAGCGACCCCGACCGAGTCGGCAGGCCTCGGCTGTGCCGCCGTCTTCGCCTTGTTGGTTGTCTACCGACGGTTCAGCTGGTCGGTTGTCTGGAAGTCGCTGGACGATGCGATGAAGGTCACCGGCATGACCTTCCTGATCATCTCGGCTTCGACGACGTTCTCGCAGATATTCGCCTTCTCCGGCGCCTCCAACGGCTTTATCCAGTTCATCGTCGGCTACGATCTTGGACCGTATCCCATGCTGCTCATGATGGTGCTCGTCATCCTGCTGCTCGGCATGTTCATGGATCAGGTCTCGATGATGCTGATCACGCTGCCGATCTTCCTGCCGATCGCCCAGCAATTCGGCTACGAGCCGGTATGGTTCGGGCTGATCCTGCTGCTCGCCTACGAGGTCGGCTTCACCACGCCGCCGTTTGGTCTGCTGCTGTTCATCATGATCGGCGTTGCGCCGAAAGGCACATCGCTCAAGACGGTTGCCATGGCTGCGGCGCCTTACATCGCGCTGACGCTTCTGCTGATCCTGCTGATTGTCCTCTTTCCGCGGATCGCTCTCTTTCTTCCGAATTTGATCTAGTCGAACTCGATCCAGCAGGTGTCCACATGCGCTTTGCCTATCTTGCTTTCTTCCATGATGACCGCGATGCAAATTTGGCCATCGCCGGCGAAGATGTTGACGCCGTGCGGCGTGTGATTGCTTCAACGCCGGGCCTTGCGTTTGCAAACATCTATCTACCCGAAGTGGCGACGGACATGTTCAACAACGATGGTCCACCGCCGGTCTTTGGCTTCCAGCTCTATTTCGACGAACTGGCGGACATGGAGGCGGCGCTGGCGCCGTCCGGCCATCTGCAGGCGCTTGCCGCACCTGGTATGCTGTCGAGCATCGCCGCTTCGAGGCCGACGCAACAGGCAATGTGCGTGCGTCCGTTTCCCGTCGACGACGCTGGCGTCAAGACGTCCGGGCTCCCCTGCAGCTATCTTGTCCATTATCCCGGGCCGGCCGAAGACATGAATGCCTGGCTCTACCACTATGTGACGCATCATCCGCAATTGATGCGGGGCTTCCCCCGCATTCGCCACATCGAGGTTTTGTCGCGACTGGATTGGTGCGGTTCGCTGCCATGGCCGCGGATCGACCATATGCAGCGCAATCGCGTCATGTTCGACAGTCCCGCGGCATTGACGCACGCGCTGCAATCGCCGGCGCGGCTGGAGATGCGCGCCGACTACAAGACCTTCCCGCCGTTTTCAGGCGGCAGCCGGCATTTCCCGATGTCGACGGAAGCCGTGCATCCTTTGGCGCGGGCCACATAGCGCACACAGGTTTGCCGACGCCGAAAATTTCTGGAGATTTCATGTACGACTTTCGCAAGAAATGTGTCTCTCTCGATCGCCTCATCGGTACCTTCTGTGCCATCCCGCACCCTGTGGCGGTCGAAGTGGCCGCCGCCAGCGGGGTAGATTTCCTGTGCATCGACTGGGAGCATTCGCAGATCGGCCGCGAACGGCTCGAGGATCTGATCCGCGCCGCCGATGTCCACAGGATTCCCGCGATGGTGCGCGTTCCCGGCCACACGCCGGAGTGGATGGCGGCCGCGCTCGACGCCGGCGCGTCGGGTGTCCTGGTACCCCGCGTCTCCACGGCCGAGCAAGCCCGCATGGCGGTCATGGCCTGCCGGTACCCGCCGGTCGGCACCCGCGGTGTCGGCCCGGGCCGCGCCGCCGGTTATGGCTACAGGATTCCGGACTACCTCAAATCGGCCAACGAGGTCCTGACGGTCGCCATCCAGGTCGAGACGGCCGAGGGCCTCGCCAACATCGACGACATCGTCCAGGTCGACGGCGTCGACGTGATCTTCATCGGTCCCGGCGACCTGTCGGTTTCGATCGACGCCATGGGGCCGGCCGGCCAGGAAAAGCTCAATGCAGCGATTATGAGGATCGCGGCCGCGGCGGGCACGGCCCGCAAGGCCGTCGGCATCTTTCGCCCTTCGGCGGATGATGTCGGCAAATGGTCGCGGCACGGCATCAGCTTCTACGTGCTGGCCAGCGACACGATGTTTCTCGGCGCCGGCCTTGCCGCCGGCGTCGCCTCGGCGCGCAGCGCCTCATAGCAAGAGTTTGCCATGAAGATCATCAAGACCGACGGTGTGCTGTCAGTCGAGGAGGAGCAGCTGCGCTACCTCGACGGCTTGAACGCCGAGTTTGTCGAGAAGACGCTGCTCACGGAAGATGCCCTGATCGAACACTGCCGCGACGCCGCCGCATTGATGGTATTGCGAGAGCCGATCACGGCTCGCGTTTTGGCGGAACTGAAGGGGCTCAAGGTCATCGGACGGTTCGGCGTAGGGCTCGATTCGATCGACGTCGAGGCCGCCAGCCGTGCCGGTGTTCAGGTAACCTACGTGCCGGACGCCAATCTGGTTGAAGTCAGCACCCACGCCATGGCCCTGATCCTGGCCTTGACGCGCAGGCTGAAGCAGTTCGACAGCGCGGTGCGCGCCGGCCGCTGGGCTGCAATGACCGACGGCGCCGGCATCACACGGCCCGACAGGCAGATCCTCGGCCTGATCGGCTTCGGCCAGATCGGGCGGCTGACTGCCGAGCGGGCGCGGGTCTTCGGCTACCACATCATCGCCTACGATCCGCATATGCCGGCCGAGCGCATCGCGGCCGGTGATGCCGAACCGGTCGGCTTCGACGAGCTGCTGGCCAGGGCCGACATCGTCTCGCTGCACGTTCCAGCGACACCGGAGACCAGAAACATCATGTCGGCGCAAGCCCTGTCGCGGATGAAGGAAGGGGCGATACTCATCAACGTGGCCCGCGGCGGCCTGGTCGACGAGGTCGCATTGGCGGATGCGATCCGGCGCGGCCATCTGGCAGGCGCCGGCATCGACACGTTCGAGCGGGAGCCGCCTTCGCCCGACAATCCGCTGCTGGCGCTGGACACCGTCCTGGTCAGTCCACACGCGGCGCACTACTCGACCCAGTCTTACGCAGAGGTTCGCAACAAGGTGTTTGCCGATGTCGCATCAGTCCTGCGCGGCGGCAAGCCTGTATATCCGGTCAACCGGATATGACCAATTCCCGATGTCGGCACCACCTCTATCCGCCTGCTCCGCGGAACCCAAGTCCTGCAAGTCGGGGTTCGCAGGGCGATAAGGGGCAGCGCAACCTGTCGCGATTTATCCGGTTTGCCACATTTTGTTCTTGCTTTGTGCCGGCAGCTATGCTACTAATTTGCGTATGGTGAAGATTCACCGAGGACCCGCCGCAAGGCGGTTTTTTGTCTTTAGGTTTCAGCGTCATCTGTCGAGGCTCTGCTCGGCTTGTCGCGACGCTCGACGATGTAGATGTGATCGGCGACCAGCACCACGTCGCCATGCTGGTTGATCACCTCGCAGCGCTCGACGACCCGGCCTGAATCGGGTCGCTTCGGGTCGTCTTCCCTAGCCGAGATGGTGGTGCGGGTCCTGATCGTATCGCCGATGAACACCGGCTTGATGAAGCGCAGCCGGTCGTAGCCATAGGAGAAGGCAACCGGGTTGACGACGCTGGCCGTCAGCCCGACGCCGACCGAAAACACCAGCGTGCCGTGGGCGATGCGCTGCCCGAACGGCGTCGTCTTCATGAACTCGGCGTCCATGTGGTGGGGAAAGAAATCACCGGTATGGCCGGCATGGACGACGAAGTCGGTCTCGGTGATGGTGCGCCCGCTGGTCATGCGCGACGAGCCGATCCGGTAGTCCTCGAAATAGACTGTCTGCTCCATGTCAGGGCCTCGCCGCTATCGGTGTTGCCGGCGCCGCGCTCGATCGGTAGGCGGCTTCGACCAGCGCCATGGTGTTCCAGCCGTCCTCGACGGAACTGACAAGCTCGGCGTCCTCGCCCGACGCGTAGCGCTGGACATTGGCCATGCGGCCGGCAAAGGCGTCCGGAAACCATGCGCCGACGAGTGGAACCGCAATCCAGTCCGTGCCGCCTTTGGGGTAGATTTCGAGAATGTCCGGCTCGCCGCGCGGATAGTCGAGGTTGACGCCCAGTTTGAGGTAAGCGGCGCCTTCGGTGCCGCAGATGCGGAATTCGCAGGCCTGGTGTTTTCGACCGAATTTGTGATCGTGGTTGATCGACAGTGCACAGCGCACCGTGTCGCCATAGTCGAGGATCGCGCTGGTGCGCGTTTGCGCAACCTTGTGGCCGGGATGGCCGAGTGTCTTGGCGTGAACCCCCTTGGGGTCGCCGAGCAATTGCCGGATCAGGTCGAGATAATGGATCGAATGCATGGCGATCTCGACGCGCGGCGCCCGCAACAGGAATTCCCAGAGCTGCCAGGGTGTCGCCAGCGCAAGCCATGCGTCGAAATCGACCACTTCGCCCAGCCAGCCCTTGGCGATCGCATCCCTGAGCGCCAGCATCATCGGCGCGAAGCGCAGCTGGAAATTCACCGCCGCTTTCAGATCTTTGGCGCGGCAGATTTCGAGGATCTCGGTCGCCTCGGTGAGATTGCTGCCCATCGGCTTCTGGATCAGCGCCACCGCACCATCGGGCAACGCCCTGAGCACGCCGGCATGATGAGCCGGCGGCGTCGCCAGATCGAAGACGGCGTCCTTGATTGACGCAGCTTCCTCGACCGACCGGTAAGCGGTGACACCCCATCTCTGCGCCAGTTTTTCCGCCTTGGCCAGGTCGGGGTCGAACAGCCCGGCAACCGGGAAGCCGGCTTTCCCATAGGCCGGGAAATGCGCATCACCGACGATCGAGCCGGCGCCGAAAATCACGATCGGCCGGGGTTTTGACGGCAGTGCCCAGGCCTGGGAAAGCGAGGCAGGATCGAAAATGTCATCAGTCATAATGGAAGACTTCGTCCATCGACGCCCACCACTCGCCCTCCTTGCGGGTCGGCAGCGGCTCCTGGCACGGCATGCAGAGCGCCCACCATTCCTGCGTCGTGGGATCGGCGGCCATCTTCGCCATGTCGGCGGCATAGTCGGTGCCGTGGTACTCGAAGGTGCTGAACAAAAGGTGCTCCGGCTCCCTCAGATAAATCGAATAATTCTTGATGTTGCAGGCGGAAATCATCTTGAGGACGTCCGGCCACACGGCAGCGTGAAGCCGCACATACTCGGCGACTTTCTCCGGCTTGAGGCCGAGCACCATTCCCATTCGCTGCATGTCCGCCTCCTACTTCACTATCGCCATGGTGAATTCCGCGATGCTCTTCGCCTTGATCGCATCCCAGTCCCAGTCGATGCCGATGCCGGGCTCGTCCGGCGCCAATGCGTGCCCGTCCTCGATACGCAATTTCTTGCCGGTCAGCTCGTCGAGCTGGGGAATATACTCGACATATCTGCCGTTCTGAACGGCGCATGTCAGGCTAACATGCAGTTCCATCAGGAAATGCGGGCAGACCGGTATGTCGAACGCCTCGGCTGCATGCGCCACCTTCAGCCACGGCGTGATGCCGCCGATGCGGCCGACATCGACCTGCACGATCGAGCACGCGCCCTTCTGCATATATTCGCGGAAATGCCGGATCGAGTAGAGCGACTCGCCGACGGCGATCGGCGTCGACGTCGCATTCGACAGGCGGATATGGCCGTCTATGTCGTCGGCCGGCAACGGTTCCTCGATCCAGGCGAGATCGAGTTCACGCAAGCGCTCGGCCCGGCGGATCGCCTCGTCGACCGAAAAGCCCTGGTTGCAGTCGGTCATGATCTCGTAGGAGTCTCCAACCGCCCGGCGCACCGCCGTCAGCCGGGCAAGATCCTCGGAGCCGTGCGGCTTGCCGATCTTGACCTTCGAGCCGCGAAACCCCTTGGCCTTGGCGGCCAGCGCATCCGCGACCAGCGCCTCGGTTTCGATATGCAGCCAACCGCCTTCGGTCGTGTAGAGCGGGCAGCGGTCCTTGGCGCCGCCGGCCAGCTGCCACAGCGGCAGCCTCTGTTTCCTGGCCCGCAGGTCCCAAAGCGCAGTGTCGATGGCCGCCAGCGCGATTGCCGTGATCGCGCCGATCGTCGTGGCATGGGTGGCGAACTCCAGCTCGTGCCAGATCGCCTCGATCATGTCGGCGTCGCGGCCGATCAGCCGCGGCGCAAGGTGGTCGGCCAGCAGCCGCATCACCGAGGAGCCGCCCGTGCCGATCGTATAGCTGTAGCCGGTGCCGACCGCGCCGTCGGCGTCGGTGATGGTGACGATCGGTGTTTCCTGGCTGACAAAACTCTGGATGGCATCGGTGCGCTTGACCTTCGGCACCAGGTCGACCATCCGCAGTTCGATTTTCTCGATCTTTGCCATGGTTTTAACCTCGCAATGTCTTGCCCGTTTCAGCAGAAAACAGATGGGCCTGCGACAGGTCCAGGCTCATCTTGACCCGGTCGCCGGCTTTCAGCGGCTTTAGGTTGAGCATCCGCGATACCCAGTCGCTGCCGTTGAATTCGGCGAACACCAGCGTCTCGTTGCCGAGCGGCTCGGTGACGGTCACCGGTAGTTCCAGCTGGTGGACGTCGACATCTTCGCCGGAGCTGATGCCATGCCCGGTCGGATAGATGTCGTCGGGCCTGAGGCCGAACACGACCTTGTCGCCGGCCTCGATATTGGCCTTGAACTGGCTGGGCAAAGGCAGCCTCTCGCCGCTGGCGAACAGCAGCTGTCCGTCGTCGACAACCGCCTCATGCAGATTCATCGGCGGCGAGCCGATGAAGCCCGCGACGAAGCGTGTCTGCGGCCGGCGGAAGACCTCGTCGGGTGTGCCGACCTGCTCGATGAAACCGTCACGCATGATGACGATACGGTCCGCCAATGTCATCGCTTCGACCTGGTCATGGGTGACGTAGATCACTGTCGACTTGACCTTGGCATGCAGCTTCTTGATCTCGGTGCGCATCTGCGTCCGAAGCTTGGCGTCGAGATTGGAAAGCGGCTCGTCGAACAGGAAGACGTCGGGATCGCGCACGATGGCGCGGCCCATCGCGACGCGCTGGCGCTGTCCGCCCGACAGCTGCGACGGCCGGCGGTCGAGCAATTGGTCGAGGCCGAGAATGCCGGACGCTTCGGCGACGCGACGGTCCATTTCTTCTTTCGCGGCGCCGGCTATCTTGAGCGAGAAGCCGAGGTTTTCGCGCACGGTCATATGCGGGTAGAGCGCGTAGGACTGGAACACCATCGAGATGTTGCGCGAGCGCGGCGGCAGATCGTTGACCATGCGGCCGCCGATCTCGATGATCCCGTCGCTGATCGCCTCGAGGCCGGCGATCATGCGCAGGGTTGTCGACTTGCCGCAGCCGGACGGCCCGACCAGCGCGATGAATTCGCGGTCGGCGACCTCGAGATCGATGCCGTGCACCACCGCCACCGGGCCGTAGCTTTTGGTGAGGTTCTTGAGCGATACGGTTGCCATGTCAGCCTTTCACCGCGCCGGAAGTGAGGCCGCCGACGAGATGTTTCTGGACGATGAAGGTAAGCGTGAGCGCCGGTATGACCATGACCACGGCGAGCGCGCACATGCCGCGCCAGTCGATGGTGAATTCGGCCGTATAGTCGAGCAGGCCGACCGGCAGGGTCTTGGAATTGATCGAGCGCGTCAGCTGCGAGGCGAGCGCGAACTCGTTCCAGGAGGTGAGGAAGGCAAAGATGCCGGCCGAGGCGATGCCGGGCCCGGCCAACGGAAACTCGACCTGCCAGAAGGCCTGCCAGCGCGTGCAGCCGTCGATCTGCGCGGCTTCGGCGAGGTCTTTCGGCACCTGGCGGAAAAAGCCGTCGATCAGCCAGACGGTGAACGGCACGTTGAGCGCGACATAGACCAGGATCAGCCCGAAATGCGTGTCGATGATGCCGAGCCGCGCAAAGACGAAGAACAGCGGCAGCGACAGCGCGATGCCGGGCACCGTGCGCGTCAGCATCAGGCCGAGGAACATCGCCGACTTGGCGCGAAAGCGGTAGCGCGCAAAGGCGTAGCCGCCGGCCATGCCGATGACGATGGCGATCACCGTCGAGGTCACCGAGATGATCAGCGAATTGCGGAAGTAGTCGAGCACCGGAATGCCGCCCTGGCCGACGCCGCTGAACATGGCGATGTAGGCGTCGAGCGAGAGTTGCTGCGGGATCCACACCGGCGGCTTGGCCATGATTTCGACGGTCGGCCGCAGCGACGACAGCACGATCCAGATGCCGGGCAGGCAGATGACCAGCATGGCCAGGAACAGTCCGATGCCGTGAACGATGCCGAGCGCTTTGTTGCCGACGCGATGCAGGCTGTTCTGGTCCATCCTCACCACTCCGCCGCGATCTGCGTGCGCGCCGCGGCGAGCTTGCGGTAGAAATAGACGGTGAACAGGATCGACAGCAGGATCGAGAAATAGGCCATGGCATTGGCCAGGCCCATCCTGGCGTCGCCATAGGCGGTGCGGGCGACCAGTGTCCAGACCAGTTCAGTGCGGCCGGCGGGGCCGCCGTCGGTCATGATCTTGACGATGTCGTAGGCGCGCGCCACGTCGAGTGAGCGGATGGTCATGGCAATGAAAGCAAACGGCATGATGAACGGCCAGGTGACATAGCGGAATGTCTGCCACGGCGTGCAGCCGTCGACGCGGGCCGCCTCGACCGGTTCGCGCGGCATCGCCAGCAGCCCGGCCAGGATCAGGATCGCGAACACCGAGGTCGACGACCAGATCTCGGCGATCAGGATGGCGATGAAGGCGAGATTGCCGTCGATCAGCCACGGGATGGCGCGATCTGTCAGGCCGAGCCCCTGCAGGGCGTTGTTCACCAGGCCGATATTGTCGTTGAACATGAATTTGAACTGGAAGCCGACGAGGATCGGCGAAAACATCATCGGAAACATCATGATGGTGCGCAGGATCCGCTGGCCGCGCGACGCTTTCTCCACCAGCAGCGCCAGCCCGAGCCCGATCAGCATTTCCAGGTTGAGCGCCACCGTCAGCAGCACCACGGTGCGGGCAAAGGCGACCCAGAAAGCGCGGCTGGTCAGGATGGCGACGTAGTTGCGCGCGCCGATGAAGACCCAGAACGTCTCCGGCCTGGTCAGCCGGAACGGCGTGAAGCTGGAATAGAGCGAAAGCAGCAGCGGCACCACCACCACCGCCGCCAGAACGATCACCGCCGGCAGCAGGAGCAGCAATGGCGGCGAAGGTCTCCAGCCTTTCATGGCGATCCGGTTCTGGTTGGTGCCCGGACACCGAAGGCCGCCATCGGCGCGCCGGGATCAAGACAAAGCGTGTTGCGCATGGGTCGTAAAAAGTTCGGGGGGCGCCGCTCTTCGATGAGCGCGGCGCCCCCTTGGGAGAATGGTCAAAGCTTGCCGGCGTCCTCGAGGATTTGCGTGGCCTTGGCGGCAGCGTCGTCCAGCGCCTGCTTGGAGGTCTTGTCGCCAAGGATGGCGGCCTGCAATTCGGGATAGACGGCGTTGGAGATTTCGATCCATTCAGGTGTCTGCGGCACGGCAAAAGCGTGCTTTGCCTCTTCCTGGAAAGCCGCCAGCACTTCCTTCTTGTAAGGATCGCTGGCCGCCTGCTGGATGTCCCAGTCCCACACCGCCGTGCGGGTCGGCAGTGGGCCGCTTGCCGCCTCGAGCTTCTGGCTGTCCTCATTGGTCAGGAACCAGACCAGCGACGCCGCGGCTTCCTTGCTGGCGCAGTTTTCGGTGACCGAAAATCCGTGGTGCCCCGACCAGCCGGTGCGAATGCCGGCCGATCCCTTCGGCGCCACCTTCACGCCGACATTGCCGGCGACCTTC
The DNA here is from genome assembly GCF_040319065.1 of Mesorhizobium sp. M0968. NCBI lineage: Bacteria > Pseudomonadati > Pseudomonadota > Alphaproteobacteria > Hyphomicrobiales > Phyllobacteriaceae > Mesorhizobium > Mesorhizobium sp. M0968. The sequence goes on from NZ_JAMYNL010000004.1 coordinate 93,639, forward strand.
GACGACTTCGGATCGTTGAAGAAGCCTGCCCAGCCCGGCCAGTCGAGGTTGATGGCGACGGTGCCCGAGGCAAAGCCCTGGCCGAGATCGTCCCACAGATAGTTGGTGGTGCCGGCCGGCACCGCCTTAGCCTTGTAGAGATTGACGAACCAGTCGAGCGCGTGCACGCCGGCTTCCGAGTTGAAGGCCGGCTTGCCGTCCTTGTCGAGGTATTCGCCGCCGTCGGCGATGAGCATCTCGTAAAAGCGGCCGTTGATCGCCTCTTCCTTGCCGGCGAACTGGGTGCCGTAGAAATCGGGCGGGCTGGCGAAGAATTCCGCCTGCTGGGCGACCTCGTCCCAGGTGTCGGGCGGTGTCAGATCCTTGCCGTACTTGGCCTTGTAGGCGGCCTTCTTGGCTTCGTCCTGGTAGAGGCTCTTCTGGTAGTAGAGCGCCGAGACGTCGAACTGCGCGCGAGGCAGCATGACCAGCTTGCCCTCGAGCGTGGAGGCCTTGATCGTCGACGGCACGAAGGCGTCGATCTCCTCCTTCGGCAGCAGCTTGTTGAGATCGGTGTAGATATCAGGATATTGCGGCGCGAAGGACGAGTGGTTCGACCCGACGCACCAGTTGATGCTGCCGGAGGCGATGTCCGACTTGATCTCCTTGTCGAGCTCGAAGTGGTTTTTCTTCGAGATCACGTTGACCTTGGCGCCGGTCAGTTTTTCCCATTCGCCGATGCGCGCGTACAGCCCTTCATATTGCTGGCCGCCGATCAGCTTGGCGTCGATGGTGACGCCGTCGAATTTACCGGGCAGGTCGGCAGCAAGGGCAGCACTCGCACCAAGTGCGAGCAGCGTTACGCCGGCCGACAGGCCGCAAAACAGTTTCGTCATTGGTATCCTCCCAAGAGTCTGCGTCGATCGCGTAGTGAGGTCGATCGGCAGGTTCATTCATATACAAACAAAATATTTATAAGATCGTCAAGCCGAAAGTTCTTCCGGAAGCAACCGTTATGCGTATATGAAATATGAAATTCACTGGAGAAGCCCAATGGCAGAGGACGAGGAAGACGACCGCTATCGAGCCCCGGCGCTGGACAAGGGGCTCGACATTCTCGAGCTGCTGGCCGGCGTCGACGGCGGCCTGACGCAGGCGGAAATTGCCAAGAAGCTCGACCGCAGCCCGAACGAGTTCTACCGCATGCTGGACCGGCTGGTGCGGCGCGGCTACGTCACGCGGCCGGATGGCGACCGTTATTCGCTGACACTCAAGCTGTTTGGCCTCGCGCAGCTGCACGCGCCGGTGCGCCGGCTGGTTTCCTATGCGACGCCGCTGATGCGCGAACTGGCCGAAACCACACAGCAGGCAAATCAGTTGGTTGTCTTCGACCGCGGTTCCGCGGTGGTGATCGCACAGCAGGAGGCGCCTGATTACTGGGGCATCTCGATCCGCGTCGGCTCGCATATCAGCCTGTTCGACACCGGCTCCGGCCATGTGTTGCTGGCGTTCCGCCAGCCGGAAGAGCGGCAGATGATGATCTCAGAACATCTGCGCAGCACCGACAAGCCACCGCAATCGCCGGAGTTCTTTGCCCGCCTCGACCAGATCCGGGAACGCGGCTACGAGATGATGGCATCGATGCAGACCGCCGGTGTCTTCAACCTGTCGACACCGGTTCTTGGTTCGGACGGCAGGGCGATCGCCGCGCTGTCGATCCCCTACATAACCCTGGTCAACGCACCCAAGGCGCCCGACATTACGAGGACGATTGAGCTGCTGCTGGCAGCGACCGAAAAGCTGTCGCAACTGGCGGGATCGACCGTCAAGCAATCGCGATGAATTCTTATTTGAATGAAGAATTTCTCCGTGAGATGATCTCGAAGTCGCCAAGGAGGAGCGCGCCACCATGATCTTCGACACCCATCTGCACCTGATCGACCAGTCCGCGCTGCGCTATCCCTGGCTGGCCGGCGTGCCGGCGCTCAACCGCGATTTCTCCTACGTCGAATATGCAGTCCAGGCCCGCCGTGCCGGCATCGACGGCGCATTGCATATGGAGGTCGATGTCGATCCTGCCGACATCGAGGCTGAAACCAGCCGTGTCAAAGCGCTGTCGCGGGAAAAGGCCAGCTTGCTGCGGGGGGCAATTGCCTCCTGCCGTCCGGAAGAGCCCGGCTTTGCCGCCTATCTCGAGCGCCAGCGCGCCGATCCTTTCGTCAAGGGCTTTCGCCGCGTGCTGCACGTCATGCCGGACGAGCTTTCGGAGGGCGCGCTGTTTCGTGAAAACATCAAGCGGCTTGCCGGCAGCGGCCTGACCTTCGACCTTGTCGTTCTGCCGCACCAGATCCCCAAGGCGATTGCACTCACCGACCTCGCGCCGGACGTGCAGTTCGTGCTCGACCATTGCGGCGTGCCCGACATCAAGGGTGGTGCCGAGCACCCCTGGCGCGAGCACATGGCGGAGATCGCGCGACGTCCGAACGTCGTCGGCAAAATTTCCGGTGTGGTCGCCTATGCGGATGCCGGATCCTGGACTGTCGAAACGCTGCGTTCCTATGTCGAGCACACCATCGAATGCTTCGGCTGGGACCGCGTTGTGTGGGGCAGCGACTGGCCGGTCTGCACGCTTGGCGGCGGGCTTGCGACCTGGGTGGCGGCAACGCACGCGCTGCTCGCCGGTGCAAGCATCGATGAGCGGCAAAAGCTGCTCTCCGGCAACGCCAAGCGGCTGTGGAGCTTGTAGAGCATTTTGCAGCCAAGTGGGATCACTTGGCGTCGCGCATATGCGGCTAAAACGAATGCATATGCGGCTAAAACGAATAAGGTAGCCTCAGATCGTCGCCGACACGTGCCGCTCGCGACCGTAGAGCGAAACCAGGAGCACGATGACCAGGCCAAGTGCCGCCTGCACCGTCGAGGGCCGGAAGCCGAGGCCGATCAGCAGCGTGTTGATCTCCGTCAGCACCAGCACGCCGGCAATGGTGCCGAAATAGCTGCCGCGGCCGCCGACAAGGGCGGCGCCGCCGACCACCACTGCCGCGATCGTCTGGAACAGATAGGGCTGGCCGACATCGCCATAGGCAGAGCCGGTGAAGCCGAGCAGCAGCACGCCGGCCGCGGCGGCGAAGAAGGCGCTCGCGGCATAGGTCACGGTCCACATGCGGACCGGATCGATCAGCGCCAGCGGCGCAGCACCTGGATTGCTGCCTAGGGCGTAGAGACGGCGGCCGTATGGCGTGCGCGCCAGCACCAGCGCCACCAGCAAGGTCAACACCAGTACGCATGGCACCAGCCCCGGCACCGGCAGCGGTCCGACCGAACCGCCGATCGAAACGAAGGCGGAAACCGCGGCAGGCGCCGATCCGGATGGAAAGCCGCCGGTCCACAACAGGACGGCACCTTGCACGATCATGCCGATGCCGAGCGTGACGATCAGCGGGTGGATGTCGAGCCCGCGCGAGATCAGGCCGTTCAGCGCCCCGATCAGTATGGCGAGCGCGACGACGACTGCGCAGACAAGGGCAAAATTCCAGCCGACGCCGTAGAGCTGTGCGGCAACGACATTGGCAAAGCCGATGATGAAGGGGATCGACAGATCGATACCGCCCAGGATTACGACGAGGGTCTGGCCGATCGATGCCACCGCCAGCAGCGAGGCGATCACCAGCAGCGCCCGGACGGCGAACGGCTGGGAGTAGCCCGGGATGAGCAAGGTGCCAAGGAGATGCAAGGCGACAGCGACGGCAAAGGCACCGGCGACGCGGGCATTGGTGGACTGGAACCAGTTCCGGCTCATGCTTCTCAGCCTTTCCGTCCCGAGAGCCGCTCCTGCAGCGCCGTCATGATGACGGCCACAACCAGGATCGTGCCATAGGCGATCTGCAGCACATAGGTGGAGACGTTGAACGCGGTCAGCACGCTCTGCAGCAGGAAGATGTCGACAGCGCCGATGGCGGCGCCGGCGAGCCCGCCGCGCCCGCCGGCAAGGCTGACGCCGCCGAGCGCCACCGCGGCAATCGCGATCAGCGTGTAGGTCGGCCCGATATTAGGGTCGGCCGAACCGATCAGGGCGGTCAGCATGAGGCCGGCACAGGCGGCAAGTATGCCGGTCATGACATAGGCTATGAAACGTACTTTCGTCACCGGAATGCCGGCCGTGTAGGCGGCGCGGTCGTCGCTGCCCACCGCCATCAGCTGGTCGTAATAAGGCGTCTGTCGCACCAGCCACCAGAACCGCAAGATCAGCGCCAGCGGCAGTGCCGACCAGGGTCCGGCCATTGCCTTGAGCCAGCCCGGCGCCGGCCCGATCGGCGCCGGCAGGACGGTCAGCGTCATGCCGGTGAGGATCAGATAGGTGCCGAGCGTCGCAACGATCGGCTGGATGCGGACGATGGTCGCCAGAAAGCCGTTGGCAGCGCCGACGATCGCGCCGATCAGAAGCGCCGCCGGCACGATGACCAGCGGCGAAGATATGCCAAGCCTGAGGAACAGCACCTGGATCACCATCGCATTGACGAAGCCCATCAATGGCCCGACGGAAATGTCGATGCCGCCGCGCCCGGCGAGGATCACTGGAGCCGAGGCGAGCGCTGCGCCGATCAGCGGCGCGGCGAGCCCGATCAGCGCGCCCCAGGCGGCAGGATGGAAGCGCGCCGGATTGAGCAGCAGATTGACCGCGATCAGGATCACCAACAGCACTGCCGCAAAGCCGGCGCCGCGCCATCGCGCCGCCATGCGCCGCAACCCGCTCATGCCGCGCGCCCGAACATGGCGGCGATCACCGTATCGCTTTTCATCTCGTCTCCGGTGATTTCAGCCGCCACCTGCTGTTCGCGGAACACCAGCACGCGATGGCAAAGCAGGAGGATCTCCTCGATCTCGCTCGACAGGATGACCAGAGCCATGCCGTCCGCCGCCAGTCGACGAAACACATCGTAGAGGACATGGCGCGTCGCCACGTCGACACCGCGCGTCGGATCGTTGAGGAGCAGGATCGCCGGTTCCAGCGCCAATGCGCGGGCCAGCAGCACCTTCTGCTGATTGCCGCCGGAAAGCGTGGTGATCGGGGCGTCCGGCCGTGGCGCGATGATCGACAGTCTGTCCCGGTAGCGTTCATAGCGCTGCCGCCGCGCGGCGAAGCTGAGCAGGCCGAAACGCATATCGCGCGACAGCGTCGAGACGGCAAAATTGTCGAGCACCGATTGGGTCGGAAAAATGCCGGTGGTGCGCCGGTCGCGCGGCAAATAGGCGATGCCGCCGGCGACCGCCTTGCGGAAATTGGTGATCGCGCGCGCTCCGGTTGGCGCCTCGACGGTCACCTCGCCGCCGGCCGGGCGTTCCAGGCCGGCCAGCACTTTCAGGAACCGCTCCTGTCCGTGGCCGTCGAGGCCGGCAAGGCCGACGATCTCGCCAGGCGCGATGGTTTGCGTCATGGGGCTTGCCCCCGGCGCGATCACCAGGCCGCGCACCGAAAGGCTGGCGCGATCAGCCATGCGCCAGCTCCGCCGCCGTGCGTGGCGCCATCGCTCTGAGAAGTTCGGATGCGGAGGACGTGCCGCGTTCCTCAGTCGTCACCACGCTGCCGCCGCGCAGCACGGAAATCCGGTCCGAAAGCGACATCACCTCGTCCATGCGATGGGTGATGAACAGGATCAGGCAGCCTTCGGAGGCAAGCTTCCGCATCATGGCGAAGACCGCCTCGCGATCGGCAAAGTCGAGCGCCGCCGTAACCTCGTCAAGGATGAGAATGCGCGGGCTGCGCACCACGGCGCGGGCGAGCACTACCAATTGCTGAACCGCAAGCGGCAATTGCCCGGCCAACTGGTCGAGCGGGATCTCGGTCACCGCGAAGCGCTTCAGCACCGCTTGCGCGTGTTGCCGCCGCTCGGCACGCGGCACGGTGCGCGTCAGCAAGCCGTCGAGGCCGAGCAGGATGTTGTCCGTCACCGAACGGTCAGGCGCGATCAGCACTTCCTGGAACACGGTGGCGAACCCGGCGCCCTGGAACGCCGCCGGCGAGAGGCCGGTAAAGGGCGCTCCGTCGAGCAGGATCGCGCCGCTGTCCGGCTGGACGATCCCCGACAGCAGCTTGACCAGCGTGCTCTTGCCCGAACCATTCTCGCCCAGGATGGTGTGGATCGTGCCGGCGCGGAATGCGATTGAGGCATTGGCCAGCGCAATCGTTTCGCCGTAGCGTTTCGAGATGGCCTGGACTTCCAGCATGAGCAATCCTGATGGAGAAAGCCGGCACCGCCCGTGCGGAGCCGGCCTTCGTATCCTACTTGGCGCAGGCGTCCGGCACCTTCGAATAATCCCAGCCCTTGGTGGGTGCCGGATTGGCGAAGTAGGCATCGAGCCATTCCTCCGGCATCGGATCCTTCGGCGGGACCGGGAAGATCGAGACGGCGTCCGGCGTCATGCAGTCCTTGTACCAGGCGCCGAGGTCGGCATTGTGCACCGGCGGAATCGGGATCAGCAGCGTGTTGAGCTTCGCCTTCTGTCCGTCGAGCATGCGCACGCCGACACGAAACAGCGTCTCGGCCGTCCAGTGCGGCAGAACCGCATGGCCTTCGAAGCGGTATTTGTCGGGATTGGCCTTCCAGTAGCCGAGCGCATCGCCGGTGATCGAGCCGGTGATCAGCGGGGCAGGGCGGCCGGCCTCGGCAAAGGCCTCGGCGACGACGCGGCTTTCGCTGCCCGTCGTCCACACCGTATCGATCGGCGCCGGATTGGTGGCGATCGCCTGCAGCACCGCCGTCTTGGTGACGTTGGCCGTCCAGTTACCGTTGACGCTGCGCGAGACCTTGAGCTTTGAATTTTCGGCCAGCGCCTTGTCGGCGCCCTGGCGCTCCTGCACGACGATCGGGTGACCGGCAATGCCTTCGACCAGAAGCACGCTGCCGCCGTCCGGCATTGCTTTGCCGATCGCGGTCATCATGTCGTAGCCCCAGCGCGCATAGTTGGAATCGACATTGATCGCATTCGGGCTGGTCACCGACCCAGCTGCCGTGATGAAGGGGATGCCGGCTTTGGCTGCGGCATCGATGGCATCGTCCAGCGCCGTCGCCGAGCCGGGGATCGAGGTGATGATCGAGCATTTCTTGTCGATGAAGGCGCGGATCTGGTTGATCTGCTGACTGGCGTCGTTGTTGGAATCCGACACCTCGAAGCTCGCCACGGTGCCGTCGGCGATCAGGCCGTCGACCAGCCGCTTCAACTCCTTGGTCACGGTGACGCGCCACGGATTGCCCTGGTAGGACTCGGAGTGGCACCATTTCCACGGCTTTGACGGCGGCGTGAAATTATCCCAGGCCGACGGCAGCACCTTTTGCGGCGCGCCGTCATATTGTGCCTTCAGTTCGGTCGGCAATCCAGCAATCACGCCCGAAACGTCTTGAGCGCAGGCTATGGTCGTGACCGATGCAAGTGCGGTTGCGGCCATAAGGCCGCGGATCAGGCTGTTCATGTTCTCCTCCGTTCGGTTGTTTCAGGCTCCTCCGCCGGCAACGCCGGACACCTGCGTCGAAAGGCTCTCCCGAAACAGGCGATTGAGATCGGCAACGACGCGAGCGGCATTCTGCCTTTCGCTCAGGCCGAGATTGATGCGATCGGACGCCGCCTGCTGGAACGCCATGTAGCCGTCGTGCCGCGGCCTCACCCAGGCACCTTCGAGCGTAGTCCGCGTGTCCTTGTAGAAATTGCCGGCGGCGGCGTTGACGGCGGCATCCGCCCAGGCTGCCGCATGGCCGGGCTGGCCGCCGGCCGAGGCGTAAGGGCCGCGCTGCACGTCACCGCTGGCGATCCAGTAGGCGAAGTCGATTGCTTCCTGTCCGGCCTTCGAGAAGGCCGACACGGCGATGCCGGTCCCGCCGAGCGCCGAGCCTTTGGGGCCGGCATTGCCAGCGGCCGGGATATCCGCGAAAGCCAGGCGGTTGGGTCGAAACCCGGCGATGGCATAGGAGACATAGCCATAGATCAGCGGCGCGCAGGCGATCCGCGAGCCGGATCCGGCCATTTGCTCCAGAACCGCGATCGGATCCATGCCAAGACAGGCCGGGTCGACGAGGGCTGCGATCTCGCGCATCATCTCGAAGACCTGCTTGCCCGCTGCCGGATCCACGTGGTCGCCAGGGCCTTCACCGGCGGGCCGGCCGAGATTGCAGGCAAGCGTGTAGAACACCATCAGCGAATGCGGCGGCCTCAGCGGCAACAGCACGTGGCCTTGCCGGGCCAGATCGAGGGCATCGGCCCAGCTCGCCGGCGCAGCCGAAAGCATGTCGGGCCGCCATGCCTGCACCTGGCTGGCCGCGTCGATCGGAAACGCCCACTGCCGGCCTTGCCAGTTGTAGCTCGGAAAGGACGGGCCGACACTGCTCACCGCAAGTGCTGCACGTTCGGCTTGCCGGCCGGCGACATCGAGCGGCGCCAGGCAATTCTCGGCGGTGATCTGGCCGACATGCGGATGGTCGACGACGATCAGGTCGTAGGCACGGGCCAGTTCCTCGACCGGGAAGGATTCAAAATCCTGCAGCGAGCGCTTGTCCCATTCAACGGCGATGCCAGTTTGTTGCTTCCACAGTCTCGAACAGGCGACCATCGGGTCATAGCCGCGCGGATGGCTCCAGGTCATGCCTTTGAGCGTGACGTCGCTCACAGCCCGAACTCCGCGCGGATTTTTGCGCTGTGCTCGCCGATGCGTGGCGCGGCCCGCTCGACCTTCGCGCGGATGCCGTCTACCCTGAGCGGCGAGCGCGTGGTGAGGATCGAAACGTCATCCTCGCGCGTCACCGTCTGCAGCATGTCGAGGACCTGAAAGCCTTCGCTGGCCATCATTTCCGGCCAGGTCAAAACCTTGGCGCACCAGATGTCGGCAGGCTCGAGAATGGCAAGCCATTCGTCGACCGTCTTCGTTGCGATCTTTTGCGCGATGATCGCCTTGATCTCGTCGCGGGCGGTGAACCAGGTCGACGGCTGGTCGCGATAGGGCGCAAGCTCCTCGAGCCCGAGGAGATCGGCGAGTTTCGAGATCGGCGTCATGGCGATCGCCAGATAGCCGTCCTTGGCCGGATAGACGCCGTAGGGCGCCGAGAGATAGGCGTGCGCGCTGCGGAAGCTCGACCGCCGCGGCAGCCGGCGCCCGTCATTGAGGTGCGTGGTCAGCACCTCGAACTGGAAGTCGACCAGCGCTTCGAGCAGGCTGGTCTCGACATGGCTGCCCTTGCCGGTCACGCCGCGCCGCACCAGTGCGGCGAGGATGCCTTGCGCGGCGGCGGAACCTGCCAGCATGTCGGCGATCGCCAGGCCGAAGGGCACCGGCCCCTGGTCCTCGTCGCCGTTCAGCCACATCACGCCGGAGCGCGCCTGCGCCAGCAGATCCTGCCCCGGCCGCTTGACCCACGGGCCTTCCTCGCCATAGCCACTGATCGAGGCATAGACCAGGCGCGGATTGATCTTGCGCACCGCCTCGTAATCGAAGCCCAGGCGTTCGATGACGCCGGGCCTGAAATTCTGGATCAGCACGTCGGCCTTGGCCAGCAGGCCGCGCAGCGCCGCAAGGTCGGCCTCGTCCTTCAAGTCGATGGCAAGGCTTTCCTTGGCGCGGTTGATCGCATGGAAAATGGTGGAATCGCCGCCGATCTCGGTGTCGCTGAGATAGAGCCGGCGCGACAGGTCGCCGCCGTCCGGCCGTTCGATCTTGATGACGCGAGCGCCGAGGTCGAGCAGCCGCAGCGAGCAGTAAGGCCCGGACAAGAACTGGCTCATATCGACAACGATGAGCCCGGTCAGCGGCAGTTCGGCAATGGCAGCCATTGCCTATTTCTCCGTCTTGCCGGCGAAATCGGCCGGATTGCGGTACTTCACCGTCTGCAGGTGCTCGCAATAAAGCACGAGCTCGCCTTCACCCTTGAAGACTTCATAGCTGGCGCGGATCAGCCCCATTTCCTTGTATTTTGGCTTCTTGTCGAGGTTGGAGCGGATCGAATAGATCGTGTCGCCTATGAACACCGGCTTGATAAAGCGCAATTTGTCGTAGCCATACGAAAAGGCGTTGATGCAATTGGTGGCGACGAGACCGAGCCCGGCCGAGAACACGAAGGCCCCTGCCACCAGCCGCTTGCCGAAAATGCCTTGCGTCTCGGCGAACATCTGGTCCTGCACGTATGGATGGATGTCGAGCACCAGCGTGTTGAAGAGATGGCTGTCGCCCTCGGCAATGGTCCGGCGCAGCGAGCGGATCTTCTGGCCGACCGGCCAGTCTTCATAGAACCAGTTCTCTGCGTTCCAGACGGGAAGGTCGGCGTGATCCCTAGGCATGTTGGCGGGGTGTGTCGATCCCACGCCCACGGTTGGCGCGAAACCGCTCATGACGACTTCCTCTGGGAGCGGGAATCGTCCATCAGGGCGCGCCGCAGACCAGCGAAATGCATGATCGATCCTCCCGTCAATCTTCTTTTGTGAATAGTATTTTCACATATGGGGTTGTGTTGCAAGCGAGTCTCGGCGAAATTTTGCCTGCTCCGTTGGGGCCAATGCCGGCGTAACAAGGGAGGAAGTGATGCAGAATGCCTGTCTGATTTTCGTCGGCAGCCTCAATCGCGACGCCCCGTATTTTCAGGGCGCGCGCGGCATCGGGCTGGGTGTCTACAGTTTCGACGAAGGGACGCTGCAAACGAAGAAACTGGCCGAGACGGGAGACATCGACAATCCCACCTTCCTGTCGGTGACGCCGGACGGCTCCCACATCTATGCCAACTCAGAAGTGTTCACCTGGCGAGAAGGGGTGGTCTCGGCCTACCGTTTCGACAGGCAGACCGCCACGCTGTCCTACATCAACAAGCAGCCGGCGCTGGGCAGCATCACGGCGCACAACACCATCACGCGCGACCGGACGAAGCTGCTGGTCGCCAATTACGGCATGGGCGAGGGCGGCCCCGATCGCTCGGTTGTGGTCTATGGGTTGGATGAGAATGGCGGCCTGACAGCGCCGTTGTCGAGCGTTGCCCATAGCGGGACCGGACCAGATCCTGCCCGCCAGGAGCGGCCGCATGCCCATAGCGTAACCGAGACGGTTGCCGGCGGCATGGCGATCGTCGCTGACCTCGGCATCGACCGGCTGGTGTCCTATCGCATCGGCTCAGACGGCAGCCTGTCGAAGCTCGCCGAGTCGGCGCTTGCGCCAGGCGCGGGTCCGCGCCATCTCGCACTGCATCCGGGCGGTCGCTTCGTGTTCGTCATGAACGAGCTGGATTCGACGGTTGTCTCGCTGGCGCTGGACGAAGCATCAGGCAAGCTTACGGTGATCGACAGCAAGCCGGCCGTGCCGCCCGAGGCGCGCAACGGCAATCACTGCGCCGACATCCAGATCTCGCCTGACGGCTGCTTTCTCTACGGCTCCAACCGCGGCCATGACAGCATAGTGGCGTTTTCGATCGACCAGCAAACAGGCAGGATTGCTCTTGTCGACTATACGCCTTGCGGCGGTGCCACGCCGCGCAATCTGGCACTGACGCCCTCGGGCGGCCATCTGTTCTCGGCCAACCAGAATGCCGACCGCATCTCGATTTTCGCCCGTGATGCCGCAACCGGCCGGCTGACCGACACCGGCCGATCCATCGATATTGGCACGCCGATGTGCGTGAGGATCGTGCGTTGAGCGCTGGCGGGTGAAAATTCCGCCAGTACCATGGCCATAAGAACGTGTCGTTTCAATACGAGTGTCGGGACGCCCGTCGCGCGAGATAGGGAGCCACCAGCGCGCGTATGTCTGCGGCCGCTACGTCACCGGCAGTACGCAATGCGCGGCTCGTAGCGCCCATATTCGTCAACTGCGCCTTCGAAATCATTGCGGCACAGTTGCTCCTTTATCAGCGCTTTGCAGATCGGTCCGGCATCTGGATAGAAGTCCAATACCGCTAGATATATCGCCCGTGCTTTGTCGGCTTGGTCGGTCCCCGCCAGCCGCTGGCCGAGCCGCAGCCCAAGATCGATCAGTTCGCGACGCACGCGCTCGCAAGCCGGGAGCGACCAGGAAGCGGTTCGCTCGTGCAACAACAACGGACCCGGGAATGCATGGAAGAGCGCCTCCGCGTCTGGCCGCAATCCCTCCGCATTGACCTTTGCGACAGTCTTGAGCCGTGCTTCCCAGTCGGCGAGGTCGACCCAGACCTTGTCCGATGCAAGGCGAAGCTTGCCTTCGCGCTGGACGATGAGGTCGGTCCGTCCCAACAGCTTGCGCAGCCGATGAAGCGCCTGGTCGCACGCCGCCCGCGCCTGGTCGCCGTCGAGGTTGGGCCACAGCCAGTCCTGAATGGTCTCCAGCGAGCAGGTATTTTCCTTTGAGATCGCCAGCACTCGCAGGATGTCGAGGGCCTTCGTCGGCGGCTTCGCGCCGAGCGCGAGAGGGTTTGCATCGAGTTCGAGCCGAAAGCCTCCGAGGACGTGGACCCTGAGCGGCCAGAGCCAGGCGGCGGGCCGCCGGGGCGGCGGCTCGAGCCGGCGTTCGCGGATCAACGACCGGCAGAACTCGGGCTCGATGCCGCGCTCAAGCGCATCGCCAAGCAGTTCGGCGAGCAATTCCGGGACATTGAGCAGCACCATTGGCCAGCTGATGTCGCGCAGCGCTTCCAGGAAGGCCTGCAGCCGGTCGCCATAGTGCGGATCGTCGCTCGACAGGTTCTCCAATGCGGCCGCTGCCAGAATGCATATCTCGGTTCGCTTGTGGGCGCCGCCGTCCAACCGCGGCAGCAGATCGCTGAGAAGCACGGCGGCTTCGCGCGGCTTCCTGTCCGCCAGCAGCACCTGGAACTGCGTGATGTAGTGCGGCCAGCGCTCGATCATCGGCTCGTTGGCCGCCTCGATGGCAGTCATGAAGCGCTCGCAATCCTGGTAAGCGGCCGTGAAATCGCCTTGCCTGGCATGGAGCGCGGCGTGGCAATCGGCGACGACGGCGACCTGCGTGGTGAAACGGCTGTCGGCGATCTCGGCCAAACGCTCGACCACTTGGTGGAACTCGGCAAAATCGTTGCGGACCTTCATCTGCATTTGCAAATGATAGAGCCCCCCGAACTCCACGCCCCTCAGCGATTCGCGCTCGCCAATCGCGATCGCCGCCCGCAACGCCGCCTCGGCCGACGGATAGGGAAAATCCCTTCTCTTATAGGAAAAATAACGTCCACTTTCCGCGCCGAAGGCGACCAGCCACATGCCGAGAATCCAAGGCAGCACGCTCTTGTCACTCAAATCGTCAACGACGCTGTCGACGGCCTTGGCGAACAGATCGGCGCGCATGGTCGATACCGAAAGATCGATCAGCGTTTCGCTGGCAAGCAGCCGCAATCCGCTCGGATCGTGCTCGGGATTCCGGGTCAACCGCTCCAGGAGTTCGGTTTCGAGTGCTTGTCCGGCGGGGCTGCTGCGATAGCAGTCGTCGCCGAAGTTCAGCGCCCGCATCATGCCAATGCGTACCAGCATCGCTTCCTCGGAAGGTAGTTCCGGAAGCCCGCGTTCGATCAGCTCGAACGCCCGTCGCGTCCACATGGACAGACCTTCGTACGTGCGCCAGCTGGCCGTCTTGACCAACACCGCCCGCGACACCGTGAGGCACAGGCCGCGCAGATCGTCGGCCTCGCCAAAGGCTTGCCACGCCTTGGACAGCCAACGCTCCGCCGCAGCGTCGTCGGGCATGTGGGCCACGCCCAGCCAATAGAAATGCCAGCCATTCATGATGGTTTCCGGCAATCGGCCGCACCACTCGATGAAGGTCGCGCGGCTCCCTTGCGCCAGCAAGTCCTCTGCGCGGCTCAGCAGCAGGTCGCTCGCTTGGTCCCAGTCGTCGGCCTGTAAGGCGAGGCGTATGGCTTCGTCATGACGGCCCGCCCCCGCAAGGACCTTCGCCGCCTTTCGCCGGAGCGATTGCTGCTCTTCCCTGGCAATTTGCTGTGCGAAACGACGCTCGAGGAAGTCGCGCAAGAGGTCATGAAGGTGAAAGATATCGCGGTTGTTTTCCGAGCGCGTGACCAGAAACTGTCGCCTGTAAAGCCTGTCGAGCAGCTTTCCTGATTCGCCCGACCCGATCATCTCGTCAGCCAACCCGGCGCTGATTTCGGGCAGCAGATTGAGTTTCAGCAGCATGTCCTGGTCGACGGAGGGAAGGGAAAGGAAGAAATGACGGCCGAGAACGTCGGGCAGCACATTCTGCCCGCCGAGGACCGTCTCCGTTGTGCCGTCCAGTCCGGCTTTGGTGCCTTGGTCCGCGAGCAGGACGAGCCCGACCGCCCAACCGCGCGCCGCCTCGACATCGACCCGAGCGGCGTCCCTCGAACGCAGGTGGACGAGATCGCGCGCTTCCGCGGTCGAGAATTCGAGCGCGTGGCGGTCGATGACAGCCATTTTGCCCTTGAGAATGAGGTCGCCCAATTCCTCCTGGGGCAGCGTGCGTGAGACACAGATGCAGCGGACGGTGTCAGGAAGTTCACGGAACATCTCGGAAAGCACCGCCCGAAATTCTGCGGTATCGGCGTCGTGCAAATCATCGAGCACCAGAATTGGCCGGGCTTTAGCCGAGCGAAATAGGCTCTGGAAAAGCGCCTGGCGAACTCCTTCGGCTGCTCGGCATACTCGGCGCCGAAGACCGGCATGTCTCCAGCCGAGACTGAGTCCAGCGACTGCGCCAGATATTGAAAGAACCGCGCTATATCCTGGTCGCCCTCATCGACACGGTACCATATGTGCGGCGCCTCGACGCTTTCGAGATAATCGATGACCGCGGTCGTCTTGCCGTAGCCGGCCGGTGCCGCCACCCAGCATACGCCCGACCGCGACACCCGATCGATCGCTTCGAGAACGCGGTTCCGCCTCAATATCCTGGCGCTGCGCGGCGCCGCCAGCTTGGCGATCCGGCCTGTGCCCGAGAGCGGTTGCGTCGCATCGGCTTCAAAGGCATCTAAGGCGGCCATGGGGGCTCCCGCTCGACCAATCATCGAGCGACGGTCGTGCTGCCATGACCGTCCCGCCGATCCGATTGACGTTAGCCTGGCGCAGTCATGCGACAATTCGTGGGGGCTTCGTAGATGAAGCGGCACTGGCTGATCCCGGGAGGGCGGATCTCGATGGTTGCGCAACCTGAAACTGGGCAATGGACGGCGGGCGAACCTCGCACTCGGTCTTCGACCGTCGGCTCCAAATCCGGTAGAAGACCTGATCATGGCTATTCCCTCCGATTGGCAAGCTCATGGGCTGCCTGGCAGTCCTTTCCAAACGCACGAGCTCATCCTGTGCGCAGTGGCATCCGCGCACATCGGTACGGTCACCTAGTTTCCCGGCGATTGATCTCCCAGTTTTCGCAAGCGTGCCTAGTTTTCAAGGCTTGTTGGGCGCCCGGGTCTTCGGTGCCTTACGCAACCGGAAATCGGGAAGCGGACGGGACCGGATTGTGCGAGGGGATGGGCGACCGGTGGATCCCGCACTCTGTTTTCGACAATCCGCTCCAGCGGCCCGCGCGCGGATTGTCCGCACTGCCGCACGCGACGGTGCAGGGCGCACAACCGATCGAGAAATAGCCTTTTTCGATGAGCGGATGCCGGGGGAGGCGATGATGGTCGAGATAGACCTCGATCTGCTGCCGGGTGAAGCGGGCGAGCGGCTCGATCTTCAGGCGTCCGTCAGTTTCTTCCAGCGTCGCAACATCCGTGCGAACTCCGCCATGATAGCGCTTGCGGCCGGAAATCCAGGCCTTGAAACCGCTCAGGGCCTTCTCGAGCGGCAGCACCTTGCGGATGTGGCAGCACCGGTCCGGATCGCTGCGGTGCAGCGATCCAGAGCCGTCGAGCACCCGCAGGACATTTGCCCGGGGCGTGACGATGCGCACGTCGGTGAGGCCGAGCAAGGCCGTCAATTGCGTACGATAGGCGACCGTTTCCGCAAACAGCTTTCCGGTATCGAGCGTGACGATGGGG
This sequence comes from Mesorhizobium sp. M0968, assembly GCF_040319065.1. Lineage (NCBI taxonomy): Bacteria > Pseudomonadati > Pseudomonadota > Alphaproteobacteria > Hyphomicrobiales > Phyllobacteriaceae > Mesorhizobium > Mesorhizobium sp. M0968. Next base: position 109,574 of record NZ_JAMYNL010000004.1, read on the forward strand.
AGCGACCTGTCGATCGATGCGGCCATGTGCAGCAACACCGCAGATTCCGCGCCAAATGAGGAGACGAGCGCTACCTTTCCGCGGAACAAGTCGGTGACGAGTGGCGCCAGCAGCTCGGGTCCGTCGAGATGGTTCAGCTCCGCGATGATGCCTTCATGCATGGCGATTCGGTCCGGTTTTGGCGTGACGCGGCCGGTTCATAGTCTGCTCACGAAATCGAGGATCGCCTGGCGGTCGGCCTCGTCCAGGCCGAAGAAGCGGTCGCGGACGATCTGCGCCGTGCCGCCATGCGCGAACACTGCATCGCGCAGTGTGGTCGCGCGGCCGTCATGTAGGAAGCGCTGGCGCAGGCGGATGCCGACCAGCGGCGTTGTCCGCCATTCGGCGCCGATGGCGTTACCCTGGATGATCTTGTCGTCGAGCGCCGATCCCATGTCGTGCAGCAGAAGGTCCGAGTAGAGCCTGACTTCGCCTTTTGTGCCCGCCAGCGCCGGCACATGGCATTTGGCGCAGCCGACCGAAGCGAAGAGCCTTCCGCCATCGCTGGCCAGCATTGCGCTTTCGCTCGAGACCGACGGCGAGGCCAGGAAGCCGGCCGAGAACGGGATCAGTGCGCCATAGGCCAGGGTTGCCGACAAAAGCACTCCGCTGGAGCCGAGGCCGATCAGGCGCCACGCACCGCCGGCTTCGCCGAGACGGCCGATGCGTGTGGTGACCCCGAGCGCGACAATCACCATCAGGAACAGGAACTGGTCGACGTCGAGAATGCCGCGGCGCAGTTGCGGATCGAGCGTGATTTGCGAATTGAGCATCACCACGCCGATGAAGGCGACGACGAACCACGGGAACGGGATCGGCGTTGCTCCGGGCGCGCTCTTGCGGCCGCGAAAGAACGTGCCGATGGCCAGCAGAAGCGGGATGAGCATCAGCACCTTGCTGAGCTTGACGAGGGTAGCGGTGTTCAGCGCCCCGTCCGAGACTGCGAAGGAGGCGCCGTAGACCTGCGCCAGTTCGAAGATGCTCGCGCCGACGAACACGCCGTAGAGCCGGTCGTCGAGATGCGGCAGCCAGCCGCCCAGGAACATCACGGGATAGACGAGCAGCGCCGCGGTGCCGCTGAGCGTGATCAGGGCGATCGCAACCCCCGCGCTCTGGTCGCGTGCGCGCATCAGCGCAGCCACTGAGAGAATGGCGGCTGCGCCGCAGACGGCGCTTCCGACCGCGACCAGCAACGCGATCTCGGCCTCCAGCCTGAACAGCCTACGTGCGATGGCGTAGAGCAAAGCCGCGACCAGGATCAGTTCGATGGCCGCCACCGCGAGCGGCATCAGCCCGAGATCGAGGAACAGTCGCGTCGTGATGCGGAAGCCGACAAGGACGACCGCCAGGCGCAACAGGTAGCGCTTGGTGAAGTCGAGCCCCGGGCGCAGGACGTCGGGGCAGGCAAAGCTGTTGCCGATCAGCAGCCCGAAGAGCATGGCGACGAGGACCGGATTGCGCGACAGCGGCTCGCCCAATCCGCCGGCAATCCAGCCGCCCGCAAGGGCGAGCGCGGCCGCCACGGCGATACCGGGCAAGATCGAGCGCGCTTGTTCCGGCGCATGCGAAAACGTCAGGGCGATGCTCATCGCCTGGCCTCCTCGGCCGGGGTGAGCATTCGCAGATAGGCAGCCACCGCCTCGATCTCTCCGGACCCTTGTTCGACGGGTTGCGTGTCCGTCCCGCTGTGGCCGGAGACGACGCTGGTGATGCCGAGCTCCCTGGTGAAAGCGTCGGCGACCATCTCTTCGAGGACCGCAATGTCGGCCTTCCAGCCATAGCGGCCGACGCGCGTCGCGCCGTTGGCATCGAGGACATAGTGCGGGCGGCCCTTGATCCCGTCGTCTTTGCTGACTGCCTGCGCCTCGATGACGCTGTCGGATATGTCGTCTATGCCAGCGACGCCGTAGAGGCTGGGCGGCATGCGCAGCGAGATGACATTGGCCTGCTGCGGCAGTGCAGCCGGTTCAGCCGCGATGCCGGCAGCATCGCGCAGCATGTAGCGCCGGGCGACCGGGCTGTTGGGATGATCGATCGGGACAGTGTGCCCGGATCCCGGATCCATATGGGCTATCCTGCGCGCGAAACGGTTCTCATCCGCGCTCGCACCGCCGGGGCCGGGATGGCAGGACAGGCAGGACGTCGCATTGAACAATGGTCCAAGACCGGTCCGCGGCGTGAAATCGGTCTGAAACAGCTCCCTTCCGCGAGCGGCGAGATCGGGGTTGGCGGCAGCATTTTGCGTCTGCTGGGCCGTCGCCGACACGCCGTGCTCGTCAAAAGCAGGGACCTCGAGCAGCGCTCCGTCGCGGCCGGGAAATCCGGGAAGCTCGCCGCCTATCGTTATCCAGATCCGCTGCGCGTCCGCCGACGTTGCGATGGCTCGCAGGCGATCGCCGCCGAGAGGCCCAAGGCCAGGGATGTCGATCGTCGCTCGGGCGAGAAGCCGGCCGTCCTGGCTTATGCGCAGTAGCGAGCCGTCGCCGCGATTGGCGACGAACAGGTCCGACCCGCCGGCAAGCGTCGTATGGCTCGAAAAGTGCGGATTGGCGATCTCGGGGACAGCGGCGGCGATGTCGACTGGACGATCGAATTCCGGCAGCGAGACCATGCCAGCCCCGGCGACCGTGAAATGCCGCCGGTCGTCTTGCAGTTTCAGCAGCACCAGCCGGTCGCGGCCGGGGTCGGCGATGTAGAGAACACGGTCCGGATTCCACTTGAAGGCAATGCCGATGACGCCGGGATCGTCGCCGCTGTTGCGGCCCATGCTCACCGTGCCAGGGCCGGCTAGGCCGTCGACACCGTCCTGGACATGGATCTGGACCACGCTGCCGTCCGCAGTGACCGCGGCGAACACGGCAAATCCGCTGCCGTCCGGTGACGGGCCGAGAAACGCCGTTCCGAGCGCACCGGTCTGCAGCCCGCCGGGCGTCAGTTGGCCGCTTGCCCGGTAGTTCAGCCGCTTCGCCAGCCATCCGTTGGCCAGCCAGCCGCTCGCCAGCCATCCAGTGGGTTGAGCGATCTGCGCTTGTTCGCGATCGGTAGACCGGCCGGCGAACACGCCGCCGGCCTCGCGGCTTGGCGCATTGTCGAGCGGGGCTCCGTCGGGGTCGACGACGGTGACGCTGCCTTCGCCGGCCAATCCGTTCGGCGCGTTGGCGATCCAGGGCCTTCCAAAGGCGTTGTTGATCGAGATGTAGCGCGGTCCGGATGCCGCCGCCAGCCGCGCCGTTCGAGCCTGGCCATTGTAGCGCCGGTTGAGGAATGGCTCGCTCTGCGCCGTGTAGAGCTGGACTGGGCTCGCTCCGCCATAGTCGGCTAGATCTTGGTCGGTGAGATCCTGCGGAACCAGGATCGTGCCCGATTTGTCGCCGCGCGGATCGATTGACAGGATCGCGCCAGGTTTGAATAAGAGATCGCCTGGTGGCGCGCCGAAATTGCTGCCTACCGCGACCAGAACCCTAAGCGGATCGAGCACACGTCCTTCGCGCGTGGTCAGCAGGAATTCCGGATTTCCCGGTATCGGTCCGCCATTATGAAAACGCCCCACCTCGCGCACGCCGGCCACGCCCGGCAGCCTGACGGCGACGATACGGGCGCCCAGGCGCCAGGCGGAGATGTGATCGCTGGTGAAGCCCACCGTCGGCAGCAAGATGAAAGACACCGCTGTCATTCCGGAGATAATCCGGCCAAACGAAAGGTCCAGCGAGGCGCAGCTTCCTCGCGACCGACGAGTTTTGACGAAATCCATAAGCACCGCGGCAAGGCCCTTGCGCATTGCGACATCCCCGGCTCGATACCTCGATGCGTCTACATGCGGCCCCGAGCATGTGACGCTTATCTCGACGCAATCATTGAGCGGGTGCACTTACGTATCGTGTACGGCACCTCAACCGCCGGCCGTATCTTGCGCTTTGGGGGAAGGCGTGCGGCCGCGCGCGCTTCGCAAGGCAAGCGCTTGTCGGGCCAAGGTGATTATGGGCATGGCGAGGTTGCCGCGAACGGCAAATTTTCAGAACTCGAGCGCCTGCCTGAGTGCCGGGCCGCTCCTGACGCGCAAATCGAGGTCGGCCTCGATATGGTCGATGTGGTGCAGCATCAGCGCGCTGGCGCGTTCGGCATTGCCATTTTCCAGCGCCTCGAGGATCTGCGTGTGTTCGTTGTGGCCGCAGCTCGAGATGCCCGAGCGGCCATAGAGTGCGATCACCAGCGATGAACGAGCGACCAATTCCTCCATGAAGCGCTGCAGGATGACGTTTCCCGCGACCGACGCCAGAAGCAGGTGAAAATCCCCCGACGCCTTGATCTCCGATCGCCTTGCGTTCGGTCCGCGTTCGGCGATGAAACGGCCTTCTTCGTCGAGCTGGGCCTTGAACGCGGCGACATGCGCCGGCGTCATCCGTCCGGCGGCGGCAATCGCGATGCCTGGTTCGATGAGCCGGCGCGAAGCAAAAACCTGCCGCGCTTCCTCCGGCGACGGATTGGCGACGAAGGCGCCGCGATTGCGCTCGGTGCGCACCAATCCCTCGAAGGAAAGCATCTGCAGTGCGGCACGCGCCACGGTGCGGCTGACATCGAACAGCGTGCCGACTTCGCCTTCGGAAAGCTTTGTTCCCGGCGCCAGCCGGCGATCGACGATCGCGTCGCGCAACTGGTCGCGGATCGCCTGCGCGCGATCCTCGTTGGCGGCCTCGATAGCAGGGAAGGTCTGGTCGGCAATGTTCATGGCAGTGGTCCTGCGTTCTTCTACCCTGAATCGCATCGCTTGGACGAGAGACAAAGTGAATACAGAGATGAAAAAGATTGCATACGATCTTTGCGGAGATCGGCGGCAATCGCCTATAATTTGTGCATTGCACAAGGCCGACGTATCGGCAGCTACATAGAGGCGGCCCTGATTTCTTCGAGGATTCAGTCAGTTGGTGCGGCGGTGCGCAACTGGCACGCATGATGCTTTGGCTAATCCGACCAAAGGGGAAGCTGGATGTCCAAAGCCGCCGAAATCGACATTGTGTCCGTTTCGAAAGTCTATGGCGCGACGACTGCCGTCGAAGGCATCAGCCTGAAAATCCCTGCCGGAACCTATTGCTGCCTGCTCGGTCCGTCCGGCTGTGGCAAGACCTCGACGCTGCGCATGATCGCCGGGCACGAGAGCATATCGAGTGGCGACGTGCGTCTCGGCAACACAGTGGTCACCGACCTGCCGCCGGCCAGGCGCGGCACTGCCATGATGTTCCAGTCCTACGCACTGTTTCCGCATCTCGACCTGATCGACAACGTCGCCTTCAGCCTGAAGATGAAAGGCGTCGGCAAGGAGGAGCGCCGCGCCAAGGCGCTCGACATGCTGAAGCTGATGCAGATGGAGGCCTATGCCAGCCGCCGCCCGGCGCAGCTTTCCGGCGGGCAGCAGCAGCGCGTTGCCCTTGCGCGCGCCTTGATCACCGATCCCGAGGCGCTGTTGCTCGACGAACCGCTTTCGGCGCTCGATCCTTTCCTGAAGATCCGCATGCGAGCCGAGCTGAAGAAGCTGCAGACGTCGCTCGGCATCACTTTCGTCCACGTCACCCACAGCCAGGAAGAGGCGATGGCGCTGGCCGACCTGATCGTGGTGATGAACGACGGCCGTATCGAGCAGGCGGCGCACCCTCGCACGGTGTTCGAGCGGCCGGCCACGGCCTTCGTCGCTCGTTTCATGGGCGACCACAATGTCATCTCCGGGCGCGTCGCCGGCAGTCGCGACGGCATGGTCGTTTTCGATGTGCCCGGCGGCGTCACGCTCGCCGCCAGCGGGCAGGGCAGGGAGACCGGGGAACCCATCGACATCGCCATTCGCACCGACCACGTGCGCATCGGCGAGCCGCCGGCAGCCGGGCTCGGCTTCACCGGCATTATTGCAAACGTCGAGTACCGCGGTTCGACCGTGAAGCTCTCGGTCAATGGCGCCGGCATCGAGGATTTCACGGTGATCGTCGACGACACCAGCTTCTTCGCCAGGCCGGTTGCCGTCGGCGACGCAGTGCCGATCGCCTGGGACGCCGAGGACGCGATCGTCCTTGGCCGTCTCGATTCCTGAAATCCAGCATAACCAACCAAAACAGGGGAACTGAACATGACCAACACCACCGACAAGAAGACTGGAATATCGCGACGTTCGCTGCTCAAGACAGGTGCCGCCGCCGTCGGTTTCGCCGCCGGTTCCGGCGCCATATCAGGCTTTCCGACCATCTGGGCGCAATCGAACATCACGCTGCGCCAGTTCGGCACCGGCGTATCCAACCTCAATGCCATCGCCGACAAGTGCAAGGCCGACCTCGGCATCACGCTGGAGATGACAGCAACCGATTCCGACGCCGCCGCGCAGCGCGCCGTGACGCAGCCCGACAGCTACGACATCGCCGACATCGAATACTGGATCTGCAAGAAGGTGTTCCCGACAGGCGTCCTGCAGCCGATGGATGTCACCAAGCTGAAATATTACGACGAGCTGGTGCCGCTGTTCAAAACCGGCAAGCTGACGCCGGACAGCGTCATTGCCCAGGGCACCGCGCCGCATACCGTCGGTTACGTCGAGGCGCAGGACAGCAAGGTCTTCGCCAAGGCGCCGACCAACTGGTTCACCATGGTGCCGACGATCTACAATGCCGATACGCTTGGCATCCGCCCCGACCTCGTCGGCCGCGATATCACCACCTGGGCCGACATCATGGATCCGGCCTTCAAGGGCAAGACCGCCATCCTCAACATCCCGTCAATCGGCATCATGGATGCGGCGATGATCATGGAGGCAACGGGCAACATCAAATACGCCGACAAGGGCAACATGACCAAGGAGGAGATCGACAAGACGATCGACTTCCTGATCAAGGCCAAGCAAGCCGGCCAGTTCCGCGCCTTCTGGAAATCCTTCGACGAGAGCGTCAACCTGATGGCTTCAGGCGAAGTCGTAATCCAGTCGATGTGGTCGCCGGCCGTGGCCGCGGTCCGCTCCAAGGGCATCGCGTGCCGGTTCCAGCCGCTCAAGGAAGGCTACCGGTCCTGGGGTGGCGGGCTTGGCCTGGCAGCCCATCTCTCCGGCGCCGAACTCGACGCCGCCTATGAATACATCAACTGGTACACGTCCGGCTGGGTTGGCGGCTATCTCAACCGCCAGGGCTATTACTCGGCCAACATGGTGTCGGCCAAGAAGTTCATGTCCGAGGACGAGTGGGGCTACTGGATCGAAGGCAAGCCGGCAAAGGGCGATATCCTGTCGCCGGACGGCAAGGTCATGGAGAAGGCCGGTGCCGTGCGTGACGGCGGCTCGTTCGAAGAGCGCATGGGCAAGGTCGCCTGCTGGAACTCGGTCATGGACGAGGACCGCTACATGGTGAAGCGCTGGAACGAGTTCATCGCTGCGTAGGTACAACGTCTTCCCCTTCTCCCCTTGTGGTAGAAGGTGGATTGGCGCGCAGCGCCAAGACGGTTGAGGGGTGCTGGCTGGAGCGCTGTTGGTGCCAAGCTGGAACACCCCTCATCCGGCCGAGCTTCGCTCGGCCACCTTCTCCCACAGGGGGAGAAGGGAACACCCCTCAGTCGCATCGCCGACTTCGACCGAGATATAGATGGCAGTAGCGCTCGAACAATCCACGCACGTTACGTCTGCAAAGCCTGCCAGACGTAGGCGCTCCTTTGCCGCCCTCGTCCCCTATCTCCAGGCAACACCACTTGCCCTGATCCTCGGCGCGTTCCTCCTGCTGCCAATTCTGATGATCGCCGTGGTCTCATTCTGGGATTACGATTTCGCGGCGATGTATCCGGATTTCCTGACCACCAATTATTCCGACACGCTCGGCTCCTGGGTCACCTGGAAAACCTACCTGAATACGCTGAAATACGCCGCCATCGTCTGGGCGCTGACGCTGTTCATCGGTTTCTGGGTCGCCTATTTCCTTGCCTTCCATATCAGGACCACGGCCATGCAGATGGTGCTGTTCCTTGTCTGCACGGTGCCGTTCCTGACCTCCAACATCATCCGCATGATCTCGTGGATTCCGGTGCTTGGCCGCAATGGCCTAGTCAACTCGACGCTGGTGCAAATGGGGCTGATCCCAAAGCCGATCGAATGGCTGCTCTATTCCGAATTCGCCGTGGTGCTGGCCATGGTGCATCTCTATACGCTGTTCATGGTGACGCCGATCTTCAACACGCTGATGCGCATCGACAAGTCGTTGATAGAAGCCGCGCGCGACGCCGGCGCTTCCGGCTGGCAGGTTCTGTGGAACGTCGTCATTCCGCTCGCCAAGCCCGGCATGGCGATCGGCACCATTTTCGTCGTCACCCTGGTGATGGCCGACTTCTCGACGGTGCAGGTGATGTCCGGCGGGCAGAGCGCCTCCGTCGCGCTGATGATGAAGAACCAGATGTCGCTGCTGCAATATCCGGCAGCCGCCGCCAACGCCGTCGTGCTCTTGGTGCTGGTGCTGCTGATGGTCGCGGGCATCCTGCGCATCGTCGACATCCGCAAGGAGCTGTGAGGCGATGAGCCAGGACAAGCGCACCCTCGAATTCTATGTGTTGGCGGCGTTCTTCGGTCTTTTCGTGTTGTTCCTCTACGGCCCGCTTTCGGCGATCCTGATCCTCTCTTTCCAGGGCGAGAACGGCGGTCTGACATTTCCGCTGAACGGCGTGTCGCTGCACTGGTTCGCCAATTTGTTCGAGCGCCAGGCGGTCGGCGACTTCGGCGGCAGCTTCAAACGCTCGCTCGTCCTTGGCCTGATGGTGATGGTCGTCACTGTCGCCGTGTCGCTGCTCGCCGGCCTGGCCTTCCGGCAGAAATTTCGCGGCGCAACCGCACTGTTCTATCTGGCCGTCGCCAGCCTGGTCGTGCCGTCGATCATCATCAGTCTCGGCATCGGCGTCGTCTTCCAGCAGATCGGCTTCCGCCCCGCCTGGTACACCTCCGCTTTCGGCGCCCATCTGACCTGGACCTTGCCTTTCGGCGTGCTGATTATGTTTGCTGTCTTCAACCGGTTCTCGCCAGCCTATGAGGAAGCCGCGCGCGATCTCGGAGCATCGTCGTGGCAGACCTTTGCCCATGTCGTGCTGCCGATGATCGCGCCCAGCCTGATCGGCGTCGGCCTGTTCGGCTTCACTCTGTCATATGACGAGTTCGCCCGCACGCTGATGACCTCGGGCACGTTCAACACGTTGCCGCTCGAAATCTACGGCATGACGACGAATGTCACGACGCCGGTGCTCTATGCGCTGGGCACGGTGACGACCGTATTTTCCTTCCTGGTGATCCTGCTGACGCTCGGCGCAATCGTCTATGTCGGCCGCCGCCGCGAGCGTGCCTGACAGTGCAGATCCTCGTCGTCAATCCAAACACCACCGCCAGCATGACCGGCACTATCGCGGCGGCGGCCCGATCGGTCGCTGCTCAATCGACGAAGATCGTTGCCGTCACCTCGTCGATGGGACCTGTATCGATCGAAGGCTATTACGATGAAGCACTTGCCGTGCCCGGCCTGCTGGTCGAGATCGCCGCCGGCGAACGCTCGGGCGCGCAAGCCGCGATCATTGCCTGTTTCGACGACACCGGCCTCGATGCCGCGCGCGCCATGGCCAACATTCCGGTCATCGGCATTTGCGAGGCATCGCTCAGCACGGCCTCGTTCATCGCCCAGCGCTTCACCGTCGTCACCACCACCGGACGTTCGCGCGTGCCGGTCGAAGGCCTGGTGCAGCGCTATGGCATGGCAGGGCGCGCGCGTGTGCGCGCCGCCGACATCCCGGTTCTTGCCCTCGAAGATCCGGCGTCCGACGCACTGCTCAGGCTGCGCAACGAGATTGCGCGCGCCGTCGACGAGGATCGCGCCGAGGCGATCGTGCTCGGCTGTGCCGGCATGGCCGATCTGGCGGCGGCGCTGCAGCGGGAATTCGGGCTTCCGGTCATCGACGGCGTGGGCGCTGCCGTGAAACAGGCCGAGGCATTGATCGCCCTTGGCCTGACGACATCCAAGCGCGGCGCCTATGCAAGCCCGTTGGCAAAGTCTTATCATGGCGCGTTGAAATCCTTCGCGCCTGGCGCCGCCGAGTGATCGCAATGCCCCGAACGATCCGAACGCTCGCACGTGAAGAAGTGCAAACCCTTGTCGATTGGGCGGCGGCGGAAGGCTGGAATCCCGGCCTTAACGATGCCGCGCTGTTTCAGGCAGCCGACCCGCAGGGCTTCATCGGCGCCTTTATCGATGGCGAGATGGCGGCCGGCATTTCGGCCGTTGCCTATGGCGACGGTTTCGGCTTCATCGGCCTCTACATCTGCCGGCCGAACAGGCGTGCCCAAGGTCATGGCAAGGCGGTCTGGGATGCCGGCATAGCGCGGCTCGGCAACCGCACGATCGGCCTCGACGGCGTTGTCGAACAGCAGGTCAACTACCGCAGCATGGGTTTTGCACCGGCCTACCGGACGATCCGGTTCATGGGGTCACCGAATGTGCCGGCAGCCGTCGGCAACGACATTCGCGCCATAGGGCCGGAACTCGTGCCGGACATACTGGACTATGACCGCCGCTTCTTTCCCGGTCCGAGGCGATCCTTCCTGGAACACTGGCTGCGCCCGCCGCATATGGCGCTTGCGATCCTCAAGCACGGCGCCATTGCGGGATACGGCGTCGCGCGCCAATGCCGGGACGGCTGCAAGATCGGCCCGCTCTTTGCCGACAGCCTGGACGCGGCAAGCCATCTCTTCGCCGCGCTCGCGCACATGTCCGGTCCCGGAAACGTCCATCTCGACGTTCCCGAAACCAGCCGGCAATTTGCAGACTTGCTGTCGTCCGCAGGCCTTCAACCGGGCTTCGAGACGGCTCGGATGTACAAGGGAAAGGCGCCGCAGCTCGTGCAGTCCGGAGTTTTTGCGATAACGACGTTGGAGTTGGGGTGAGGCGGTACAAGCCGACTTCCAGTGCAAAGTCGGGCAACAGGACTACGCGGTCTATTTTTCCTGAACTGAAATGCCGGAATCGTCGATGCGAAGTTCCACGCCTTTCGGCCTAGTCTCCTCGCGATAAACGTAAATCCCCAACGCAATAACGGCGACGGCCAAAGCGCCGATGATGAGATAAAGATAGTTCTGCTTCATCCGCTGTCGTTAACAACATGGTGTGGGCGAGTCTAGCAGTTCGGGTATCAGGACGGCGGCCGGAGACGCACGTCGATCAGCCATCCAGCCGGTCGCGCAGGATGCTCCAGGGGAGCACCATGTTTGGTGCATGCCGCATCAGGCTATGGAACGGGATCGGCGACGGCGGCGCAAACGGCAGCGGCAAATCCTGAGGCTTTGTTCCATCAGCCCAATCCGCAAGCACCTTGCCCATCGCAGTGGTCATGGCGATGCCGCGTCCGTTGCACGCGAAGCCGGCGATCAGCCCGGGGCCGAGATCGACGAGGTGCGGCAGGAAGTCGGGCTCGACGGCAGCCATCCCCGACCAGCTGTATTCAAGCGGCGGAATGTCCGGGAGATCGAGATATCTGGCAAGCCGCCGCCAGATCGCCCGCGGCACCCGCGTGTCGGCACCGGGGCCAAAAACATGCATGCCGCCGGTGATCAGCCTGTTTCCGCCGTCGAAGCGGAAGGTGAAGAGATTGCGTCTTGTGTCGCCGACGCCTTGCCCGCCAGGAAGCAGGCGAGTGCGTATTTCGCGCGGCAGCGGCGCTGTCGCGATCTGGAAGATTTTCAGCGGGAAATAGGTTCGCCGCAGCGCCCGATCCAGCGGCCCGCCATAGGCGTTGGTGGCGACCAGCACCTTTCCTGCGCGTACCGAACCGGAGGCCGTCTTCAAAGCCCAACCATCGCCTATGTGATCGATCGACGCGACACGCGTATTCTCGAAGATGCGCGCTCCGGCCTTTTCCGCCGCGTCGGCCAATCCGCGCGCATATTCGACCGGATTGAGGACGCCACCCGATCTGTCGATCCAGCCGCCGAGATAACCGCGAACGCCGGTCAGCTCTTCGACCGCCTGTCCGTCCAGCGCAACAGCCGGCCTTCCGCGCCTTGCCCATTGTTCGGCGCGCGATCTGGTCTTTTGCAAAGCGGCCGGTGAATGGGCTGGTTGTATCCAGCCGCTCTGGACAGAATCGCATTCGATGGCATGCCGCCTGATCAGGTCGAAGACGAGGTCGGCGCTGCCGGCGGCGAAATCGACGAGGCGTTCACCGCGTTCGGGGCCGAGCTGGGCAATGATATCGTCGGGGTCTCTTTTCGCGAAATTCGGCACGACGAAGCCGGCATTCCTGCCGGTTGCCCCCCAGGCCATGATTTCCGCCTCGAGGACGGCAACCGAGTTGCCTTTCTCGGAACTGTGCAGCGCGGTGGAAAGACCTGAAAACCCGCCGCCGACAATTGCCAGATCGACATCGAGTGCGCCTTCGAGGGTGGGCCGGTCGTGGCGACTGCGGCTGACGGCATGCCAAAGGGAAACGCCGTGCGGCCCGGTCACGCCGTTCATGAGCCGCTCTCGCTCGGGGCCACGCGTGCACGCTTGCCGAACCTTGGACGCCGCGGCCTGTCGCCAAACAGGCCGTTCGGCCTGACCAGAAGGATGACGCACAGCATCACGCCGATGGCGACGATCTGCAGCGAAGCGGCGCGGGCCTGCTGTTCCGGCGAGAACAACATACTGGTCAAGGCTCCCGATCCTGCCCATATCGCCCAGACCAGGATGCTGCCGATGACGGCGCCGATGTTGCTGCCCGAGCCACCGACGATCAGCATCACCCAGACCTGGAAAGTCAGTGCCGGCAAATAATTGTCCGGGGCGATGAAGCCGGTGAAATGCGCCTGCAGCGCACCGGCAAGCGCCATGATGGCGCCACCGACGGCAAAGGCCTGGACGCGGTAGAACCGTGCGCTTTTGCCTAGGGATATCGCGGCCCGCTCATCCTCGCGAAGCGCCTTCAACACGCGCCCCCACGGGCTGCGCGACAGATGCTCCAGCGCGAGATAGACGATCAGCGTCACCACCGAGACGATCGCAAGGTTCGAAAGGTTGAACAGCAACGGCGTTTCGGCAAGACCGCCGAACGGACGCGGAATAAAGCCGATGCCGAACGGCCCGCCGGTCAGCTTCTGGGCATTGAGCGCTACCAGTTGCACGACGACGGCGACGCCGAAAGTAGTGATCGCCAGATAGTCCGATCTCAGGCGTAGCGTGGCAATGCCGGTGATGGCGGCGGTGACGCCGCCCAACAGCATGGCGCCAAGCCAGCCGATAAGGATCGGCAGGTCGAAGCCGCCCAGGCGCGCGGCATCGTCGGGCGTGGTCAGCAGCGCCGAGGTGTAGGCGCCGATGGCAACGAAACCAGCGACCCCGACATTGAAAAGCCCGGTCAGCCCCCATTGCAGATTGAGCCCGAGCGTGATGAGCGAAAAGATCAGCGCGGTGGTCAGGAAGAAGGCGCCGTAGCTGAGCAGATCCATCAGCGTTCCCTCGCTCCGAAAAGGCCGATGGGCCGCACGAACAGCACCGCCATCAGGATGATGAACGAGACGGCTGCCCGCCATTCGGCGCCGATCAAATGCACGGCAGCCGCTTCGGCCATGCCGATGATCAGGCCGCCGAGAACGGCGCCAGGCACGCTGCCGATGCCGCCGAGGATGGCGGCCGCGAACATCGGCAGCAGCATCTCGAAACCCATGAACGGGCGGACCTGGATGAGAATGCCGATCATGACGCCGGCGACGCAGGCCAGCGCGCCGCCGATGATCCAGGTGACGCGCACCACCCTGGCGACGTCGATGCCGACGATGCGGGCAAGTGCCGCGTTCTGGCTCAATGCCTGCATTGAGCGGCCGGTCTGGGTCCGCGTCATCAGGAGATGCACGCCGAGCACCAGCACGGCGGTCAGCAGCAGCAGCGCGATCTGGTCCGGGGTGATGCGGATGCCGAAACCTATCGGCATGGCGATCTGGATCGCCCGGCTGAAATAGGTCGGACGCGAGGTGAAGATGAATTCGAGCAGGCTTCTCAGCGCCATCGAGGCGCCGAAGCTGGCCATCACCACGATGATCGCCTGGCCCTTGGCCCGCAGCCGCGCGAACAGCACTATGTCGAGCACCAGCGCCAGCAGGCCGGTGGCCGCCATGCCGATGATGAGCGCGACGATCAACGGCCAACCGAGGGAGAGGGGCGCGATCGGCGCGATCTTGCCGAAAATCGCGCCAATGGCGCCAACCACGGCGAGCGTCGCATAGGCGCCCCAGGCCATGAAGTCGCCATGGGCGAAGTTCGAGAAGCGCAGGATCGAATAGGTGAGTGTCACGCCGATGGCGCCGAGGCCGATCATCGACCCTGCCAGCAGTCCGTCGACGACGAATTGCAGGTTCATGCCGCGCTTCCTTGTCCAAGGTCGAGGCGGCGCTGGCCAAGATAGAGTTCAGCGACGACCGGGTCGTTCCAGAGCTCGGAGGCGACGCCCTGGTGCCGCTCCTTGCCCTCGACCAGCACATAGGCGCGGTCTCCAATGGCAAGCGCTGCCTTGGCGTTCTGTTCGACCAGCAGGATGGTGACGCCGGATTTTCGGATGCCGGCCAGCATCTCGAACACCATCGCCACGAATTTCGGCGACAGGCCGGCCGACGGCTCGTCGAGCACCAGCACCTTGGGATGGACAATCAACGCCCGGGCGACGCCCAGCATCTGCCGCTGTCCACCCGACAGATTGCCCGCGGCCGTTCTGCGCTGACGGGCGAGATCGGGAAAGGCCGCATACATCTCCTCGATGCGGGCTGGGACCTCGCGCGGCCTCAGGATGCCGCAGGCGACCCTGAGATTGTCCTCGACCGACATCAGCGGGAAGATGTTCTCTGTCTGTGGCACGAAAGCAAGGCCACGGCGGACCATGATGTGAGCGGGCGACGCCGTGATATCCTTGCCGTCCAGCAGCACCGTGCCGCCGGTGATCGGGACAAGGCCGGCGATGGCCTTGATAAGGCTCGACTTGCCGGCGCCGTTGGGACCGAGAACGACGACGATCTCGCCCTGGTCGACGGTGATCGAAGCGCCGCGCACGATCGGAACGCCAGGCTCGTAGCCGGCTTCGAGATCGCGGACATCGAGTACCTTTTGGCTCATGCCGTGCCTCCGAGGTAGGCCTCGATGACGCGCGGGTCGCGCGCCACCTCCTCCGGGGTGCCTTCGCACAGAAGCTGGCCGCTTGCCATGACCAGGACGCGGTGGCAAAGCCGCGTCACCATGTCGATATTGTGCTCGATCAGCAGGAAGGTGATGCCGCGCGCATTGATGTCGCGGATGCGATCGATAATGATCTCGAGCAGGGTTGCGTTGACCCCGGCCGCCGGCTCGTCGAGCAGGATGATCGCCGGGTCGGCCATCATCACGCGGGCCAACTCGAGCAGCTTGCGCTGGCCGCCTGAAAGCACGCGCGCAGGTTCGTGCGCGAGGTGAGCGATCGTGACGAGCTCGAGCAGTTCGACGGCTCTTGTCTCGGCAGCCCTTTCTTCGGCAGCGACCCGCCGGGGCGTCAGGAAATTGGCGAGCAGTTTTTCTCCAGTCTGTCCTTGCGCGGCCAGCATGACGTTTTCGATCAGCGTCAGGTTAGGCAAGGGCCGGGGGATCTGGAACGTGCGGCCAAGGCCGCGGCCGATGCGCCGATGGGCTGCTTCCCCCGACACCGATACGCCATTGAGGAGGATTTCGCCGCTGGTCGGCAGAATGCTGCCGGCGAGCAGGTCGAACATCGTGGTCTTGCCGGCGCCGTTCGGGCCGATGAGGCCGAGTATTTCACCCGGCCGGACGTCAAACGAGACATTGTTGACCGCGACGAGGCCGCCGAAGCGCTTGACGACGTTCCTGGCCGTCAGAACCGGCGTGCGGATCTCCTCCTGCCGTTCCGTCGTGTCGCCCATGAATCCCTCAGGCCGAAAGCGATCTTCGCCGCCAATGATTTGATTTGTGATCACACTTGCTTTGATCACGCTATTCGGCTTTAATTTCTTCCGCAAGCCGAAAACGGCCAAGACCGGGATTGCCCATGCAGAAGGCCGCCATCGAAAAGAACAATGAGGTGATCGCAGCCCAGCTTACGCCGGTCGGCCGCGAGACCGTGCAGGATCGCGTCTATTCGGAGCTGCGCCGCGCCTTGATCGGCGGCCTTTTCGAGCCGAGCCAGGTGCTAACCATCCGCGGCCTCGCCGACGCGCTGGTCACAAGCACCATGCCGGTGCGCGAGGCGCTCGGACGGCTGATCACCGAGAAGGCGCTGGAGGCGCTTCCCAACCGTTCGGTGCGCGTGCCGCCGATCACGCTGGAGCGCATCGACGACCTCTTGCGGGCCCGCTCCCTGATCGAGGGCGAAGCGATCGCCCTGGCCGCCACGCGCATGAACGCGCGCCAGATTGCTTCGGTCGAGGCCATGCTCGGCGAATGGGACGAGATGCGGGCGCTGAAGCACAAGAAGGATATCGACCGCGAGGCCACGCTCAACCAGAGCTTCCACTTCGAGATCTACCGTTGCTGCGGTTCCGCCGTGCTGATCCCGATGATCGAGAGCCTGTGGTTGCAATCCGGGCCTTGCATCCGCGTTGCCATCTACGCCTTCTCCGACGCCGGCGAGGTCGATACGGCCCACTACCACCGCAGCATCGTCGCAGCGCTTGCGAGGCAGGATGCGCAAGCGGCGCGCGAGGCGCTGGTGGCCGATATCAGCCGGCCCTTCGCCTTTCTGCGCGACAAGCTCCAATCCACAAGCAAGGAAGGATTGAGGGCATGACGGCGCCTGGCATCAGCATCACCGAGCCACGCTCGAAGCTTTCCGTGACCGCGCTTCTGTTGCCTGAAAAGGCGCCCGACAACGCCGCCTTCCTGCTGGCGTATCTCGAGCAGCCGCGCGTCGTTTCCGGCATCCATGCTATGTGGACGGGGCCGGAAATCTCCTGCCCGGTTCCATCAGCCGAACTTGAGGGCCAAACCTATGCCAGGCCCTTGCCGGCGGAGAACGCAACGCTGACGCCGCAGCCGGGCGACATCGTGTTGTCCTACGTGCCGCCGCGCATGTGGGGCGGCAACCCGAATGCCATCTTTGACGTCGGCCTGTTCTACGGAGCGGGTGCACGCCTGCTGTTCCCGATCGGCTGGCTTGCCGGAAGCGTCGTCGCGCAGGTGGTGCCTGAGGATCGCGACAAATTCGCAGCTGCTTGTGGCGTGATCCGCCGCAACGGTGCCTGCGACATCACCTTCACCCGGGTGGAGATCTGAATGGCTGAGACCGACGACAGTTTTGAGCTCTTCGACCTTCGCGTCGAGGCGGTTATCCCCGAGGGCAAGCCGATCTATTGCGGCGCCAAGCCCGTCGACTATTTCGAGTTGAAGGGCGAGATGCTGTCGATGCCGGCGGGGCAAGGTTTCTCGATCTATTCCATTGCGGCAGTGTTGCCGCTTCTGGCCGCAAAGCAGCGCCCGACCCACAGGAACGACTGGATGACGTCGGACGCCGAGATCGCTTGTCCGGATCCCAATTGTGCCAGCCGGCTGAGGATCGTCAGGACCGGCAAGCGGCGGTTCAGCCATGCCGAAACGACGGCGGTGCCGCTGCCGAAGGAGAATGACCGGAGATGACCGCCAAGGCTTTCGAGCTCAGCCCCGGCTATACGATCTCGCGCGTTATTCGCGGCGGCTGGCAGCTTGCCGGCGGGCACGGCGCCATCGACCGCCAACAGGCGGTAACCGACCTGATCGCCACCTTCGACGCCGGCATCAGGACCTATGATTGCGCCGATATCTATACCGGTGTCGAGGAGCTGATCGGCGCGGCACGCCTGCGCCTTGCCAATGAGCGTGGCCTTGATGCTGCCGCCAAGATGAAGGTGCACACCAAGCTGGTGCCTGACCTCGAACGGCTTTCCACGATCAGCCGCGACTACATCAGCAGCATCGTCGAGCAATCGCTGCGGCGGCTGAAGACCGAGCGGCTCGATCTCGTGCAGTTCCACTGGTGGGACTATGCGCTGCCCGGCTATGTCGAAGCGATGGGCTGGCTCAACGAAATCCGCAGGGAAGGCAAGGTGCGCAACATCGGCACCACGAACTTCGACACGCCGCGGTTGGCCGAGATCCTGGCCGCCGGTGTGCCGCTGGTCAGCCAGCAATTGCAATACTCGGTGCTCGACCAGCGGCCAGCCAACAGCCTTGCAGCGCTCGCCAGCCGGCACGGCGTCAGTTTCCTCTGCTACGGTTCGGTGGCTGGCGGCTTCCTCAGCGAAAAATGGCTTGGCGCTGCCGAGCCGCAGACGCCGCTCGAAAACCGATCGCTGGTCAAATACAAGCTGATCATTGACGACTTTGGTGGCTGGGAGCTTTTCCAGGAGTTGCTTCGCACACTGAAGGCCGTCGCCGACCGCCACGGCGTCGATATCGCCACCATCGCCAGCGCCTGGGTGCTGGAGCAGCCGCAAGTGGCGGCCATCATCGTCGGCGCTCGCAACCAGGCGCACGCCCTTGCCAATGCCAGAATCATGGACGTCGCGCTCGATGCCGACGACCGGGCGAGGATCGCTGCCGTGATCGCGCAAAGCCGTGGGCCGCTGGGAGACGTCTACACTTTGGAACGCGACCGTCACGGCCGCCACGGCTCGATCATGCATTACAATTTGAATGCAGGCAGGAAATGAACGCGGCCATGGACGAAAAGCCCTCCTTGCTTTCCCGCGCCAGCGCCGAGGTGGTCGATCTCCACCGCTTCTTCGTCGACTGGTTCAATGCGGCGAGTGCGGACAATTCAGATTTCAGGCGCTTCGAACGCGTCATGGGCGAAGGCTTCCGCATGGTTGTGCCGGACGGCCAGGTCCTCGATCGTGACGCGGTGCTCGACCATGTCAGGGCAAGCCGCGCCACTTGTGACGGCGATTTCACCATCTCGATCGAGGAAATCCGGGCCGGCTGGCAACAAAGCGACACGATCGTCGTCAGCTACATCGAAGCGCAGCAGCGCGCCGGCAAACATAGCCGCCGCCGCTCAAGTGCCGTTTTCACCACCAGTTCATCGGCGCCCAACGGCGTCGAATGGCGACATCTGCATGAAACCTGGCTGCAGATGCCGGAAGGCTGAACAGGCTCAAGACATCAATGAGAGTCGTGTAACGAAAGGGGAACAGCAATGAAAAAGACCATACTTCAGATCACCACCGCGCTCGCACTGCTGACAGCGGCCGGCGCAGCGCAAGCCGCCGATTGCAAGATCACCGTCGGCCTCGTCATGGAACTGACAGGCCCGGCCGGCGAGTACGGCCAGGCCGGCGCCAAATCGGTCGAGATGGCCTTCCGCGACATCAACGATGCGGGTGGCGTCCGCGGCTGCGATCTCGCAACCGACACGCGCGACAGCCAGAGCCAGGGCAACATTGCGGTCGACGCCGCGACGCAACTCGTGCAGGTCAAGAAGGTGCCAGTGATCATCGGCGGCATCATCTCCTCGGTGTCGATCCCGATCCTGACCTCGGTCACCGCTCCGGCCAAGATAGTCCAGGTGTCGCCTGCTTCCTCGTCGCCGACGCTGACGGCGCTCGGGCGCGACGGCAAGACCAACGGCATCTTCTTCCGCACCATCACATCTGATGCGCTGCAGGGCGTCGCCGCCGCCAAATATGCCATCGACAAAGGCTTCAAGAAGCTGGCGGTCATCCACGTCAACAACGACTTCGGCGTCAACATGGTGGCGGAATTTTCGCGCGCCTATAAGGCACTCGGCGGCACCATCGTCTCCGACACGCCCTACAATGAAAAGCAGTCGAGCTATGCCTCGGAAGTGACGGCGGCGATGGCCGGCGAGCCCGACGGGCTTTATCTCGTCAGCACGCCTGTCGACGGCGCAACCATCGCCCGCACCTGGATTTCGCAGGGCGGTGTCCAGAAATTCCTGCTCAATGACGGCATGAACAGCCCGGACTTCATCGAATCCGTTGGCGCGGATTATCTGAAGGATGCGTACGGCACTTCCTCCGGCACCAGCCCGACCGCATCGACCGAGTATTTCACCAAGAACTACAAGGAATTTTCGGGCATCGAACCGTCGAACCCGGCGGCCGACCGGTCGTATGATGCCGGCGCCATCGTCGGCCTGGCCATCGCCATTGCGGGCTCCGAGGATCCAGCCAAGATCAAGGAGGCGATGTACAAGGCGGTCGACCCGGCCGGCACGCCGATCTATGCCGGCAAGGACGAGTTCGCTAAGGCGCTCGGCCTGATCAAGGATGGCAAGCCGATCCGCTACGAAGGCGTCATCGGCCCGGTCGCCTTCGACAAATACGGCGACATCACCGGCCCGTTCCGCCTCTGGAAGATCGTCGACGGCAAGGTGACGACCGACGGCGAAATGACGACGGATGACGTCAACGCCTTGCAGGCGAAGCTTCAGTAAGCCGCCTATGTCTTGTCCGGCATCGATCCCATTCCATTGAGCTTGATGCCGGACACTTGCATGTCCTGTTGCCGGTCAGGCCGGCCTGGAAACGACCACCGCACCAGCCCAGAGCGGCCTCGGTTCAACGCAGCTTTGACACCACCCACGGTCGAGCCGACGAGATCGGCAATCTCTTCCAGCGAATAGTCGAAGACATCCTTGAGCAGGACGCAGGCGCGCTCCTTGGGCGGCAGATGGATCACCAGCCGCTCGATGGCGCGATCCGCGCCCTGGCCCGCCGTCCAGCGAAATGAAGCTGCCCACGATCAATTTTCTCATCGCGTGTCTCCGGTTGCGCAACAGGCATCCAGTCGGATCCAAGAACCGGCGCAAACGAACCGGCCCGACGGATGACCACAGGATGCTTGCCTGAGACGTTTCCGGTTCGACTTTGGATACGCGTGAGAATCGTTTGAGCTAATAAAGCGGCTTGGCCATATGCCGGGGGGTCGGCCATTCCGTCGTTATCCCCGGCTGCACCGGCCGCTCGAGATAGGTCGACAGGACCACATAGCTTCGGGTCGAGGTGACGCCGGGTGTTTCGTAGAGGCGCGACAGCAGGCCCTCGAGCGCCCGCGTGTCCTCGGTGCGGACCTTGATCAGCATGCATGTGTCGCCGGCCACCGAATGGATCTCCTCGACTTCGGGGTGTTCGGAGATTGCCATCAGCTCCGGCGTCTTTCCCCACCCCTTTGTGTCGATATGGACGAAGGCAAGCAGCGGCTTGTGCACCGCCTTGGGATCGATGATGACCGCGGTGTTGCGGATGGCGCCGCTGCGCCGGAGGCGCTTGACGCGTTCATGGGCTGCCGGCGGTGAAAGGCCGACGCGGTCGCCGAGCTCGGCATAGCTGATCGTGGCGTCGTCGACCAGAACGCCTAATATTTTTCGGTCGGTTGCATCGATATCGCGGGCGGCGGGCCTGTTCTGCGGAATGCCATCTGTTTCTTCATCCATATTAAAATTCCCGATTGATGCAGAATTTAATACGGCCATTATTGCCATATGTCGAACACTGATCAAGTCGCAATATTTACAGCAAGGCCGCCTATCCCGGCCCTCGCTTACCTCCTCACCGGATGCATTGCCGTGATCGGCTCGAACTCGCTGGTGCTCGGTCCGATCGCACCGGCGGTGGCCGCGTCCTTCGGCACAAGCGTGCCGGCGGTTATGATCGCGTCCGCCGCGTTCGGGCTCGGTACGTCGGCGAGCGCCTTGTTCCTGGCGCGCTATATCGATCGGCTTGGCGCCCGTCGCATGCTGCAAGGGGCGTTGCTGCTGCTGGCGATAGCGCTCGTCGCCAGCGCCGCTGCGCCGACCGTGACGACGCTGGTCGCGGCCCAGCTTCTCGCCGGCATCGCTGCAGGTGTCGCGATGCCGGCAATCTATGCCAGCTCCGCCGCGATTGCGCCGCCCGGTCGTGAAAGCGGCACCATAGGCGTCGTGCTGACCGGCTGGACGCTGAGCATGGTCGCCGGGGTTTCGCTGTCGGCCGTGCTTGCCGATCTGGTGCATTGGCGCGCCGTATTCGCTGCGGTCGCGGTGCTCTCAGCACTCGCCTTGGCCAGCCTGTCGCTGACCTCGCTCAGCGATGTCAGGAAGAGCGGTCCGGCACCGACGCCGCTGGGTGCGTTGGCCGTTCCGGGCATAGTGCCGCTGCTGGTCGCCTGCGCGGCCTTCATGACCGCGTTCTACGGCATCTACGGCTATCTGGGCGATCACCTTCACAACGGCTTGGGACGGCCGGTCAGTGCCAACGGGCTGGCCGCGCTCGCCTATGGTGTCGGCTTTGGCGCGGCGGCACTTCTTGACGGCGTTATCGACCGCTTAGGCGCGCGGCGTGTCATGCCATTTGCCTATCTGCTTGTCGCGGTCGTCTATGTAGTGATTGCCGCGGCAAGCAGTAGTTTTCATCTGACCATAGTGGTGATAGCCGTCTGGGGCCTTGCCAATCATTTCGGGCTGAACGTCCTGGTGATGCGCCTGTCGGCGCTCGACCCTGCGCGGCGCGGCACGATCATGGGCTTGAACAGCGCGGTGACCTATCTCGCGGTGTTCGTCGGCACCACGGCGTTCGGACCGCTTTATTCCACGTTCGGTTTTGCCACATCGGCGGTGGTTGCAGCCTTGCTCATGCTGATCGCTGCTGCGGCGGCGGCGTGGCGTTCGCCGAGGCTATAGCGCAGCAAGGCTTGCGTCTCGGTCCGGTCCTTCGATAGATGCTTGGTGGATGGACAGTACAACGCTTGAGACAACCGCCGATCCCTTGCCGCACGAGCTGGCTTTTCTCGGAGAGCGGCTTGCGGCGTTCAACGACAGTGATGTCGGCGCCTCCTGCAGGAAGGCATTGGCCGTGTTCGTGCGCGATGAGCACGGCGCTATTGTCGCCGGCATCTCGGGATATACAGCCTGGGGCTGGCTCTATGTGCAATGGCTCTGGGTCGATGAAAAACTGCGCGGCCAGCGCATGGCCGGCAGGATGCTCGAGGCGGCCGAGGGGGAGGCGATCGCGCGCGGCTGTCACGGCGCCTGGATCGACACGTTCAATCCCAAGGCGGCCAAGGCCTATGAGCGCCAGGGCTATCAGCCCTTCGGCGTGCTTGCCGATTTTCCCGTCGGCCGCAGCCGCATCTTCCTGCAGAAGAGGCTGAAGCCTGACTAGCCGGCAAGGCGTCCGCCGCACATCGGCTCTGGCACGCCGGTCGTACTGGGGAAGCTGATCGGCAAGCCCCTGAGCACGCGCACTGCCAGGAACGCAAAACACTCCGCCTCCACCGCATCGCCCTTCCAGCCAAGCGCCTCGGCCGGAATCGCTTCGACGTCAGCGCGGCTGGCAAGCATGGCCATGATCGTTGGGTTGTGTCGACCGCCACCGCTGACCACCAGCCGCTTCGGCCGGCGCGGCAGAAGATCGAGCGCCTTGCCGACGGCGGCCGCGGTGAAGGCCGTCAGCAGGGCTGCGCCGTCCTCGGCGTTCATTCCGTCCGCCATTGAGGCGCCGAAATCGAAACGGTCCAGCGATTTCGGGTAGGGTTTGGTCAAATACGGATGCTGCAGGAGCTTGGCCAGCCGCGCTTCGTCGACCGTGCCGGCGCGGGCAAGGGCGCCGTCGCGGTCCATTTCGCCGAGCCCCTTCGATTTGATGAAATCGTTCAGCGGTGCGTTGGCGGGCCCGGTGTCGAAGGCAACAACATTGTCCGTGCCATCCCACCAGGTGATGTTGGCGACGCCGCCGAGATTGAGCACCGCCGTGTCGCCGGTGGTGTCGGCTTCGCGCAGCAGCGCGGCGTGATAGGCGGCCGACAGCGGCGCGCCCTGGCCGCCGGCGCGCATGTCGGCCGAGCGGAAGTCATAGGCGACCCTGGTGCCAAGGATGGCATGCATCAGCTCGCCGTCGCCAAGCTGGCGGGTCTGGCCCAGTCGGCCCACTTGCGGGGCACGGTGCAGCACGGTCTGGCCGTGGAAGCCGACGACCCCTATATCGGCCATCGTCAGCCCGTGGCTTTCGACCAGATCCTTGACTGCCGCGGACTGGGCGCGCGTCAGCGCTTCCTCTGCCTCATCGAAGATTGCCGGTTCCGGCCCTGTGAAATTCCAGCTCCTTGCCTGCCGCAGCGTCTCTTCCAGCAAGGTCCGGATCGACTGCGGGTAGGGGGCAAGCGTGTAGATGCCGAAGTCGTCAATCCGTTCGCCGTCGGTCTTGATCAGCGCGACATCGATATTGCCGTCCAGCACGGTGCCAGTCATCAGGCCGACGGCCCACATGGGTTCGCCATTTTTCGGATTCATGGTTGTCAGGCTCCGTTGACGAGATCGCCGACCGCTTGGCGAAGCGCTGCGATCCCGCTGTTGAAATGACGTGTCGGATGGATCCGGTTGGTGAGCAAGGTCCAGGCTCTGCCTTTGTCGAAGTCGACCCACAGCCCGACACCGGTAAAGCCGGTATGCCCGATGGTTTCGGGGCTGCATAACCGGCCGCCGGACCAGCCTTCGTAGGGTCGCTCCCAGCCATGGGTGCGGGTTGCCGACAAGGGCGTGCGCATTAGCGCGATCGAACGCTGCGACGCGCCGGTCCCGTCCAGCAGCCCTTGCGCAAAGTCGAGGACCGAAGCCGCCATTCCGAACAGACCGGCGTGACCGGCACCTTGCAAGGCCGAGCAATTGTCGTCGTGGACTTCGCCGCAGAGCACGCGATGACGCCATGTGCAGTCTTCGGTCGCCGCCGCTTGATCCCGTTCGGCGGAGAACGCGAAGCCCGGACCGGGATCCATCTCGCGAATGGTCTTGCCAGACAGGCGCTCCAGGACGAAGCCAAGCAGGATGAAGTTGATATCAGAATAGACCGGCTCGCCAGCCTGCCATTCGCGCTGCAGGATGAAGGCGCGCAGCAGGTCCGGATCGTGGCCATAGGTGTAGATCGGCGCGACGGCGGGAAACGGTGTCTGATGGCCGAGACACTGGCGAAACGTTACGTTCCGTTCCCAGGCTTTTTCGTCATATTGGCGAAGGTCGGGCAGGACGGAAATCAGCGGCGCGTCGAGGTCGATGACGCCTTCTTCCGCCAGTGCCAGGATACGCGACGTGGTGAAGATGATTTTGGTCAGCGAGGCCAGGTCGAACCATGTCCCGACATGCATCGGCCGTATCTTGGGCACGGTTTGAGCCCAACCGATTGCCCGGACGATGCGTTCGCCGTCCCCGTCAACTATGCCGAGCACGCCGCCCGGAATGCGCGATGCGGCCACGGCCGCTTCGAGCGGGGCGAATGCGCGGGAGAAGAAATCATGGTCGATCAACTACGCCTCCGTTTGGAAGGCAGCGATGGGGCTGTCCCTCCGGCCTTTCGTATCCTTGGGCGACAATCATCACACTTCCACCCGTGCTCTATGATCCGGCCCGAATTGCTGCCAATTAGCCGGCCCCGGCTCAAACCCCAGCGGACGCACGAGCGAGGGGACCTGGCGCGTGTCCAGCTCGAAACGTTCATGCCGCCGGTCTATAGTAGGAACGGCCGCGATAAGCTGTTTGGTATAGGAGTGCTTCGGCTCCGAGAGCACCGATCTGGCATCGCCGATCTCGACAATCTGGCCGGCATAGATGACCGCGATGCGATGGGCGATCCGCTCGACGACAGCCATGTCATGCGAGATGAACAGATAGGCCAGCCCGAATTCACGCTGCAGCTCGATCAAAAGCTCCAACACCCTGGCCTGCACCGACACATCGAGCGCCGAAACCGCTTCGTCGAGGACGACAACCGAAGGATTGAGCATCAGCGCGCGAGCGATGCACAGGCGTTGCCGCTGGCCGCCGGAGAATTCGTGCGGATAGCGCTGCAGGCTGTTTTCCGGAAGGCCGACGCGTTTCAGCAGCGCGGCCATTTTCGCCCGCGTTTCAGCAGTTATCCGTCCGCCGGTAGCGATCACAGGCTCTGCGAGGATGCTTTGGATGGTGAGTCTGGGATTGAGCGAGCCATAGGGATTCTGGAACACCATCTGCATGGGCAGGGTGCTCTGCCCGGCGACGGGCTTGCGCGTGCTGGCCGAGATTGTGCCGTGCGTCGGGCGCACCAGCCCCAGAATCGCGCGGGCGGTAGTGGACTTTCCGGAACCGCTCTCGCCGACGACCGCCAATGTCTCGCCCGGCATTAGCTCGAAATCCACCCCGTCCACCGCGTGCACGGCACCGCTGGCGCGGCTGAAAAACCCAGCCTTGACCGGAAACCGCACTACGAGGCCATCGACCTTCAGCGCCGGGTCGGCAGCTTTTTGCGTTTCGCGTTGCACGTCCTTGCGTGCGGCACTGCCGCCGGCGAAATGCGGCACCGCATGAAGCAGATGCCGCGTATAGGGATGCCGCGGATCGTCCAATATCTGGTTCAATGCGCCCTGCTCGACAGCTTCTCCGCCCTGCATCACCATCACCTTGTCGGCGATGCCTGCAACCAGACCGATGTCGTGGGTGATGAAGATCATCGACATCCCGGTTTCCTGCTTTAATTCGGCGAGCAGCGCCATGATCTGCGCCTGCACCGTAACATCCAGCGCCGTCGTTGGCTCGTCGGCAATGAGCAGGCGCGGGTTGCACGCAATCGCCATGGCGATCATCACCCGCTGCAGCATGCCGCCCGACAGCTGGTTGGGCGTGTATTTCAGCCGCCTCGCTGCGTCGGGAATACGGACGCGGTCGAGCGCGTCCTTGGCTGCCGCCGTTGCTTGTCGTCCGGTCAGGCCGCGATGCAGGCGAAACGATTCCTCGATCTGCCAGCCAATGGTCAGCACCGGATTGAGCGAGGTCATCGGCTCCTGGAAGATCATGCCGATTTCGCCCCCGCGGATCTTCGTCAATTGCGGCTCGGCTGCGGCTGTCAGGTCGAAGGTGCTGCCGTCGGCCCGCCTCAGCTTGATCGACCCGCCGGTGATGCGGCCGCCGCCATAATCGACAAGGCGATTGATCGACAGCGCCGTAACCGATTTGCCCGAGCCGCTTTCGCCGACGATGGCCAGCGTTTCGCCGTCGGCGAGATCGAAGCTGACGCCGCGCACGACCTCATTGGCTTGCGGGTTGCGGCCGAAGCCGACGCGCAATCCGCTGACGGACAGCAGCGGGATCATGCGATCGATCTCCGCATCTTCGGGTCGAGGACATCGCGCAACGCATCGCCGAGCAGGTTGAAACCGAGGATGCCGATCATGATCGCCACGCCCGGGAAGATCATCAGCCAGGGAGCTGTCTCCATCAGATTGCGGCTGTCGCTCAGCATCAGGCCGAGCGACGCGGCGGGCGGCTGCGTGCCGAGCCCGAGGAAGCTTAAGCCGGCTTCGGTCAGCAGTGCCCAGGCCAGCGCCAGCGTCACCTGAACCGTCAGTGGCGCCACCAGATTGAGCAGCAGATGCCGTGTTACGATATAGCCCGCACTGCTGCCGAACGTGCGGGCCGCGTCGACGAACTCGCGCGCCTTGAGCGACAGAGCCGGACCTCGCACGACGCGCGTGAAGATCGGTGTGTAGACGACGGCGATGGCAATGACGCTGGTCGAGGTTCCCGGTCCCGCAACCGCGACGATCAGCAGCGCCAGCAGGATCGCCGGGAACGCCAGCACAACGTCCATGATGCGCATCACCATGCCGTCCCAGCGGCGCCCGAACCAGGCTGCCGCCAGCCCGAGCACGGTGCCGGCCAGTGTCGCAAAGGCGACCGAAAAGAAGGCCACGATGAAGGACTGGCCGATCCCGGTCATCAGCCGACTTGCGACATCGCGGCCGAACAGGTCCGTGCCCATCCAGTAGATGCCGTCAGGCGCATGCAGTCGCTCGACCCGGTGCTGCGTCAGCGGATTGTGCGGCGTCAGCCCCAGCATGCCAAGCACGGCAAGCAGCAGATAAAGCGCAACGATGGCACCGCCGATCCGGCCGCTGGGATGCGCAAATATAGCCCGCAATGTCGCCATCAGTGCTCGCTTAACCGGATACGCGGGTCGAGCGCGACATAGGCGAGGTCGACGAGGAGATTGACGATCATGAAGTTGAAGGCGATGAATAGCACGCTTCCCTGCACCAGCGCGTAGTCGCGCTGCAGGATGGCATCCAGCACCATGCGGCCGAGACCGGGCAGCGCATAGATCTGCTCGACGATGACAGCTCCGCCCAGGAGGTAGCCGAACTCTATGCCGCTCAGCGTCACGACCGGGATGAGCGCGTTGGGCAAAGCATGCCGCCAGATGACGCCGCGCGCCGAAACGCCCTTGCTACGCGCCGTCCTGACATAGTCGTCGCTGAGCACATCGAGCATCGCCGAACGCGATATGCGGGTCACCGAAGCCGCGAAGGCAAATCCAAGCGTGACCGCAGGCAGCAACAGCTGGCCGAGATTGCGCAGCGGATCCTGCCACAGCGGCGAAAACTCGCCCATCGCCGGCAAAACGCCAAACCCCGCCGACAGCGTGTAGATGATCAGCAGGGCAAGGACGAAGTTCGGCGTCGACTGCCCGATCATTGCGACAACGCGCACGCCGAGGTCGGATAGCTTTTCATTATGGGTGGCGGCAAAAATCCCGGCCGGCATGCCGACAACCAGGGCGATGATCATCGACAGCAAGGCGAGTTCCAGCGTTAGCGGGAAACGCTCGAGGATGACGTCGAGTACCGGCCTGCCATAGGTGGACGAAATGCCGAGATTACCTTGGAAAAGACCAAGCAGCCAGCGCCAGTACTGGATGAACCAGGGCTGGTCGATGCCGAAATAAGCTGCAAGCGCATCGCGCTGCTGCGGCGTCAGCAGGCCGGCTTCGGTCCCCAGCATTGCCGTGATCGAATCGCCCGGAACCATCCTGATCGCCAGGAACACCACGATGGACACGCCAAGCAGGACGAGAGGGAAGGTCGCCAGTCGCCGCATCAGATAGTTCACGCGAAGAATATCCTCTCGTCCGGCATCAAAGCAGCTACTGGATCGTCACCTTGGCGAGGCTGAACAGCGAACCTGTCGGCACCGGTTCGAATCCTGCGATATTCTTCTGCTGTGCCGTGTAGCTGTAGGACGTGTAGAGCCAGATCCAGGGCGACATCTCAGTGATGTGCTTCTCGAAGTCGGCGAAGATCGCTTTGCGCGCTGCCGGGTCGGTCTCGGTGCGGCCCTTCTGCATAAGACTGTCCAGCGTGTCGTCGACATAGTTCGCCACCTTCTGCAGATTGCCCGTCTTGGTCCAGTAGCGGTTGTACATAGTGTAGGGATCGGCCCTGCCGCCGTTCAGCGCGACGGCCATGTCGAAATCGCCCTTCAGCCAGGCGTCGACATAGACGTTGAGCTCCATCATCTTGATGTCGAGCTTGACGCCGATTTCTGCGAGTTGCGACTGGATGACCTGGGCTTCCGCCGCTGCCGTCGGCGGCTCGCCGGTGGCGCCGATCACGGTCGCCGAAAAGCCGTCGGCATACCCGGCTTCGGCCATCAACTGCTTGGCCTTCTCAATGTCGCGCTTATAGCAGAACAACTGCTTCGGATCGGTCGCCAGTGCCGGGATGGTCAGCGGGCCGGTGACCTTGCCTTCGCCGAGCGAGGCGGTGTCCAGCACTTCCTGCCGGTCGATGGCGCAGGAAATCGCCTGACGCACCTTGAGTTCGGTCATCGGTTTGCGGGAGGGATTGAGCTGCAGCACGTGATAGGCAAGCACCGGCACGCGGTTCAACTGCAGGCTGGCCTCCTTGGGCACCAGCGTGGCGACAAGCGGATCGTTGAGCAGGGCAAAATCGATCTGCTTGGTGCGCATCGCCGCCAGGATCGCCGTCTCGTCCGGCAGCACGCTGATATCGATGCCGTCGACGCCGGTCGCGCCGCCTGCCCAGTCCTTGTTGGCGACAAGCACTTCCTTGGAATTCGGATCCCATTTTTCGAGCTTGAACGGACCCGAGCCGATCGTTGTCGTGCCGATCGAGCCAGTCGCGATTTCGCTTGCCGGGACGATCGCCGCGTTGACGTCGCTCATCGCCGTCAGGATCGGCACGTCCGGCTGCGAGAGGTGGAACACGACGGTGGCTGGATCGGGCGTGTCGATGCTGGCGATCGAGAGAAAGTTCGCGCGCGCCGCAGCACCCGTCTTCTCGTCGAGTATACGCTCGAACGATGCCTTGACGTCGGCCGAGGTCACGGCGGCGCCGTTCTGGAATTTTGCTTTCGGATTGAGCTTGAAGCTCAGCTCCTTGCCGCCCGGCGAGAACTGCCATGAATCGGCAATCGCGGGCGTGATTTGCAGGTTTGCGTCGAGCCGCACCAGCGGTTCGTAGATCAGCTCCAGCAGCCGCAGTGAGGAGAATGCCGTCTGCTTGTGCGGATCAAGACCGGTGGCGTCCTGCGACCACGCCATATGCAGCGTCGCCGCACTCGCCTGCACCGGTAGCGCGGCGATGCCAACCATTGCCGCGAGCGTCATGCCGGAAAGCAGTTTCTTGCCAATGTGCCGTACCATTGTCGTCTCCCATTATTGTTAAACCAGATGCCTTGCAGTTCCCCGGACCGCTTCAAAGGGACACACGCCCCGGAACATCGGCCCAGTATCCATGCGGTTTTACACCGTCTTTTCGCCTATCGCCTTGCGCAGGAAACCTCCCGCGTTGGCAAGCGCCTTACGTGCTTCTTCGACACCCATGCCGGTGATCGTCACGAGGATTGCCAGTTTTACATCATTGCCGGTCTGGTCGAGTGCCTGTCGTGCCTGCTGTGCCGCGCAGCCGGTCGTCTGCATCACGATCCTGACCGCCCTTGCGACAAGCTTCTTGTTGCTTGGATTGAGGTCAACCATCAGGTTCTGATAGCTCTTGCCGATGCGGATCATACTGGCGGTGGACAGCATATTGAGCACCAGCTTTTGCGCGGTTCCCGATTTCAGCCGGGTCGAGCCGGTGAGGACCTCCGGGCCAACCACCGGAGAGATGGCAATATCGGCAATGCCGGCAATGGTCGATCGAGGATTGCAGGACAACGCCACGGTGGTGGCTCCCACCTCCTTGGCATAGGTCAGGCCGCCGATGACATAAGGTGTGCGTCCGCTGACAGCGATGCCGACCACCACGTCGTCGGCGGTCAGCTTGATGTCCTGCAGCGCCTTTATTCCCTGTTTCGGATCGTCCTCGGCGCCTTCCGCAGAGTGCACCAGCGCGTCGACGCCGCCGGCGATCAGGCCCACCACCATGTCCTCGGGTACGCCGAAGGTCGGCGGGCATTCCGAGGCGTCAAGGACGCCGAGCCGGCCGCTGGTGCCAGCCCCCATATAGACAAGGCGTGCACCGTCCTGGAACGCGCTCACGATCCGGTCCACGGCCGCAGCAATATCGGGGATGACCTTCTCGACGGCTGCCGCAACGCCTTTGTCCTCGTCATTGATCTTGCGCAGCACCTCGAGGGTCGGCAACAGATCGATGTCCATGGTTTTCGGGTTCCGGTCCTCGGAAACCAGCCGCTCCAGCTCCGACATCAACCCTTGTTCGACCACTTCGCTTACTTTCAAGTGCGACTGCGAGCAGGACTGTGATGCCCACAGCAAGCGGCGTCCAGTGCCTGCACCTGGCCGTCGGCTCCGTACCGGCTGCGCCGGTTCTGTTTCGTTAACTTTTTAGAATTCGATATTCCCTGTGTCAACGGAAAGTAGGAATATTATATTCCTTGCGAGCAAGGCATCACTGGCGGCAGAGGGATTTTCTGGCCAGGATTATGGCTCCCGAAACCGCGTCGCCGTCGGCCGGCTTCAGCCGTCGGCGGACGTCGGGAGCGAGCCATGGCTCAAGCGGGCTGGACAACCCTCCGAGCAGCGTAACCCGCGGCGCGCCTTTTTCGAACAGCACCCGCACGAAGGTGTCGATCTGCTCGGCAGCGCCTTGCACGATCCGCCGACCGGCCGGATCGCCCTGATCGGCATGGCGGATCACCATCGGCGCCAGGGCGGCATAGTCCGTCGCACTGGCGCGGTCCATCCAGGCCACCGCCTCGAACGGATCGTCCTTGAAGCGCTGCATCACCTCGGCCAGCAGCGCCGTCCGCTCATGCCGACCGTCATGGGCTCGCAAGGCAAGCTGCACTGCCTTCAGTCCGAGATCGGCGCCGCTGCCCTCATCGGAAATCGGAAAACCGTAGCCGCCGACGCGCAGGTCGCGCCCTTCGACAAAGCCGAGCCCGATCGAACCGGTCCCGGCTATGACGATGGCGCCGTCTTGACCCGAATGCGCGCCAAGGCAAGCCGCGACGCCGTCGCTGACGAAGTCGATGCTCGCAAAGGGTTGTTCGATGCCATGAAACGCCTCGAGCGCACCCTTACGGCCGATGCCGGCAACACCGATACCCGCGCGGATCCTGGCGATTTCCGCCGCCGTGAACCCTCCCTCTTCGATCGCCGCGCCAAAGGCTTTGGCAATCGAGGCCCAGGCCACCTCTATACCGAGTCGCGTTGTCGCCGGGCCCGACAGGCCTTGCCCGAGCACGGTTCCTGCCTCGTCTTCGATACGCGCCCGGCAGCCGGTTCCGCCGCCATCGACGCCCAGGAAATAATGCGGAGACGCGCCACCGGCACTCATTGCCTTATTCGTTCGATCTGGGCGCCGCACAGCCGGAGCTTGCGGTCCAACTGCTCGTACCCGCGGTCGAGATGATAGACGCGATTGATCGTCGTCTCGCCCTCCGACACCAGCGCTGCTAGCACCAGCGAGACGGAGGCGCGCAGGTCGGTCGCCATCACTTGCGCGCCCTTCAGCTTCTCGCCTCCGCGCACCAGCGCCATGGTGCCTTGCAGCTTGATATTGGCGCCGAGCCGCATTAGTTCAGGCACATGCATGAAGCGGTTCTCGAAGATCGTCTCGCGCAACAGCGAAGCGCCCTCGGCACAGCACATCAACGCCATGAACTGCGCCTGGAGATCGGTCGGAAAGCCCGGATAGGGCTCCGTCGTCACGTCGACCGCCTTGAGCGGCCCGTCTCTCGATACGATCAGCCCGCGGTCGCCCGGCCATATTTTCACACCGGCTGCTTCGAGGAGCTGGACGACGGATGCCATGTGCTCGAGCCGCGCGTGGGTCAGCTCGAGCTGACCGCCGGTGACGGCCGCTGCGACGGCATAGGTGCCAGCCTCTATCCGGTCCGGAATGATGTCGTGCGTGGCGGCGCGCCAGTCTGTGCTGCCCCCGATCAGGATGCGGTGCGTGCCGGCGCCCTCGATCCGCGCGCCCATGTCGTTCAGGCAGGCGGCAAGATCGGCCACCTCCGGCTCGCGGGCCGCGTTGAGGATCTCGGTCTCGCCGTTTGCCGTCGTCGCCGCCATCATCGCCGTTTCGGTCGCGCCGACCGACGGCGAGCTCAAAACGATGCGCGCGCCTTTCAGTCCGCCCGGCGCAGACGCGACGATCAGTCCGTTTTCGATCGCGATATCGGCGCCAAGTGCGGCAAGTGCGGCGACATGCATGTCGACCGGCCGTGCGCCGATCGCGCAGCCGCCAGGCAGCGAGACCCGGGCATGGCCGAAGCGGGCAAGCAGTGGACCGAGAACCAGCACCGTCGCGCGCATGCGCCTGACGGTATCGTAGCTTGTCTCCCTGGAAGCGGCAGCACTGGTATCGATTGTGGCGGCATGCGCCGATCTGGTGACTTCGGCCCCATGAAGGCCGACGACGCCAAGCATGTTGTCGATATCCGTCACCTCAGGCAGGTTGGTCAGCTGCAGCGGATAGGGGCTGAGCAACGCCGCCGCTATTTGCGGCAAGGCCGCGTTCTTGGCGCCGGAGATCGTCACCGCGCCCTCAAGCCTGTGCCCGCCGACGATCCGCAATTTGTCCATGGCTCTGACCTAATCCCGAGCTGTCGGCGAGTCTACGATCTTTTCATGTCCGAATCGTCGACATGCCCGAAGGCTGGGCCGCAACCGCACCAGTCGAGATTTGATGGTTCATTCTTGGCTGTCAATCAGAGGCGGAATAATTTATTCCTTGGCTTGGCGTTGTCTATGACAGGCAATGGGGGAACGCATGTCCGTCCTGAAGAAGATCGAGGCCAAGCTCGAAGTCATGGCGCCCGGCGACCGCGAGATCGGTCAGTATATCGTCGATAATCCCGACCAGATGCTCCGCCTGTCGACGGCGGCGCTTGCCGCCGAGATCGGCCGCAGCCAGTCGAGCGTCGTCAAGTTCAGCCAGAAGCTCGGCTATTCCAGCTATCAGGAGCTTAAGCTCGCCGTCAGCGAGGCCAAGTCGCAGGAATGGCACGTGCCGGCCGGCATGATCCACGGTTCGATCGAGGTCGGCGACAGCTATCTGGTCATCCTGCGCAAGCTGATCGGCAGCAAGCTTTTGTCGATGCAGCAGACCGTCGCGGCCAACACCGAGCAGGAAATCGGCAAGGCCCTCGAAGCATTGAATGGTGCGCGCCGCATTCATTTGGCCGGCGTCGGCGCATCCTCGCTGGTGGCGCGCGATTTTTCCTACAAGCTGATGAAACTCGGCCGCAACGTGCTGCACGACAGCGACAGCCATGTGCAAATGGCCAATGTCTCGACGCTTGGAAGAGGTGACGTGCTGTTCGCGCTCTCCTATTCCGGGGCGAGCATCGAAACCCTGCGGATAGCTGAACTTGCCCGCAAACGTGGCACCACCGTGATCGCCGTCACCGGACTTCGCGACAATCCGCTGAGCCGGGTTGCCGACATTCGCCTCCACACGATCGCCGATGAAGAGCGCGCGCGCTCGTCATCGATAACTGCGCGTGATGCACAACTGACGCTGACCGACCTGCTGTTCATCCTGCTCGTGCAGAAGCAGCCTGACGCCAACGAATACGTCCACAACAGCGAATTGGCCGTCTCGGTGCTGAAGGCTTAGTGGTGTTCGCAGTCTCGCGTTAAGGCTCCCTGTTCTCGGAGAAATGCCCGCGCCGTAGGGCCTTCAGCGCGAGCGCGTCCGATAGGTCGACACAAGTGGCCTGACCAAATGTGGGCACCCGACCGGAAATGCCCAGGTCCAAACAACTGTTGACAACAGCATCTGTTGTTATATCAACATTCAGCCTCGAATTCGACGGCCGGGTGAGACAATGGACGACCTTGGAGCACAGGAACAAGCGGTTCTCGACCTCATTGCCGCGAACCCATTCGCCGGCCAGCAGGACATAGCAACGGTGCTCGGCATCGCCCGCTCGACGGTTGCGGCCCACATCGTGCAACTCGTCAACAAGGGATACATTCTCGGCCGTGGTTACGTCTTGCCGACGTCCAAGCGCATGGTCTGCGTCGGCGGCGCGGTGCTCGACCGCAAATACCACGCCAAGAAGGATCTGATTTTCGAGACGTCGAACCCGGTCGACGGCTATCGCAGCTTCGGCGGGGTTGCCCGCAACGTCGCCGAAAACCTTGCCCGCCTCGGCGTCGACATAAGCTTCGTCTCGATCGTCGGCGACGATGAAACCGGCCGCTCGCTGGTGCGGCATCTGCGCGACCTCGGCGCCGATGTCAGCCAGGTCATCACCACCACGGAACGGCCGACGGCGGAATACGCGGCCATCCTCGACCGCAACAACGACCTCGTGCTCGGCATTGCCGACATGGAGATCTTCGATCTGTTTTCGTCGTCCTATCTCGACCGCGTCTGGCCGCATCTGGCTTCGGCGACATGGGTGTTCATCGACTGCAATCTGCCGGCCGCGACCCTCGCAGCACTGATGTCGCGCAAGCAGGGTGCGCGCTTCAAGCTCGCCGTCGACACGGTATCGGCGCCGAAATCAGCGCGCCTGCCGAAGGACCTGACCGGCATCGATCTTCTGTTCACCAATCATGACGAGGCCAATACGATGCTCGGCATGACGGATGCCGACAGGCGGCTGACGCCGGAGGAAGCAGCGGCAGCGCTGCGCGCGGCCGGCGCCGGCGAGGTGATCGTGACCGTGGGCGCGCATGGATTTGCCGTTGCGACTGAGAGCGGTGTGACGACCATGCACTCCGTCCCGGCGCAGCCCGTCGATATCACCGGCGCCGGTGACGCGATGATCGCCGGCACACTGTACAAGGTGCTTTCGGGTGAGCCGGTCGCTCATGCCGTGCGCACCGGCGCGCTGCTTGCCACACTGACCACCGAGAGCGAAGCCAGCGTCCATCCCGATCTGTCGCCGCGCTTCCTTGCCGCCGGCATGTACCGCATTCCTGCCTGAAAGCGAGATGATATGAAACCTTTCCTTGTCCACCTGAACGATGAAGTCGCTGCTGCGCTTGATGAAGGCCGCGCGGTGGTGGCATTGGAATCGACGATCATCACCCACGGCATGCCCTATCCGGCCAATCTGGAAACTGCCCGTGGTGTCGAGACCGTGGTGCGTGAAAACGGCGCCGTGCCCGCCACAATCGCAGTGGTCGCCGGCAAGATCAAGGTTGGCCTCGACGACCGTGAGCTGGAAGAGCTGGCAGCGGCAAAGGGCGTGGTCAAGGCTTCCGGGCGCGATCTCGCCGCCATCATGGTGCGCGGCGGCTCGGCCGGAACCACCGTCTCGGCGACGATGCGGATCGCCGCGTTAGCCGGGATCGGCATTTTTGCGACCGGCGGCGTGGGCGGCGTGCATCGCGGCGCCGAAGCCACTTTCGATATCTCCGCCGACCTGACCGAACTCGGCCAAACCGGCACGACCGTGGTCTGCGCCGGAGTTAAGTCGATCCTCGATATTGCGAAGACGCTGGAATATCTGGAAACTCAGCGCGTGCCGGTGATCGCCTATGGGAGCGATGATTTTCCGGCTTTCTACACCCGCTCCAGCGGGCTCAAGGCCGATCATCGCCTCGACACGCCCGACGAGATCGCGCGAGCCATGCTGCTGCATGACGAGATGGAATCCGGCACCGGCATTCTCGTCGCCAACCCTATTCCCGAAGCGGACGCGCTCGATCCGGCGTTCATCGACGGCACGATCGCAGCGGCCGTGGCTGAGGCCGAGAAGCGCGGCATCGGGCGCAAGGAACTGACGCCGTTTCTGCTCGCACGCATCAATGAGCTTTCGCAAGGCCGCAGCCTGAAGGCCAACATCGCGCTGGTCCGCAACAACGCCGCGCTTGCTGCCCGCATCGCGGTTGCGCATGCGGAATTGAAGGGCGCGACCAGATAGAGACAGCGCCCGGCCAGCGCTACGCACCTTCGATTTCAGCCCGGCGCGAGGTCGAAGATGCGCCCGGCATTGAGGATGTTGTTCGGGTCGAAGGCTGCTTTCAGGCGCCGCATGGCCGCGATCTCGGCGTCGCTGCGCACAAGGTGCAGCCATTCCTTCTTGTCCAGGCCGATGCCATGCTCGGCCGAGACGCCGCCGCCAGCCGCGGCCACGCGCCGGTAGACGATGTCGTATGCGGCCGCCGGATCCCCGGTGCGAACCTGATAATGCAGATTGCCATCGCCAAGATGGCCGAAGACGTAGATGTCGGCGCTGCGGTCGACGGCCTTGATGACGGCTTCTGTTTCGCCCAGGAAAGTCGCCATTCTCGCCAGTGGGATGCTGATATCGACGCCGATCAGGCCTGCCATCGAAAACAGGAAACGGTTGGCCTCCTCGCGCACCGCCCAGAGCGCCCGGAATTCGCGCGGCGATTGCGAGACGACCACGTCGTCGATCACGCCATCTTCAACCGCCTGCATCAGCACCGCGGCAAAACGTTCGCGGTCGCGGTCGGGCTCGCTGCCCTGTATCTCGGCAAGCACATAGACGGGCGAGCCGACCGGCAGCGGCGCCGGCGCCTCCATGCCGGCGATCATGGCGCCATAGAGCGGTGCGAAATTCACCTCATAGGCCGATAGCAAGGGCCCGAGCTTCCGCCTGAGCAGCGCAAGCAACGTGATCGCCGCGTCCAGCGAAGCAAGCGCGCAGAAGGCATTGATCTCGGTGGCCGGCTTCGGATGCAGCCGCAGGCATGCGCGCGTGACCACGCCGAGCGTGCCTTCGCTGCCGATGAACAATTGGCTGAGGTCGTAGCCGGAGTTGTCCTTCGCCAAACCCTTGAGCGAGGTCAGGATACTGCCGTCGGCAAGCACCGCTTCCAGCCCAAGCACCTGCGCCCGGTACATGCCGTAGCGCAGCACACGGATGCCGCCGGCATTGGTGGCGACATTGCCGCCGACGGTGGCCGTGCCGCGCGCTCCGATGTCGACGCCGAACAGCAAGCCGGCCGCATCGGCGGCTTCCTGCACCGCTTGCAGCGGCGCGCCGGCCTCGGCGATGATGGTCGCCGCCTCGCGGTCGATAGCCTCAACGGAAGTCATGCGCTCCAGCGACAGCACCGCTTCGCCGCGCTGGATGCGCGCCGCGCCCGCAAGACCGGTGCGGCCACCCTGGACGACGAGCCTTTGCCCGACCTCGTTGCACAGGCGCAGAATGTCCGACACCTCGCCGGTCGTGCGTGGACGCAAGACGATCGCCGGCGGCGCGCCGTCCTTGCCGTCGGGGTCTTCCCGGTAGCGTGGTCCGGCCTCCTCAGCCGAGACAATCGCTGACCTGTCCAGCCGCTTTTCCAGCCGCGACAGAAGCTCGGTAATTTTCTGCGACATGTGGCTCAAGGACATGAACGGCCCGGGCGCATCGACGCGGCCGGGAGAGGGAAGGGCGAGGGCTGTGAAAGCGGCCGTGGCTGATTTCTACTGTTCAGCAAATGTGCGGAAAACCCGCCAAGAATACAGCCGGTTGTCTTCGCCATGCGTCGCTCCTGTAACAGGTCGACCATAGGCGCGGCCGGCTATTTGTCAAACCTTTGACCGCAAGCGCTTACCTGCGGGCGGCCCAGTATTCTGGACCGAGGCAAACGCTCACTCACGCGTCCCAGGCGCCTCAGCCTCGGCGCAAATGAGCTTGATGTCGGCTCCCGCCGCCCAGGCGCCGATATCCTCCCGCCGCAGTGCCGCCGCCATCATGTCCGGAAACAGATCCGGGGTGCAGGCGAAGACCGGAATGCCAAGTGCCGCGAGCCGCGCTTCTCCCCGCCTCGACGCAGTATAGATAGCGGTTTGTGAAGAATTATTATAGCTCTGGCATGGTGAAGATTGGCATGCCTTGGCCCTGTTTTGATGGACCCAGGACGTGCCTCAGACGCAAATAGTATCGACTGTTATTCGGCGGACAGAACGGGCTTTGGTAGCCGGCGGCCTTGGCGGAAGCGTTCAGGCTCTGCCCTTCAGGAACTCGATCACCATTGCCGCGGTCCAGGTGAAGCGATTGCCGCCGAGCGGCTCGCCGTTGAGGGGATCGTAATATTCGGCAAAACCGCTCTCGGCGATCAGCTCGAGACTGGATTGCGTGATGCGTTGTGCGATTTGGCTGTGGCCGGCGACGGCAAGGCCGTCGGCGATCATGTAGTTGACCACCAGCCAGACCGGGCCGCGCCAGTAGCGCTTTGGGTCGAAGCGCCCATCCTCAGGATCGTGCGACGGGACGATGCAACGCGTTTTGCCGGCGATGCGCTCGATCGTTGCAGCGATGGTCGCTGCCCGGCTTTCCGGGATGGCCGAAAATACCGACAGAATGCCGCCGACCGACGCGCTGTCAACATGCTTTCCGGCCACTCGGTCGAAACAAATGTACTGGCCATGCGCGTCGCTCCACAGCCGTTCCATTGCCGAAAGCCCCTTTTCGGCACGGGCGCGATTGGCTTCTGCGATTTCGGTTTCGCCAAGTGCCTCGGCGAGATCGGCAAGGTCGGCGGCGGAACGGATCAGGATGGCGTTGAAGCCGGGATCGACGACCTGGAATGGCGAGGCATCGTGCAGCCGGGCATTGTCCCAGCCAAGCCCGCGGAAATGCTGCAACAGCCAGACATAGCGGTCATACTGTGCCTTGGTTGGACGATGCGCCGGATCGGCGTGCAGGATGTCGCGGCGGGTGTAGGGCTCGACGCCTTCGGTCGGCACGCGCTCGAACGCCTCGTCCCAGTCGATCGAGTTGTCGCGACCGGACTCCCATGGGTGGATTATGGCGACCAGCCCTTCGCCGTCCGGGTCGCGATTTTCGTAGAACCAGCGGTGCCAGGCATCGATTTTCGGCAACAGTGCGCGGGCGCGCTCGGCCGCCGGGGTCTTGTCCTTGGCCTGGTCGAACAAGCGGCGCACGGCAAAGCCGGCGACCGCCGGCTGGGTGATGCCGGAGGTGGCAGTCGGGCGATTGGTTCGCCAGACCTCCGGCCCGGGGAAATAGCCGTCGCTCCAGACATGGAAGACGATGTGCGGCACCATGCCGTCTGGCCATTGGTGGGCGAACAGCGTGTCGATCTCGGTCCAGGCGCGCGCCTCGTCATAGTGGGCAAGGCCGAGCGCGGTCAGGCAGGAATCCCAGTTCCACTGAAACGGGTAGAGGCCCTTGGTCGGTATGGTGTAGGTGCCTTGGTCATTTTCCCTGAGCACCTCGACGGCGCGGGCGATGGTTTCGTCGACAGCAAGAGATATCATCGGGCGTTCGTACTTTCAGAATCGAAGGGGATCAAAGGGCGTTGGTGGTTTCGGGATCGAACCAGCGGATGCGATCGGGTTTGGGCGAAAGCCGCAAGTGATCGCCGACGGCGACCGTGGCATTCGATTCGAGGA
This sequence comes from Mesorhizobium sp. M0968, assembly GCF_040319065.1. NCBI lineage: Bacteria > Pseudomonadati > Pseudomonadota > Alphaproteobacteria > Hyphomicrobiales > Phyllobacteriaceae > Mesorhizobium > Mesorhizobium sp. M0968. The sequence continues at coordinate 150,130 of NZ_JAMYNL010000004.1, forward strand.
TGGCGCGGAACAGGCCGCCCTCGACGCCGCAGGTGACCAGCGTGTGCGGTCCGAGCGGCTCGACAACGCGCACGGTGGCGTTAATACCTTCGTTGCCGGCGTCTACATCCTCGGGGCGAATGGCGAATTCTATCGTCTGCTTGTCCGATTTGGGGCCGGGCAGCGTCAGCCCGGCGACGGTCCAACTGCCGTCGGCCGTCTTCGTCGCCGGGATGAAATTCATCGGCGGGTTGCCGATGAAGGAGCCGACGAAGCGGGCCGCCGGATTGCGGTAGACCTCTACCGGCGAGGCGGCCTGGACGATACGGCCCTGATGCATGACGGCGATGCGGTCGGCAAGGCTCATCGCCTCGACCTGGTCGTGGGTAACGTAGATGGTGGTGGTCTTGGACGCCGCGAGCACACCTTTGAGCTCGGCGCGCATTTCGAGCCGCAGCAGCGCGTCCAGGTTGGACAGCGGCTCGTCCATCAAGATCACGTCAGGCTCCATCGCCAGGGCGCGGGCCACAGCCACGCGTTGGCGCTGACCGCCGGAAAGCTGGCCCGAATAGCGCTTCAAAAGCTGTTCGATATGCATTAGCTCGGCGGTGCGGTTGACGCGCCCGTCGACCTCCTGCTGCGGCAGCTTCTTCATGCGCAGGCCGAAGGCGATATTCTCGAATACCGTCAGGTGCGGAAACACGGCGTAATTCTGGAACACCATAGCGATGCCGCGTTCGCGCGGCGGCAGATGGTCGACGCGACGGCCGCCGATCCAGACCTCGCCCTGGCTTGGCGTTTCCAGCCCGGCGACGATCCTCAGCAGCGTGGTCTTGCCGCAACCCGAGGCGCCGAGCAGCACCATGAATTCCTGGTCGGCGATGGTCAGGTCGATCGAATGCAGCGCGGTGAAGCCGCCGAAACGTTTTGCCACCTGCTTGATGACGATCTCAGCCATCGGCGTTCTCTTTTGTGCGCGTCATCGATTGGCGATCCCCCACATGGCGAACAGATATTTGCGGACGGCAAAAATGAAGATCAGTGCCGGGATAACCAAGGCAGCACCGCCGGTGAATTTGAGGTAGAGCGGCGATTCGCCAAGGCTCTGCAGCAGGAAGGCGGTCAGCGTCCGGTTCTCGATGGTGAGCACGGCGGCGGCAAACACCTCGTTCCAGGAGATGGTGAAGGCAAACACCGCGGACGCCGCGATGCCCGGCAGCGCCAGCGGCAGAATGACTTTTCGGAATGCCTGCAATCTCGTGCAGCCGAGCGTCCAGGCCGCCTCCTCCAACTCGACGGGAATGCCGGAGAACAGCGAGAAGGTGATCAGCACCGCAAACGGCAGCGCCAGCGTGGTGTGGACCAGCGCCAGCCCGATCGCGGTGTCGTCGAGGCCGGTGCGGATGAACATCACCGCCAGCGGCAGCGCCAGCAGCGGCAGCGGGAAGGCGCGGGTCATCAGCACGAGGAAACGGAACGTTTCCTTGCCTGGGAAATCGAAGCGCGACAGTGCGTAGCCCGCGGGTGCGCCGAAGCCGATCGAGAGGAGCATCGTCAGCGTGGCGACGAGAACGGAGTTCCACAGCGCCTTGGCGACGCCGGCGAAATTGATGAAGAAAGAAAGGCTGCCGAAATCGAATGACGGGAAGAAGCGCTTGGGAAAGGCGGTCACCTCTTCCGGCGACGACAGCGCGTTGACGATCAACAGATAGATCGGCAGCAGCACCCAGACGCAAAGCAGGATGACCGTTGCGACCAGCAACCAGTTGCCGGCTTTGCGGGCCTCAGGCGCGGCGATCGAGACCTCCGCGACAGTGCTCATATCCGCGCCTCCTTCGGCACACGCAGCACACGCAGGAAGAACAGTGTGAAACCGATCGAGATGGCGAGGATGAACAGCGCCATGGCGGCGGCGACATTGTGGTCCTGCAGCGTGAACTGCCAATTGTAGGTCTCGCCCATCAGCACCGGCAGATTGGTGCCGCCGAGTGCTGCAACCACGGCAAAGACCTCAAAGGCAAGGATGACGCGCAGGATGATCGCCGTCTGCAGGCTTGGGCGCAGCAGAGGCAGCGTGATCTTGATGAAGCGCTTCCACGGGCTAGCGCCAAAAACCTCCGCCGCCTCGTAGTATTCCCGGGGGATCAGCCCCATGCCGGCGACCAGAATGACCATCATGATGGCGGTCGCGCGCCAGATCTCGGCCAGCGCCACGGCGATGAAGATCGTCAGCTTGCTCTGGTAGCCGAGGAACATGACCGGGCTGTCGATGACGCCGAGATTGGAGAGCAAGGTGTTCAGGAAGCCGGACTGGTCGAAGATGGCGAGCCAGATCAGCCCGGCGGCCAGATCGGAGATGCCGAGCGGAATGGCGAAGATATAAAGCGCGGCGCTGCGTCCCGTTTCGAGCCGCGACACCGCGGTTGCCATCAGCAGTGCCATAACCAACTGAATCGGCACGACGACGACGCTCAGCAGTAGCGTATTGCGGACAGTGACCGGAAACTTCCAGCTGCCCGCCATGGTGCGGAAATTGTCGAGCGTAAAGCCGCCGTCGCGGGTGAACGCCTCGAAGGCGACCAACACGAACGGGTAGAGGAAGAAGACGCAGAGGAACAGCGTCGCCGGTGTCAGCAGCAGATAGGGCAGGGCCTTGCTGTGCATGGAGCGCTCTCTATTCGAAGCTTCAAAAGGGGTGGGCGCCCGGCGCGCTGGAAATCCGGACGCCCGGGAGGATTCTTAATCGACCGGGCAGGCGCCTTGCGAGGGCTTGTCGGGCGCCCAGCACGGCGCCTTCGCCTGTTCGATGATCGCTTTCAGCGCCGTCGCCTGTTCGTCGAGCACGCCGTGCACATCCTCGCCGCCGAGCACGATGCGCTCGAAGCTGTCGGTGTAGATCTGATTGAACTTGCCGCCGAGGCCGCCAAGTCCCATCGGCAGCAGCGCCGGCAACGCATCGGGAGCTCCGGTCATGGTGGCGATCACTGGGCTGAAGGCCTTCACCGAGGCCGGCATGTCGTCGGGCAGCTTGACGTCGACGATCGGGAAGAAGTTTGTCGCCTTCAGCGTCGCGATCTGGGTTTCCGGTTTCAGCATATAGGCGACCAGCGCCTTGGCCTTGTCCATGTCAGGCGAGGTCTTCGGGATAGCGACACCGGCCACCACCGGCATGTAGCCGCGGCCTGCCGGGCCAGCCGGCGCCGGGAAGGCGACAAACTCGTCGGGTTTCTGGTTGAAGGCGTCGGCGAGGCGCGCCACGTGATCGAATGCCACCCAGACTTCGCCGGTCAGCAGCGGCTCCTGCATGAAGGCATAGTTGGTCGAATTCGGGTTGGTGTATTGCCACAAGTCCTTGAGCTTATTCCACGCCGTCTCGGCCTCCGCCGAGCGGAACTTCGTCACCATTGAGCCGGTATACGATGGAAGGAGAAAACCCTCGAAGAAACGGTGCTTCAGCCCTTTCGGGCCGGCCGGAAAACCGAATTTGGGCGAACCGGTCTTTTCAGCGATGTTTTTCGCCCACTCGATCAGTTGGTCATAAGTGATGGTGTTGAGATCGGTGCCGGCCGGCAGATATTGCAGCGCCTGTTTGTTGGCCGCCATCAGAAAGGTGGCCTGCATCCATGGCAGGTACTTCTGCTCGCCGGTGCCGAGCATGCCGAGCTTCTTGTAGGTCTCGTTGACCGTGACGCCACCGAGATCGACGCCAGAGAGATCGACAAGGTTCGCGCCGACGGTGGAGAAGTCTCCGTGCAGGCCGCCGAGCACGCCTATGGTGCCGGCGCCGGCCTGCAGTTCGGCCTGAAGGCGGGTGAGCCAGGGCCCGTCCTCGGCGACCTGATAGTCGACCTGGCCGTCAAACCCCTTCAGCACTTCGCTGCGCATCTTCTGCGTCTCTTCCACTGGTCGCGCCTGTGTCGACCAGAACAACACCTGCTGGGCTTGTGCTGCGCCGGCAGCAAGCGACAACGCCAGCACCGCACCTGCCAATGTCCTCAACGCATTCATCGTCGTCTTCCTCCCTGGTTGTGCGCCGCTAAGGCGTCAGTTCCGTCCTGTGGGTGCCGGGCCATGGCTTGCCCGCGAGACAAGTGTCGGCCGGACCAGCCGCGTCAGTGGCGCGTCCGGCCTGTCGCCGATGACGGTCAGCAGCATCTCGCCGATCTCGCGCGCGCACCGGCGGATCGAGGCGTCGAAAGTGGTCAGCCCCGGCGGCGCATAGGCGGAGGCGGCTATGTTGTCGAAGCCGATCACCGAAAGGTCTCGAGGAATGGCAAGTCCGGCGCGCCCCGCCTCTTCCATCACAGTCAGCGCCAGCTCGTCGAACAGTGCGACAATCGCCGTCGGCCGCTCGGTGGCGTGCAGAAGCCGGTTGATTGCCTGGATGCGGGCACCGCGATCGAAACGCGGCGCCGTCGCCACATCGAGGCTGACGGACGGATCGCCCCGGCGGGCGATCGCGGCGGCGAGCCCGTCCTGTCTGAGATGGCGAAATGTCATCGGCTCGGAAATCGTCACCAGGCCGAAATGGCGGTGTCCGAGATCGTAGAGCATGTCGAAGGCCTCGCCGAATGCGTGCGCGCCATCGGTATCGAGCCAATGGTAGGCAAAGTCGCCGTCGAGCAGCCGGCCATGCGCGACGAACGGGAAATTGCGCTGGCGCAGATAGGCAAGCCGCTCGTCGACCTCGGCGATGCGGGTGACGACGACCCCGTCGGCGCGGCCCGATTCGACGACATGGCGAAGCACGGAAAGTTCCGACTGGCCCTGCGCCGCTGCGGCCAGGATCAGGTCGGAGCCGTGCGAAACCAGCCCTTCGCCGAGCCCTGTGACGAATTCACCGAGGAAGGAGTCGACCAGATTGGGGCCGCGGATCGGAAGCACCATGCCGACAAAGCCGCTGCGGCCGGAGACCAGCGTGCGGGCTGCGGTGTTCGGCACATAGCCGGCCTGGCGCGCGGCCTCGGTGACACGTTGGCGCGTTTTCAAGGCGATCTGCTCGTGGCCGGCAAGGGCGCGCGAAACGGTCGTGATCGACAGGCCGAGCTGCGCAGCAAGTTCCTTGAGGGTCGTAACGCGGGCCGGCATCGTTCCTCCCGAACGAAGTTTGAAACGTTTGTAATGCGTCCAATTCAAATTGCAAACGTTTTAAATGCGCATGGTCGGTGTTGTTTCTTGCCCGTTGGTTAGCGCGGCCCAATTCGGCCCCGCCCGGCAAGCTCCTGGCCGGAGATTTAAACGCAGCGGTTGCTTGACTCGGGCGACGCCTTGTGAAAAATTTTGCAGCAACTGATAAAAATATCAAAGGGCGGAAATGGTTGGTTTTGGCAACGGCCTGCTGCGCGACGATGAGACCGGCATGGCAGCCCGTGCCGCCTGGCTTCACTATGCCGGCGGCCTGACCCAGTCGGAGGTCGCCAAACGGCTTGGCCTGACCAGTCTCAAGGCGCATCGCCTGATCACCAAGGCCAATCAGGAAGGCCTGGTCAAAGTCTACATCGACGGCGAAGTCTCCGAATGCGTGGAGCTTGAGGATGAGTTGTCCGGCCGGTACGGCCTCGACTACTGCGAGGTGGTTCCGGACTTCGATGCCGAAGACCTGCCGCTCAAGGCGCTCGGCATTGCTGGCGCGCAGTTTCTCAAGCGCGAGATCGAACGCGGCGAGGAGGCGCTGATCGGCGTCGGCCACGGCCGCACGCTTGCCGCCTGCGTCGAATATCTGCCGCGCATATCGGCGGGCAGGATCCGTTTCGTTTCGCTGCTTGGCGGCCTGACGCGCAAGTTCTCCGCCAATCCGCATGACGTCATCCACCGTGTCGCCGAACGCACCGGCGCGGAGGCCTATGTGATGCCCGTACCGATGTTCGCCAACACGGTCGAGGATCGAACAGTGTTGCTCGGGCAGAAAGGCGTCAGCGATGTCTTCGACCTCGCCAAGTCCGCCGACTTGCTCATCGCCGGCATCGGCACCGCCGAACGTGAGGCCTCGCTTGTCGCCACCGGCATGATCGAGAAGGGCGAGATGGAGGAGATCCGCCGCAACGGCGGTGTCGGCGAACTGCTCGGCCATTTCTTCGACGATGCCGGAAAGGCCGTTGCGACGACGCTTTCCGACCGGGCGCTGGCACTGGCGCGCGAAGACATCAGCAACCGCAGGATTGTCGCCGTCGCCGGCGGCAAGGTGAAGGTTCGCGCCATCAAGTCGGTGCTGGAGGGCCGTTATCTCAAAGGCTTGATAACCGACGAGCGGACGGCGCGATCGCTCGTGGAACAGACGCCGGTCGGGTAGCCGGCAACCATTTCGTTGAAACTACCCTGTGGAGGAGAAGAGAAATGCATGAGAAAGAGAAAGACCTCATCGACGCATTCCTGCGTGGACAAGTCGACCGCCGTGGGCTGATCAAGGGCCTCGGTGCAATGGGCCTTGCCGCCAGCACCGCCGGCACACTGCTCAATTTCGGGCAGACCCGCGCCCTGGCGGCTGATTTCGACTGGCAGGCGCATAAGGGCAAGACCATCAAGCTGCTGCTCAACAAGCATCCTTACGCCGATGCGATGATTGCCAACCTCGACAATTTCAAGAAGCTGACCGGCATGGAAGTCGTCTATGACGTGTTCCCCGAAGACGTCTATTTCGACAAGGTTACCGCCGCGCTGTCGGCCAGCTCGCCCGAATACGATGCCTTCATGACCGGCGCCTACATGACCTGGACCTACGGTCCGGCCGGCTGGATCACCGACCTCAACGAATGGATCAAGGATCCGGCCAAGACCAACCCGAAATATGCCTGGGACGACTTCCTGCCGGGCGTCAAGAACTCCTGCGCCTGGAACGGCCAGCCGGGCGGCGCGCTCGGTTCGGCGGACGCCAAGCAATGGTGCATTCCGTGGGGCTTCGAGCAGAACAACATCACCTACAACAAGGGCATGTTCGACAAGGTCGGCGTCAGCGTTCCCGGCAATATGGATGAGATGGTCGCTACGGCGGCGAAGCTCACCAAGGACGTCGGCGGTGGCGTCTACGGCATCGGCGTGCGCGGCTCGCGCTCCTGGGCAACGATCCACCCGGGCTTCCTGTCGGCCTACGCCAATTTCGACCAGAAGGACCTGAACGTCTCGGCTGACGGCAAGCTGTCGGCTGCTATGAACACCGCCGAATCCAAGGCTTTCCACAAGCAGTGGGTCCAGATGATCCAGGAGAGCGGTCCGAAGGACTGGTCGACCTACACCTGGTACCAGGTCGGCACCGATCTCGGTGCAGGTGCTTCGGCGATGATTTACGACGCCGACATCCTTGGCTACTTCATGAATGGCGGCGACAACAAGATGGCCGGCAAGCTCGCCTTTTCGGCATTCAAGGCCAATCCTGCCGCCAAGGCGCCGACGCCCAATATCTGGATCTGGTCGCTGTCGATGTCCAACTTCTCCAAGGACAAGGACGCCACCTGGTACTTCATGCAATGGGCATCCGGACCCGAGCATGCATTGTTCGGTGCGACCAAGATGGACTTCGTCAATCCGGTTCGTCAGTCGGTCTGGAACGACGAGATGTTCCGCGAGAAGCTGAACAAGAGCTATCCGGGTTATGTCGAGATGTTCGACGTCTCGGCGCCGGGCGCCAGCATCAAGTTCACCCCGCAGCCGCTGTTCTTTGATCTCACCACCGAATGGGCGGCGACGCTGCAGAAGATGGTGGCCAAGGAAGTGCCGGTCGACGAGGGCCTCGACAAGCTGGCCGAGAGCATCAACAGCCAGCTCAAGGAAGCCGGGCTCGGCTAAGCCGCGGCCAAGGCTGGCCCGTCCGCGGGCCAGCCTTTGAGATGTGATACGTTTGCGACGCGGTCCCGAAAGGTGCCGCCTGCTCGCCCGACCGGCCGCCTTGCTCCCTTGGGCGGCCGGGACGGCGAAGCAACAGGATGACGGAGCAGCCGATGACTGCGGCGACAATACAAAGAAACAGGCCGTCGGGCTTCAGGATCAGCAAGCGGGTGCTGCCCTATCTCCTCAGCCTGCCGGCTCTGCTGGTCTGCATCGGCATCCTGATCCCGTTCCTGACGTCGGTGGTCTATTCGTTCCAGCGCTACCGGTTGAGCCAACCCTGGGCGCGGCAGTTCAACTGGGGCGACAACTATATCTCCTTCTTCACCGACCCGAAGTTCTGGAACACGCTGGAGATCTCGCTGCTCTACGCCGGCATCACCGTTGTGCTTGAACTGCTTCTCGGTCTCGGCATCGCCATGCTGCTGCAAAAGCGCTCGACGCTGAACAACTTCATCTCGATCATGCTGCTGATGCCGCTGATGACGGCGCCGGCGCTCGCCGCGCTGATGTGGAAGCTGATGACCAATCCCGGTTTCGGCGTGCTCAGCTATCTCGCCAGCCTGATCGGGTTGCAGGATTTCCGCTGGGCCTCGTCTCCGTCGACGGCGCTGCTCACCGTCGTGCTCGTCGACATTTGGGTCTACACCCCCTTCATCATGATCCTGCTGCTTGCAGGCCTGCGCAGCCTGCCGACGCAGCCCTTCGAGGCGGCAGCACTCGACGGCGTGCCACGCAGCTTCGTCTTCTTCCGCATCACACTGCCGATGCTGACCCCCTACATCCTGACGGCGACCCTGTTCCGCCTGCTTGATTCCATCCAGCAGTTCGACATCATCTACGCCATGACGCAGGGCGGTCCGGGCGACACGCTGACCGTGTTCCAGGTCGAGGCCTATCTCAATTTCTTCCAGTCGACCAATGTCGGCCGCTCGGCGGCACTGATGATCATCCTGTGGGCGATCACCTATTTCCTCTCGAACATTTTCATCAAGAACTGGCTGCGGCTGCGCGAACGCGCTCGCGGCCAGGCATAGGAGGCTGGCGTGGAACACACCTCGCTTCTCGAACGCATCCTGCGCGGCATTGCCCTGGCGCTGGTCGTGATCTTCTTCATGTTCCCGATCGTCTGGATCCTGATGATGTCGTTCCAGACCAACGAAACAATCCTGCGGATTCCGCCGCAGCTTGTCTTCGAGCCGACGCTCGCCAACTACACTGCCTTGATCACCGGCAAGCTGATGACGGCGGCCGGCACGCTCGACATCGCCTTCATGCGCAACCTCTGGAATTCCGTCTTCCTGTCGGTCACCTCGGTTGCCGTCGCGTTGCTGCTCGGCGTTCCGGCGGCCTACGCCTTTGCGCGGCACAAATTCCGCGGCTCGGAGGACATTGCCTTTACGCTGCTGTCGTTCCGGTTCGCGCCGGCGCTGCTGGTGCTCCTGCCGCTCACCCTCTATTTCCAGAAGCTCGGGCTGGCCAACACCTATATCGGGCTGATCTGGGTCTATCAGTTGATCTGCCTGCCGTTGATCCTGTGGATCGTGCGCGGCTATTTCGAGGACATTCCCGCCGACATCGAATACGCCTACCGCATTGCCGGACATTCCTGGTTTGCCACCTTCCGCAAGATCGCGCTGCCGCTCGCCGGCCCAGGCATCGCCGCTGCCGGTCTGCTCGCCTTCATCTTTGCCTGGAACAATTTCGTTTTTGCGCTGGTGCTCGCCTCGGCCGACAAGCAGCCGGTGACGGTCGGCGCGCTCGCCTTCATCACCTCCTCGGGCATCCAGTATGGCCAGATCTCGGCGGCGATCGTGCTGTCGATCACGCCAACGCTGGCGCTCGCGCTCTATGCGCAACGCTATCTCGTCGAAGGCCTGTCGCTTGGCGCGGTGAAAGGATAGTCCGATGGCAAGCCTCGAACTGCGAAACATCGTCAAGCGCTATAAAAGCCAGACTGTTCTCGACAATCTGTCGCTGACCGTCGCCGACGGCGAAACGCTGGTCCTGTTCGGGCCGTCCGGCGCCGGCAAGACCGTGCTGCTGCGGCTGGTGGCCGGCGTCATCGACCCCGACGAGGGAAAGATACTCATCGGCGGCGAGGACATGACCGATCTCGACGCCGAGTTCCGCGGCGTCGGCATGGCATTTCAGAACTTCGCGCTGTTCCCGCATATGACGGCGTTCGATAACATTGCGACGCCGCTGCAGGCGAAGCACTCATCGCAAGGCACGATAAAGACCGGCGTCGAGAGCGTCGCCAAGCTGTTGAAAATCGGCCATGTGCTCAGCCACAAGCCGCGGGCGCTGTCCAATGGCCAGAAGCAACGCACCGCGCTTGCCCGCGCCCTGGTCGGGTCGCCGCCGCTGCTGCTGCTCGATGATCCCTTGCGCAACGTCGATGCCAAGTTGCGGTTCGAAATGCGGCTGGAATTGCCAAGACTGCTGGCGGATCGTGGCGCGACCGTCATCTACGTGACCCAGGACTACAAGGAAGCGATGGCGCTCGGCGACCGCATCGCGGTGATGTCGCAGGGCGTCGTCAAACAGCTCGGCACGCCCGAGCAGATCTATCGCGAGCCGGCCAATGTCGAGATTGCCCGGCTGTTCGGCGACCCGACCATCAACCTTCTGGATGTCAAGCCGGCGCGGGACGCCAAGGGCATCTATGTCGGCCTGTCCAACGTCCAGGTCCATCTTGCCGGCGCTCATGAGGCGGCGGTCGGCCGCGACTGCGTGATCGGTTTGCGGCCGGAGGCGCTGGCGTTTGTCGATGAACGCACGCTCGGCGCCATCCCGGTGACGGTCGAGGCTGAGACGCCGCTCAACGAGAAGATCGTCACGCTGGTGCGCACCGTGCGCGGCCGTGAAATTCTGGTTTCGCGTCCTTCCGGGACACCGGGCCAATCCGAGGGCAAGGTCTACATTGCCGTCGACAGTAAAAGCGCCCTTTTGTTCGATCGCACAAGCGGCGAGCGCATCGGCTCGAAAAACGTCGTCAATTTGCGCAGCGGAGAAGCGGCATGAGCCCGACCGCAATCACCATTTCGGGCGTCGACAAGTTCTACGGTCCGATTGACCGTGGCGTACACGCCGTCAAGAACCTGACGATGGAAATCGTCAAGGGCGAGATCGTGGCGCTGCTCGGCTCCTCCGGCTGCGGCAAGACCTCGACATTGCGCATGATCGCAGGCTTCGAAGAGGTCTCGCGCGGCGCCATCGCGGTTGCCGGCCGCAAAGTGCACATGCTGCCGCCGGTCAGGCGCAACGTCGCAATGGCCTTCGAGGGCTATTCGCTCTACCCGCCGCTGACCGTGCGCGAGAACATGGCCTTCGCCCTCAAGGCCGCCAGGCTGGCGAAGAGTGCGGTCGATGCAAAGGTTGCCAACATCGCCAAGCTGCTCGAGATCGAGGACATTCTCGAGCGCTATCCGAGCTCGATCTCCGGCGGCCAGCAGCAGCGCGCCAGCCTTGGCCGGGCGCTGATCCGCGAGGCCGACCTGCATCTGCTGGACGAGCCGATGGGCCAGCTCGAGCCGCAGCTTCGCGCCGTGCTGCGCGGCCGGATCAAGCATTTCATCAAGGAGCGCGGCCTGACCGCGATCCTGGTCACCCACGACCAGACCGAGGCCAACGCGCTTGCCGACCGCATTGCCGTCATGGAGGGCGGCGTGCTGCAGCAGTTCGATACGCCTGACAGGCTCAAGGAGCGGCCGGCAAACCTGTTCACCGGCACGTTCGTTGGCGAGCCGCCGATGAATGTCTTCGAGGCCTATGTCGGCACGGCTGCCGGCAAGATCAGTCTCAAGCTGCCCGACGGGCTTTCGCTCGACTACGACAAGGATGCGTTCAGCGGCCCGGTTCGCGACGAATTGCTCAACCGGCAGCGCGTCGTCATCGGCGTCAGGCCCTATGCGGTCCGCCGCTCGAAGGATGGTGTGCCGGCGACGGTTTCGGCCAATCAATGGCTCGGCGACCAGACCCATATCGCCGCCGATTTCGCCGGCGGTTCGCTGGTCCTGGTCGAACATGACCGAACCCGCTTGGAGCTTGGCGCGCCGATCAAGATCAGCATCGATCCGAAAAACCTTCACGTCTTCGATCAGGCGAGCGGCAATGCCATTTCGCACGGCACGGAGCTGGCTTGATGCAGGATGTGCTGATCGGCATCGACGCCGGCACGTCTGTCATAAAATCCGTCGCCTTTGACACGGCGGGCAGGCAGATCGCGTCCGCCGCGCTGCCCAATAAATACGAGACACTGCCGGGCGGCGGCGCCGAGCAGGACCTGACACGCACCTGGGCCGATACCGCGACGACCTTGCGCGAGCTTGCCGACAAGGTGCCGGATCTCGCCAGCCGGACCATTGCCATCGCCGTGACCGGGCAGGGCGACGGTACCTGGCTGATTGACAAGGATGGCGAGCCGGTTGCCAAGGGCTGGCTGTGGCTCGACGCGCGCGCTGCCGCGGTCGTCGAGGAGATCCGCGCGCGGCCGGAGGACCGGCTGCGCTTCGAAAAGACCGGCAGCGGGCTCGCTGCCTGCCAGCAGGGATCGCAGTTCGTGTTCATGAAGCGCCACATGCCCGCGATGCTTGCCAATGCAGCGACGGCGTTCCACTGCAAGGACTGGCTCTATTTCAAGTTGACCGGCCACCGCGCCACCGACCCGTCCGAGGGCACCTTCACCTTCGGCGACTTCCGCACGCGCGGCTATTGCGATGATGTGCTCGAGGTACTCGGCGTCACCGATCTCCGGCATCTGTTGCCGCCCATCGTCGATGGCACAAGGCAAAGCACCTCGCTGTCGGTGGCAGCAGCCGATGCGACTGGCCTGCTCGCCGGCACACCGGTCGTTCTGGCCTATGTCGATGTCGCCTGCACGGCGCTCGGTGCCGGCCTGTTCGATCGCGAACGCAAGCCGGGATGCTCGATCATCGGCTCCACCGGAATGCATATGCGGCTTGCCGAAACGCCGGACGAGGTTCTGCTCAACGAGGCTGCAACCGGCTACACGATGACGATGCCGGCACCCGGCGTCTTTGCGCAGATGCAGTCGAACATGGCGGCAACGCTCAATATCGACTGGGTCCTTGGCCTCGCCTCCGGCATTCTCGCCTCGCAAGGTATTACGCGGACCAATGGCGAGATGATCGCGCTGGTCGACCAGTGGATATCGTCGTCCGAGCCAGGCTCGCTGCTCTACCAGCCCTATGTCTCGGAGGCCGGCGAGCGCGGGCCGTTCGTCGATGCCAATGCCAGGGCCGGCTTCATCGGCATTTCGTCCAGGCACGGCTATGCCGACATGGTCCGCGCGGTGTTCGAGGGGCTGGCTTTCGCGGCACGCGATTGCTACGCCGCCATGGGGCCACTGCCCAAGGAAATCCGCCTGACCGGCGGAGCGGCCAGGAGCCCGGCTCTGCGCAAGATCCTGGGTGCTGCGGTCGGAGCCGACATTCGCACCAGCGAGCGCGAGGAGGCCGGTGCTGCGGGCGCCGCAATGATTGCTGCGGTCTGCGTCGGCCAATACGCATCAATGGACGATTGCGTCAGCGAATGGGTCACGCCTTTGCTCCGTACGGCCGAACCCAGCGATCGGAAACTCGCCGCTGCCTATGAGGCGATGGCTCCGTCCTACACATTGGCGCATGAGGCGCTGCGGCCGGTCTGGCACTCGATCGCCGCGTCCAGGCAAACCGACGTGAATTGAGAAGAGCATGCCCAAGAAAATTGCGATCATCGGCGACCGCTTCATGCTTCCGGAAGTGTTTCGCGAGAAAATCGAGGCGGCCTGCGGCGACAATCTCGACATCCGCAGCATTGAGACCGCTTGGCCCGACGAGCCGATGCAATTCGGCAATGCCGCGCTTGGTCTGGACAAGGTCAAGGAGTATTTCGGCGATCCCGACGAGGTGGTGGATTTCATCGGCGACGCCGAAATCTTCGTCACCCAGCTTGCGCCGCTCTCCGAAAGCATGATGCAGCGCCTGCCCACGCTCAAGCTGGTTGCGGTCTCGCGCGGCGGACCGATCAACATCGACATGGCCGCCGCCAAGGCCCACGGCATCATCGTGGTCAATGTGCCCGGCCGCAACGCCAGCGCCGTGGCCGAGTTCACCATCGGCGCCATTCTCGCTGAAACGCGGCTGATCCGCGTCGGTCACGAAGCCTTGCGCAAGGGCGAATGGCGCGGCGATCTCTACCGCGCCGATCGCACCGGCCGCGAGCTCAACGAAATGACCGTCGGTGTCATCGGCTACGGCAATATCGGCACCAGGCTGGTTCGCCTGCTGCGCGCCTTCGGCTGCCGCATCCTGGTTTGCGATCCCTATGTGCAATTGAGCGCCGAGGACCGCAATGCCGGCGTCGAACTGGTTGCGCTGGACGATCTGCTGTCGCGCTCCGATGTGGTCACGCTGCATTCCCGGGTCACCGAGGAGACGCGCGGCCTGATCGGCAAGAACGCCATCGCCCGGATGAAACCCGGCGTAATCTTCGTCAATACCGCGCGCGGACCGCTGGTCGACTACGATGCGCTCTACGAGGCGCTCGTCTCGGGGCAGATCGGCAGCGCTATGCTGGAGACGTTCGCCGTCGAGCCGGTGCCTGCCGACTGGCCGCTGTTGCAACTGCCGAACGTGACGCTGACGCCGCATATCGCCGGCGCGTCGGTACGCACCGTGACCTACGCGGCCGAGCAGGCGGCCGAGGAAGTGCGCCGCTACATCGCCGGGCTGCCTCCGGTCAATCCATGCTGACGACAGGGCATAGAGCGAGATGAACGGTGAAACCGAAATCGTCGACCTCTTCGTCATCGGCGGCGGTGTCAATGGCGCCGGAATCGCGCGCGATGCGGCGGGCCGGGGCCTGTCGGTCATTCTTTGCGAAAAGGACGATCTTGCCGAGGGCACCAGTTCGCGATCGGGAAAGCTCGTTCATGGCGGTTTGCGCTATCTCGAATATTACGAGTTCCGCTTGGTGCGGGAGGCGCTGATCGAACGCGAGGTGCTGCTCGAATCCGCGCCGCACATCATCTGGCCGATGCGCTTCGTGCTGCCACACAGCCCCGATGACCGGCCGGCCTGGCTGGTGCGGCTCGGCCTGTTCCTCTACGACCATCTTGGCGGCCGCAAGCGGCTGCCGGCCACGCGTACGCTCGACCTGCGCACCGCGCCAGAAGGCGCGCCGATCAAGGACAGCTTCAAGCGCGGCTTCGAATATTCCGACTGCTGGGTCGACGACGCCCGCCTCGTCGTCATCAATGCGCTCGACGCCGCGGAGCGTGGGGCCAGGATATTCACCCGCACTGCCTGCACCGCCGCCCGCCGCGAAAACGGCCTGTGGTCGGTGGAGATGCGCGACGGTCGAACCGGCGTCAGGACCACAGTCCGGGCACGGGCGCTGATCAACGCCGCCGGACCCTGGGTCAACGACGTCATCAACCGCGTCGCCGGCCAGAATTCCAGGCGCAACGTGCGCCTGGTCAAGGGCAGCCACATCGTTGTGCCGAAATTCTGGGAAGGGCGGCAGGCCTATCTCGTTCAGAACAGCGACAAGCGGGTGATCTTCATCAATCCCTATCAGGACGATCTGGCGCTGATCGGCACCACTGACATTCCCTATGAAGGGCGGCCGGAGGACGTGACCGCGGATGCCGGCGAGATCGATTACCTGATCAAGGCAGTCAATCGCTACTTCAAGCGCCAGCTCGCACGAAGCGACGTCGTCTACTCGTTTTCCGGCGTCAGGCCGCTCTATGACGACAACGCCGACAATCCGAGCGCGGTGACCCGCGATTACATATTCGAACTCGACGCACCGGCTGGGCAGGCGCCGCTGCTTTCGGTCTTCGGCGGCAAGATCACCACCTTCCGCAAATTGGCCGAGCACGCGCTCGACCGTATCGCCCCGTTCTTTCCGAAAATGGGCAAGCCGTGGACCTCGAAAGGGCACCTGCCGGGCGGCGATATCGCCAATGCCGATTTCGAGCAGTTCCTCGGCGACCTCGGCCATGAATTTCCCTGGATGCCGGCATCGCTGGTCAAGCATTACGGCAGGCTCTTCGGCACAAGGACGCGCGATCTGGTCGGCGCGGCCACCTCGCTCGCCGAACTGGGCCGGCGCTTCGGCAAGGATTTTTTCGAGCGCGAAGCCAATTACCTGTTCGAGCATGAATGGGCCGAGACCGCCGCCGATATTCTCGAAAGGCGCACCAAGCACGGCCTGCATCTGTCCGCCGCGGAAAGAACCGCCTTCGAGGACTGGTGCTCGAGCCGGCTGGCAAAGGCCGGCTGATGGCCTTTACGCTTTCGCTCAACACCAATCCGCTGGTCAACCGCTTTGCGGAGCCGGACGACCTGATCGACGCGATCGCCTATCAGATCGGTATCAGGGACGTCCAACTCACCCATGAATTCGTCAATCCCGGCTGGCCGGCGGCGACGATCGCCAAATTCGTCCGCCTGTTCCGCTCCGCGCTCAACCGCACCGGTGTGCGCGTGACCTCCGCGATGACCGGCCCTTACGGCCGGCTCAATCATTTCGGCCACCCCGATGCCGACGTGCGGCGCTACTACGTCGACTGGTTCAAGACCTTTTCAGAAGTTTCGGCCGAGCTCGGCGCCGCGGGCATGGGCACGCAATTCGCGATCTTCACCCACCGGGATTACGACAATCCGGAGCGTCGCGCGCGGCTTTTCGACATCGCGCTGGAATGCTGGCGCGAGGTCGCCGAGCATGCCAAAGCAGCCGGCTTGACCTACCTGTTCTGGGAGCCGATGTCGGTCGGCCGCGAATTCGGCCATACGATCGAAAGCTGCCGGGCACTGCAGCGCGAGATCGAAGCGGCCGGCATGGCCGTCCCGTTCAAGATGATGGTCGACATCGACCATGGCGACGTGACCTCGAGCAATCCGGCGGACACCGACCCTTATGCCTGGGCCGAAGCCTTTCCCAGGCAATCGCCGATCATCCACGTCAAGCAGTCGTCGATGAATAAGGGTGGTCACTGGCCGTTCATTGCCGCTCACAACAAGGACGGCCGCATCACGCCGGAAAAGCTGCTGGAGACGGTTCGCCGTGGCGGCGGCGTCGACAACGAGATCTGCCTCGAATTGTCGTTCCGCGAGCGCGAGCCCGTCGACCACCAGGTCATCGCCATGATCCGCGAGTCGGTCGACTACTGGGCACCCTTTATCGAGACCGGCAGGGCCGATCTCTTGCCGCGAGCATGATCGGATGAGCAGGAGCTGAGGCAGCTCCTGCTCAGAGCCGGAATACGTCAGCCAAATTTCGGATCGAGGCTTCCGGACTTGTAGCGCTTGGCCATTTCCGACAGCGGCAGCGGCTTGATCTTCGGTGCGTTGCCGGCGGTGCCGAATTGCTCGAAGCGCTCCTTGCACAGCTTCCGCATCGCGGCCATTGCCGGCGTCAGATATTTGCGCGGATCGAATTCGCTCGGGTTCTCGGTCAGCACCTTGCGGATTGCGCCGGTCAGCGCCATGCGGTTGTCGGTATCGATATTGATCTTGCGCACCCCGTGCTTGATGCCGCGCTGGATCTCTTCGACCGGCACGCCCCATGTCGGCTTCATCTGGCCGCCATATTTGTTGATGATCTCCTGCAACTCCTCCGGCACCGAGGACGAGCCGTGCATGACGAGATGCATACTCGGCAGACGGCGGTGGATTTCCTCGATGACGTTCATGGCCAGTACAGCGCCGTCCGGCTTGCGGCTGAACTTGTAGGCGCCGTGGCTGGTGCCCATGGCGACTGCCAGCGCATCGACACGGGTGTCGCGCACGAACTGTTCGGCCTGCACGGGATCGGTCAGCAGCTGGTCGTGGCTGATGACGCCCTCGACGCCATGGCCGTCTTCCTGCTCGCCGCCGCCCATCTCAAGCGATCCAAGGACGCCGATCTCGCCTTCCACCGAGACGCCGCCCCAATGCGCCATGTCGACGACGCGGCGGGTGATGCCGGAATTATAGGCGTAGTCGGCCGGCGTCTTGCCGTCTTCCTTCAGCGATCCGTCCATCATCACCGAGGTAAAGCCGTGCTGGATCGCGGTGACGCAGGTCGCTTCGTTGTTGCCATGGTCGAGATGCATGCAGACCGGGATATTGGGATGGATTTCGACCAGCGCGTCGATCAGCTTGGCTAGCACCACATCGTTGGCGTAGGCTCGCGCGCCGCGGCTCGCCTGCAGGATAACCGGCGATTTGGTCTCCTCGGCTGCCTCCATGATGGCGAGGCCCTGTTCCATATTGTTCATGTTAAAGGCAGGCACGCCATAGCCGTATTCGGCGGCATGATCGAGCAATTGTCTCAGTGTGATGCGAGCCACTCAGTAGTCTCCCGTATCCGGTTTCGAGCCAGTGTTTGCGGGCCGTTCGGTTGTCGTCGAGCCCCTGATGCTTCTGGCCGGATTTCCGCGGCACCGCAACCGCTGGGCGCTCGACCGGCAGCAATTCTTGTTACAGGACGCGACCAGAAGCGTCATGATATCCCATAGAGATATAACATTATCACAAAAAATTTGGTGGCTTGTGCGACGTTTGCTGTTATATCTCGGAACCGGATTGCACGAGGAAGCCGCGGAAATGAAGAGCGACGGCCGTCGGCAAGGCATCATGGATTTTCTGATGGACATCGGCACCGCCAGTGTCGACGATCTTGCCTCACGCTTCGGCGTGTCAAAGATGACTGTCCACCGCGACCTCGACGAGCTCGAGGAAAGCGGCTTCCTGCGCAAGGTGCGCGGCGGCGCCTCGATCCAGCCGAGCAGCCTTTTCGAGAGCGATTTCCGCTACCGCCAGCGGCTGGCCGGCGACGAGAAGAAGCGCATCGCCGCCGCTGCCGTGACGATGATCGAACCGGGTCAGACGGTGATCATCGACGATGGCTCAACCGCGGGCGGCGTTGCTCGGCATCTTGCCGATCTGCGTCCGCTGACGGTGATCTCGAACAATCTGGCCGTCATCCAGGATTTGGCGGGCGTTGCCGGCATCAACCTGATTGCGCTCGGCGGCCAATACAACAAGAAGTTTCACGGCTTCTTCGGCCTGCTCGCCGAGGACACGCTGAAATCATTGCGCGCCGATGTCGCGTTCCTGTCGTCATCGGCCATCCATGGTGCCTCTGCCTTTCACCAGGATCAGGAAGTGGTCCAGACCAAACGGCTGATGATGGCCGCAGCAGCGCGCAAATATCTGCTGGTCGATCATGGGAAATTCGGCCGCACTGCCTTGCACTTCCTGACAGATCTCAAGGCCTTTGACACGGTCTTCACCGGCCGCGAGCCGCAGCCGCAGATGCGCGCCGCGCTGGATGGTGCCGGCGTTTCGCTGACAGTGATCGCAGAATAGGAGGGCACGTATGGTTTATTGGGTCGGCACCAGCTGGAAAATGAACAAGACGCTCGCCGAGGCGATGGCTTTCGCCGAGGCGCTGGCGGAGTTCGTCCCCGGTTTCGACGAGCGCATCCAGCCTTTCGTCATCCCGCCCTTCACGGCGATCCGCGAGGTCAAGAAAGCGCTGTCGCCGACGCGCATCAAGGTCGGCGCGCAGAACATGCATTGGGCCGACGCCGGCGCCTGGACCGGCGAGATCTCGCCGGTCATGCTGAAAGACTGCGGCCTCGACATGGTCGAGCTCGGCCACAGCGAACGGCGCGAGCATTTCGGCGAGACCGACAACGCCGTCGGTCTGAAGACTGCGGCGGCGGTGAAGCATGGTCTCGTGCCACTCATCTGCGTCGGCGAGACCCTGGCTCAACGCGACAGCGGGCAGGCCGCTGCGGTGCTGGCCTTGCAGGTGCACGGCGCGCTGCAGTTTCTCGAAGGCGCGGCGAAGGCGGCGACGATCCTGTTTGCCTATGAGCCCGTCTGGGCGATCGGCGACAAGGGCGTGCCGGCCAGTTCGGACTATGCCGACAGGCAGCAGGCGCTAATCAAGAAAATCGCACGCGACCTGCTGCCGGTGGTGCCGCCGTTGCTTTATGGCGGCAGCGTCAATCCGCAAAATGCCGCCGAACTGGTCGGCCAGCCCAACATCGACGGCTTGTTCATCGGCCGCTCGGCCTGGCAGGCGGACGGCTATATCGACATCCTCAAGCGGGCCTCGGCGGCGATCTGAATCACCAAACAGGAAGGAAACGGAACATGAAAATTGCCATTGGAGCTGATAGCGCCGGTAAGCCGCTGCTCGACGTCATTGCCGCTCACCTTGCTACCAAGCCCGGCCTCACGGTTAGCGACCTCAGCCAGTCGGGCTACTATGCCGACCTGTCACAGAAGCTCGCCCAGACCATCCTGGACGGCGAAAACGATCGCGGCATCCTGTTTTGCGGCACCGGCATCGGCGTATCCATATCCGCCAACAAGGTGCCCGGCATTCGCGCCGCACTCACCCACGACACCTATTCGGCAGAGCGCGCCGCGAAATCCAACAACGCCCAGATCATCACCATGGGCGCGCGCGTCATCGGCCCGGAACTGGCCAAGTCGATCGTCGACGCCTGGCTCGCATCGGAATTCGATGAGAAGGGACCATCGGCCGGCAATGTCCAGGCCATCGACAGGCTCGACGCGGCGAAGCGGGGCTAAGCCAGACTGTTCCGCATCGCCCTGATGATCGTCACGGCCGACGCGGCGCCGGGGTCCATATGCCCGAGCGAGCGCTCGCCGAGCCGCGATGAGCGGCCCTTGGCGGCGATCATGCCCTTGGTCGTCTCGGCGCCTTGTTCGGCTGCGGCGAGTGCGGCTTCCAGGCTCCCGCACAGGCTCTTGCCGGCTTGCTGCGCGGCACCCGCTGCTTGCGCCGCCGGCAGCCAGGCGTCGACCATGGTCTTTTCGCCGAGCTCGGCCTTGCCGCGATCCTGGATGCCTTGCGCCATCGCCCGGAGCATGGCGATAATGTCAGCGTCCTCCAGAATTGCCTTGCCTTTGACGGCGGCGGCACCGCGCATGAAGGCGGTCGCATAGAGCGGGCCTGACGAGGCGCCGACCGCGTTGAGGAAGGATTTCGCCGCAGTGTTGAGCAGCGCCGTCGGCTCGGTCGCCGCGAGGTCGAGTTGCGCTAGTGCATCGCGCGCAGCAGTGAAGCCTAGTGCCATGGCGATGCCATGGTCGGCGTCGCCGATGACGCCGTCGAGTTGGCAGAGCCTGTCCTTGTCGGCGTCGATCGCCGCCGCGATCTCATCGAACATTCTTTTCAAGCCGACTGAATCGATCGAGGTCATGATGCTTTCTCAGCCGGCGCGGAACATGGCGCAGTCGCAAGGATGATCGAGCATCGCCTGCAACTCGCCGTCGAGATGCATCAGCGTCACCGAGGCGCCGGCCATTTCGAGCGAGGTGCAGTAATTGCCGACCCAGGTCGCGTGGACGGAAACGCTGATCTCATCCAGCCTCTGCTTGACGCGTCGGTTCATGATGTAGAGCTCCATCAACGGCGTTGAGCCGAGCGAATTGACCAGAACGGCGACCTTATCGCCGCGCGCCGGCGCCATCTCGTCGAGGACCTTGTCCAGCATTTCGTCGGTGATCTCGTCGGCCGTTTTCAACTTTCCGCGCGCGATGCCTGGCTCGCCATGGATGCCCATGCCGATCTCCATCTCGTCCGGTCCGATCTCGAAATTGGGCCGGCGGGTCTGCGGCAGCGAGCAGGGCGACAGCGCCACGCCCATGGTGAAGGTGTGATCGTTGGCCTTCCTGGCGATACGCTCGCATTCATCGAATGACAGCATCTGGTCGCATGCGGCACCGGCGGCCTTGAAGATGAAGAAATTGCCGGCGACGCCGCGCCGCTTCTGCCTCTGGTCGCGCGGCGCCGAGGCGACATCGTCGGTGGTCAGCACGGTGCGCACCTCGATGTCGTCCATTGCCGCCATTTCGGCGGCCATGTCGAAGTTCATCACGTCGCCGGCATAGTTGCCGTACATGAACAGCACGCCGGCGCCACCACTGGCCGCCTTGGCGCATTCGAGGATCGGGTCCGGCGGCGGCGAGGCGAAGACATTGCCGATCGCGGCGGCGTCGGCCAGCCCCTTGCCGACGAAGCCGAGGAAGGTCGGCTCGTGGCCCGAGCCGCCACCGATGACGAGACCGACCTTGCCTGGGCGCGGTCCGTCGCGGGCGATAATGGCGCGCGGACTGCCGTCCGCGCTTCTGAGATGGCGCGGATGCGCGGCCAGGATGCCCTCCAGCATCTCGTCGACGGAGCGGTTACCGTCATTGATGATCTTCTTGGTCTGCACCGGCATCCTCCCTGGTTTTCGTGAGATACTACAGCGCCTTACCGGGATTTCCACCCGGCGGTGGAGGTTTCACGCCGCGATGTGTTCGCGTGCCGCCAGCAGTTGCACGCAGGCACTGGCCGCCTCTTTGCCTTTGACCCTGAAATGCTCGAAGAAGAAGCGGTGATGGTCCGCGCTGTCATGGTAGTTGTGTGGCGTCAGCACCGCCGAAAGCACCGGCACGCCAGTCGACAATTGCACATTCATCATACCGTCGATGACCACGCTTGCAACAAACTCGTGCCGGTAGATGCCGCCATTGACGACGAACGCGGCGCCGAGGATAGCGGCATAGCGGCCGGTCACGGCAAGCGTCTTTGCATGCAGGGGAATCTCATAAGCGCCAGGCACATCGAAGACATCGACGGCAAAGCGTTTCTCTCCGAGAACCGCCAGTTCCGCCTCGAATGCTTCAACGCATTGGTCGACGATATCGGCATGCCAACGCGCGCGAATGACGGCAACGCGGATCGCTTCATAGTCGTTGTGGGAATGCTGATTCATGGGTCCATCCTTCCGTTTCGAACCAGAATCAGGACGCACGATACGGAGTCCGAACCGCGAAAGCGGACCGTCTTCCATTTCGTTCTCTTCCATCCGGACTGTGACCGTCGGCTCCGGAATCACACCGGATCTGCTGACCTCTCCGGCTAACCGGAAAGCGCTCGCGGGCTTGGGCCGAGACCCTTACCGCCGGTGGGGACTTTCACCCCGCCCTGAGAACATTGACGGCGTTTGTATGGAAGGGTCGGAAAGCGCTGTCAACCACCTGCGTCGTCGTCGATGGCGCAGAAATAGCGATCCGTTTCGACCTGGTCACCGTTGAGGGCGAGGGAGGAGAGCGTCAAATGGCGATCACAGGTAAGGCAGGCAGCACCTTGTCCAAGGTGATGGGAAATTCACGCACTCGCACGCCGGCCGCGTTGTAAACGGCGTTGGCGACAGCAGCCCCCGCACCGCACACGCCGAGCTCGCCGAGACCCTTTGCGCCAAGCGGGTTGGCCTTGTCGTCGTCTTCCTCGAGGAAGGCGACCTCCATATCGGGGACATCGCCATTGACCGGCACATGATACTCGGCAAGATCGTGATTGACGAAGTGGCCGTAGCGCGGGTCGAGCACCGTCTGCTCCATCAGCGCTGCACCGATCCCCCAGGTCATGCCGCCGATGATTTGCGAGCGCGCGGTCTTGGCGTTGAGGATACGGCCGGCGCCGATCACAGCCAGCATCCGGCGCATGCGGATTTCACCGGTATCGCAATCGACAGCGACCTCTGCGAAATGCGCGCCATAGGAATGCTGCGAATAGGTCTTGTATGACTGGGTGGTGGCGCCCGCGGCTACGGAGCCTTCGGCTTCGAGCCCGTCGGGAGAGATCCCTCGGATAAGATCGGCCAGGCTCGCCGATCGCTGGCCGACCCTGACCTCGCCGTCGGCAAAGCTTGCCTCGGTGGCGTTCGCGCCGCGCAACGGCGAGGCTTCGTTCGACTGCGCCGCCTCCAGGATCTGTTTCTTGAGGATGTTGCACGCATCATGCAAGGCCGAACCCGCGCTTGCTGCGCCCCAGGATCCGCCGGAGCCGGCGGTACGCGGGAAGCGGCTGTCGCCGAGCTCCACCTTGACGGACGAGATCGGCAGGCCCAGGCTCTCGGCGGCAATCTGAGTCAGGATCGTATAGGTGCCGGTCCCAATATCGGTCATGTCGAGCCGCGCCGTCACCCGACCGTCCCGGTCGATCGCAACCCGCGCCGTCGCCGCGCCGATATAGTTCGGACGGATCGCCGCCGCCATGCCGTGGCCGATAAGCTTGCGGCCCTCCCGAGTTCGGCCCGGTGTCGGGTTTCTCCGCTCCCAGCCGAAACGGCGGGCGCCTTCCTCCATGCAGGCGACGAGATTGCGGGTGGAGAACGGCACGCCGCGCTCGGGATCCTGTGCCGGTTCGTTGCGGATCCTGAGTTCGATCGGGTCCAGACCGGCGCGCTCGGCGAGCTCATCCATGGCGCATTCGAAAGCCAGCATGCCGGGCGCTTCGCCGGGCGAGCGCATCCATTCGCCGCGGTTGATGTCCAGCGGAACCAGGCGATGGCGGGTGAGACGGTTCGGCGCCGCGTAGAGCGAGCGCGCAAAAACTGCCGTTTGTTCGCAGTACTCCTCGAAGCTGGACGTTGCCGACCAGACATCGTGCGCGATCCCGGTGAGCCGCCCGTCAGTGTCCGCGCCGAGACGTACCTGTTGGACCATCTCTGCGCGATGACCGGCATTGGCGAACATCTGTTGTCGCGTCAGCGCGATCTTCACGGGGCGCTGCAGCACCTGCGCTGCAAGTGCGGCCAGGATCGTGTCGGCATGGGCAATCAGCTTGGAGCCGAAGCCTCCGCCGATGAAGGGGCTGACGATGCGCACTCGCTCGAGCGGGATGCGAAGCGTGCTGGCGACCCCGGCCCGGAAGTTCGCGAGGGTCTGCGCCGATGTTCGGATCGTCAGCTCGTTGCCTGACCAGGCAGCAAGCGTCGCATGCGGCTCCATCGGATTGTGATGTTCGAAGGGGGTCCCGTAAGTGGAATCGATCTTGATCGGCGCCGTCGCAAAGGCGCGCTCGAAGTCGCCGACCACGCTGTCGGTCTCGAAGCCGGCATTGGTCCGCTTTGGCGCGTAGGCGTCGGCGATATGTCCCGGTAGATCGTAGAGGCCCGGCTCCTCGTCGTAGCGTACTCTGATGAGGCCCGCAGCAGCGCGCGCCGCCTCGAACGTCTCCGCAACGACCAGCGCGACCGGCTCGTCGTAATACCGTACCTGATCGCTGTTGAGCGCGGGCCGGGGGCGCGCGAAGACCTCCGGCACCGTTGGCGTGACCGTTGGGCCGAAATCCGGCTGGGCCGGCGCATTCCGGTGCGTCATGACGAGCAGCACTGCCGGCGCCCGTTCGGCTTCGGCCGTGTCGATCTCGGCGATGCGGCCCTTGGCGACGGAGGCGCCGAGAATGTAGCCATAGGCTGTACCATCCAGCTCATTCTCGTAAGCGTATGTGGCGCCGCCCGTCACTTTGAGCGGACCGTCGATGCGGTCGATCGGCCGCCCGATGATGCCAGCATCGGCACGAGGTTTCACCCTTGAATGGGTGGCGGAGCCGGGCAGTCCGGGTATGGTCTCGTTCATAAGTCACCTAAAGATTTTCATCTGGAGTTCGGAGGCATCGAGGCCGCGACGACGCGCTTCCTCGCACCTTCATGTTCGTCGCGCGGCGGCCGGAGCTCACGCGGCGATCTCGCCGAAATACTCGCGAAACTCGACCAGCCTCCCTGTTGGGCCGGCTCGCATGAAGATCGCATGCAGGCCAGTGTAGGGCGCGCCACCGATTGTCCCGCTCCCGCGATCGCAGACGATGACCCAGTCGGCGGCGAGGAGCTTGAGATCGACGGTCGATTTCGTGATCCTGTTCCCCTGCGCTTGATGCGCGGCGGTCCAGGCTGCGAGTGCCCGTTTGCCCTCTGGCGGTCCGTGTCGGCCTCGTTGCTCGCCGACAGGGAATTGGAAGGTCATCGTCTCATCGCAACAGTCAAGGAATGCCGTCCAGTCGCCAGAGGCCCAGCCGGCAAAGAAGGCGTCTACGGCGGCCTCGAGCCCGTGACGAGCTCCCGGGTCGGATGTGGCGCCCCAGGCTGTGGCGGCAGAGACGAGAAGGCCGCCACCCGCGGCGGCAACGGCGCGTCGCGTGAGTTTCATATCGATCTCCTGCTCGGCGCCGGCATCTGGGAACAGCGGTTCGGGGTCGTCGTCTCTGTCATCGCATCGCCTCATGCACTCTCGGCGGCAGCAGCCAGCGTGTGCCGTATCGTCCGTTTCGCCAGCGGGATCTTGAAACCATTGGCGCCATGACCGACGGCTCCGGCGAGCGCGGCTTCGGCCGCGTCGCTAAAGGCACCGTCGGATGCCGCCGCGCCTGCGAGCCTCCGCTCCGCCTCCGTCGCGCGCCAGGGTTTCGCTGCCACGCCGCCCATGGCGATCCGAGTGCTTCGGATAAGGTCGCCGCTTTTCTCGACGATTGCTGCCACCGACACCAGCGCGAAGGCGTAGGAAGCACGGTCGCGCACCTTGCGGTAAACCTGTCGGCCGGGTGGCGGCGGCGGCAGGGCAACCGAGACGACTATTTCGCCGTGGCCGAGCACGGTCTCCACCTGGGGCGTCGCCTCGGGCAACCGATGGAAATCGCCGATCGGGATCGTGCGGGTCTCGCCGCCGGGCGAGACGGTCTCAATCCTGGCGTCGAGCCCGGACATGGCGACCGCCATGTCGGAGGGATGGACCGCAATGCAGGCTTCGCTCGCGCCGAGTACGGCGTGCATGCGGTTGAAGCCCTGAAGCGCCGCGCAGCCCGAACCCGGCTGGCGCTTGTTGCAGGGCATGTTGCGGTCATAGAAGTAAGGGCAGCGCGTGCGCTGCAGGAGATTGCCGCTTGTCGAGGCCTTGTTGCGTATCTGTCCGGACGCTCCCGCCAGCAGCGCTTGCGTGAGCATCGGGTAGCGCGACCTTACTCGCGGGTCGGCGGCGAGATTGCTATTGCGGACTTGGGCGCCGACCCGAAGCCCGCCTTCCGCCGTCTCCTCGATCCGATCAAGCGGCAGCCGGCTGATGTCGACGAGATGCGCTGGGCGCTCGATCTCGAGCTTCATCAGGTCGAGCAGGTTGGTGCCGCCGCTGATGAACTTGGCGTCCGGCCGGGCCGCAACCGCGGCCGCCGCCTGCTCAGCACTCGCCGCACGTTCATAAGTGAAGGTCTGCATTGCTCATGCCTCCTCTGCCGCGTCGCGGATTGCAGCGACAATGTTCGGATAGGCGGCGCAACGGCAGATATTGCCGCTCATCCGCTCGCGGATCTCGGCATCGGTGAGAGCGACGGAAGCCGCTGCCACGTCGGCGCTCGCATGGCTTGGCCAGCCGGCCCGCGCCTCGCCCAGCATGCCAACCGCCGAGCAGATCTGGCCTGGCGTACAGTAGCCGCACTGGAAACCGTCGCGGGCGACGAAGGCGGCCTGGACCGGATGCAGCCGGTCACCCTCGGCAAGGCCCTCGATAGTGGTGATCTCGTCGCCTTCATGCATTGCGGCAAGCGTCAGGCAGGAATTGATCCGGCGCCCATCGACGAGCACCGTGCATGCGCCGCACTGGCCGTGGTCGCAGCCCTTCTTCGAGCCGGTGAGGCCGAGATGGTTGCGCAGGGCGTCGAGCAGCGTCGTCCGCGGGTCGAGCTCGACGGCAAGATCCTTCGCGTTGATCCGTAACGACATCGTCATCGTCGGTAGCGGCGAGGACGATGCAGCCGCCGTGACGGTCTCGGCCGGCTCGGCGTCAACCGGTAGTCCGGTAGCCAGGAGCACCCCGGTCGCAACACCGCCTTCCAATACCATCCGACGCGTCGGCCCGCTCCTGTTGTCCGTTTTGGCCATGCATGATCTCCCAGCCGCAATGAAGCGCAGACGGCAACTTGACCCGAGCGAACCCTCGGGTTCTGTCACCCAACGACACTGGAGGTGGGAGTGCGGGCGGCGGCTTTCTTTCAAGAAACCGGCGGCACTATCAGGATTCTGGAGAAGAATTCACCCGATAGGCACGAGGCGTCATGCCCCTCAGACGTCGGAAGGTCGTGGTGAAGTGGCTCTGGCTTGAGAAGCCGAGCCGAAAGGCAATGACACCGATCGACAAACCCGTTTCGCGCAGCAGCGCCTCCGCTCGCCGCACCCGTTCCTCGATCACATAGGCGTAGGGTGCAAGGCCGGTCGTCGCCTTGAAGCGACGCGCAAAACTGTCGACGGCCATGCCCGCGGCGGCTGCCAGCTCGCTTAGCGAAATGTCGGAATTCATATGCGCATCGATGTAATCCCGAACGCGACCAAGTGCCCGGCGGCTGAGACAGCCGTGACGTACAAACCGCGGTTGCTCCCGGCTCAGGTTGGCCACGCGGAGACTGACGAGGGCGACCAGATGCTCGACATAGGCAGTGTCTGGCTTGTGGCCGAGTGCCATCTCGTCACGAAGCGAACTCAAGAGCGTGGCGACGACCGCGTCTTTCTTGTTTACCAGTATAGGCAGGTTCCTCAGGCGTTCGCATCCGGGAAGCCCGATATCGGGATCGATCCACAGGGCTGAATAGGAGAGGTTTACATCGCGATAGAAGCCCTGTCGTTCCGCGCCTGCCGGGACGAAGGTGAGGGCTCCGGGACGGTCCATTCCGTCGTAAAGGGATCGTGCCTCGTGCCGGATGGATGTATGGGACGTGCCGCCTTCTTCGGTCAGCACAATCAGATGATGAGGGGCTGTCCAGCGGAGCTCCGCCTCCCGGCACGCCCACCGCCGGTTGTCGAAGACGATCGAGGAGCTGACCCATGACGCGGTTTGCAGGGGCTCCGACTTCTCGTCCTGGCTCCGAACCCGTCCGTCACCAAGCAACGGTCTGAATGACATCGCGGTATCCCGCTGGTTCACTCGCCGAGCCGTGGGCAGCCCCGGCTTCGAGCGTTGGGCGCCGCCCCGCCGCTACGCATCCGGCCGTCCATGTGGGACAGGTAACGGGCGTTTTTAACCGTGCCGTGTTCAAGAAATCGTGAGATCAGGCAAATCCGGAGCACCCTCCCGGAAAAGCCGATCATCCGCGCTCGGGAAACATCGCCCTCAGGCCTTCGCGCGAGGCCGTAGCGACACCGCGTTCGGTGATCAAGCCGGTGACCAGCCGCGCCGGCGTCACGTCGAAGGCCGGATTGGCCGCCGGCGTGCCTTCCGGCGATACGCGGACCTGGGCGATCTCGCCGGAAGCGGTCTTGCCCCAGACCAGTGAGACCTCGTCGGGCGAGCGCTGTTCGATCGGGATGTCGGCCAGCCCGTCGCCCACGGTCCAGTCGATCGTCGGCGACGGCAGCGCGACATAGAACGGCACGTCGTTGTCGGCGGCGGCGAGCGCCTTGAGATAGGTACCGATCTTGTTGCAGACATCGCCGTCGGCGGTGGTCCTGTCGGTGCCGACGACGACCATGTCGATCTGGCCGCGCTGCATCAGATGGCCGCCGGCATTGTCGACGATCAGCGTATGCGGCACGCCGTGGCCGGCCATCTCCCAGGCGGTCAATTGGGCACCCTGGTTGCGGGGTCGTGTTTCGTCGACATAGACATGGACTGGAATGCCGGCTTCCGTCGCCAGATAGATCGGCGCGGTGGCGGTGCCGTAGTCGACCGTGGCCAGCCAGCCGGCGTTGCAGTGGGTCAGGATATTGACCGGTTCGCCCGGCTGCTTGCGCGCCGCGATCGCCTTGATGATTTCGAGCCCATGGGCGCCGATGGCGCGGTTGAGGCCGACATCCTCGTCGGCGATCTCGCCGGCACGCCGATAGGCAGCCGCGGCACGTTCTGCCAGGGGAAGCGTCAGCAGGAAGCGCTGCATTTCGTTCAGCGCCCAGCGCAAATTGATCGCCGTCGGGCGCGTTTCGTGCAAGGTTGCCCAGACGGCGTCGAGTGCTGCATCCGACGGATCGTCGGCCATCTGCATGGCGACGCCATAGGCCGCGGTGACGCCGATCAGCGGCGCCCCGCGCACCCACATGTCGCGGATTGCCGTGGCGATGCCGGCGACGGTATCGATCTTTTCGATGCGGAAATCATGCGGCAGCCAGCGCTGGTCGATGATCTCCACCGAACGCCCGTCGTCACTCGGCCAGATGGTGCGGTAGTGGCGGTCGCCGACGTTCAAATCCTGCTCTCCCGTTCGATCAGCGCGGCCAACCGGTTGACCTCGTCGATGCTGTGGATCTGGCGCCGGTTGACGGCGAGGTGACGGCCGAATTTCAGCGCCTTTGCCTCACATCTGGCGCGCAGATCCGGATCGGCAATGGTCTCGAAATCGGCATTGTGGGCAAGGCCGAGAATTCGCCGGTGAACCTCGACGCCGGCAAAGCCGAGCAGATCGGTCCAGATCGAATGCAGCATGTGGTCTAGCGCCTGCTCGGCGCCAAGCCTGTCGCCCTGATCCTCGAACAGGCTCTTCTGGTAGAGCATGCCGGTACGCTCGGTTCGCCACAGATGCGAGAACTCGGCGCGAAACACCGACCATGTCTCGACCGTAACGCCGATCAGATAGTCACGCATGGCGTCGCGGCTTCCGTCCTGTTCATGGCCGCGCTGCGAGAAGAACGCCATCCAGAAATTGGCGAGCAGCATGCCGACGTCGAAGGCGATCGGCCCGTAGAAGGCGAATTCGGGGTCGATCATCCTCGTTTCGGTGTCGGTGACCATGATCGAGCCGGAATGCAGGTCGCCATGCAGCAGCGTCTCGGCATTGGCAGCGAAGATGTGCTTCATGCGCTGCGCCTCGACCTTGAGGTCGCGGTCGGCGCGCAGCTCGGCGACAATGCCGTCGAGCTGCGGGCTGGTGTGCCGGTTCATCTTGGCATCGAAATACGGATCCGAGAAAACCAGGTTCTCGGTGATGTCGCAGAGTTCGACATTGTCGGCGAACAGCGCCAGATCGGCCTTGCGGTCCTTGGTCGCCATATGCAGGTCGGAGCCGCGAAACAGCGTGCGGGCCATGAACAAGCCGATGTCTGTCGCGATGTTGGGCAATTGCCGGCCTTCGATCAGCGCCCGCCGCAGGATAATGTGCGGCGACAGATACTCCATGATGATCAGCGCCTGGCCTTCGTCGAAGTGATAGATATAGGGCACCGAACCCGGCGCCCGCGCCTGTTGCCGCGTCAGCGCATGGTATTCGAAGAAGGAGCGTTTTAGCGGCAGCGGCCAGCTGTCGCCGACCAGCCGGACGTAGGGCAGGGCCTGCTTGACGACGGCCGCACCCTCAGCACCCTCGACGATGAACACCAGGTTCAGATTGCCGTCGCCGACTTCACGAACCTTCCACTGGCTCGTATCCTTGCCGATCTGCGAACACAGGGCCTCGTTGGCACCGAGACGGCCCGCCAGTGTCTCGACCGACAGTGCTTCGAACGGCGATTTCCCAGTCATCCTCACCTCCCGCTCATGTGCTCCGATGATAGCGGAGCCAACGCGGTCGGGCCAAGCTAGGAAGCCTGCTGGCAATTGTCAATCGTGTTGACAATTGCCGATATAGCCCATAGCGTCATGTTCAGGGAGGAACGAATGGGCAATGATGCCGTGTTCCGCGTCGACGGCCTGAGGAAATCCTTTGGCCATATCGAGGTGCTTGGCGGCGTCTCGCTCGAATTGCGTGCCGGCGAAGTGACCGTGCTGATGGGCGCCAACGGCGCCGGCAAATCCACCCTCGTCAAGATCATCAGTGGTGTCTACGACCATGGCGGCGGCACGATGTCGCTTGCCGGTCACGTGTTCGACCCGAAAACGCCGGCGGAGGCGATCCGCGCCGGCGTCGTTACCGTCCACCAGAACATCAATGACGGTGTCGTCGCCGACCTCGACGTCGCCACCAACCTTACCCTCGACAGGTTGAGCGGCAGCGGCGTGCCGACCCTGTTCAATCCAGGCCGGGTGCGTCGCGAGGCAAAGGCGGTGGCCCACCGCATGGGACTGGCCATCGACCTCAAGGCCCGGATCAGCGATCTCTCTCTGGCCGACCGCCAGATGGTGGCGATCGCCCGCGCCATGGCGCATCGGCCGAAAGTGCTGATCCTCGACGAGCCGACCTCCTCGCTGTCCAGCGCCGAAGCCGACCGGCTATTCGCGCTGCTCGACCGGCTTCGCCAGCAAGGCGTGGCCATCCTCTACATCTCGCACCGTATGTCGGATATCAGACGGCTTGCCGATCGCATCATTTCGATGCGCGATGGGGTTATCTCAGGTATCTTCGACAAGAAGCCGCTGGATTACGAAGGTGCGGTCAACGCCATGCTCGGCCGCAAGATCCAGCTCGAGCGGATCGTCGCCAGGAATTCGGCCAAAGCAATTTTCACTGCCGACGCGCTGCGGATTGCTGAAGGCGCCAGGCCGATCTCGCTGACCCTCGGCGATGGCGAGGTCGTTGCCATCACCGGCCTTGTCGGTGTCGGCAAGACCGTGCTCGCCGAGACGCTGTTCGGCCTGCGCCAGCCGCTGGCCGGGACCATGGTGCTGAACGGGAAACCTTATGCTCCGGCATCGACCGGCGAAGCGATTGCCGCCGGTGTGTTTCTCGTCGCCAAGGACCGAGGCGAAAACGGCATCGTCGGCGACTTCAACATCCAGGAGAATATCAGCCTGCCGTTCCACAGCCGCATGTCGCGTCTCGGTGTTCTCAAACGCCGTATCGAACGCGCCATTGCCCGCCAGCAGATCCAGGAGCTCGGCATCGTCTGCCGCTCGGAGAGGGACGAGATGGCGTCGCTTTCCGGCGGCAATCAGCAGAAGGTGATGGTCGCCCGCTGGATGTCGCAGGCGGCAAGGCTTTTCATCCTCGACGAGCCCTTTCAGGGCGTCGACATTTCGGCTAGGCGCGACATCGCCGCCAAGCTGCGGGCCAGCGCCCACGGCCGCGCGACGCTGCTGTTCGTCACCGAACTCGACGAAGCCCTGGAGACGGCCGATCGCATCCTGGTGATGTCGGAGCAGACGATCGTCGGCGAGCACCGCAATACCGATGTCGATCTCGAGCGTCTGCTGGCCGAAGTGGCGGGCGGGCCGTTGCACAGCGCAGCCTGACGGCGGGATGACGATGAGAATTGGAATGGAGAGGGCATGAATTCGGGTTGGATAAAGACGGTGCCGGCGTGCGGGAGCGCTGAATGATCCTGCGCGACAATGCTATTCGCTACGGCTTCATCGTTCTGTTGTTCGGGCTGATCGGCTATTTCGCCGTCGCTGCCGATGGTTTCGTCTCGCCGCAAAGTGCTGTCTTCATCTTCCAGTCGGTCGCCATCACCGGCGTTCTGGCGCTCGGCGTCACCGCCACGCTGGTCGTCGGCGGCTTCGACCTGTCGATCGGCTCTGTCGCCACCAGCGCCATGATGGCGGCTGCCTATGTCATGGTGGTGCTGGGGCAGAACGCTGTCGTGGCGGTCGTCGTCTGTCTTGTGATCGGCGCCGTCGTCGGCCTGATCAATGGCTGGCTGATCGTCTATATGCGGGTTCCGGACCTTTTGGCGACGCTCGGCATGATGTTCCTGCTTGTCGGCCTGCAGCGCATCCCGACCGAAGGCCGTTCGATCGCCACCGGCATGACCATGCCCGACGGCTCGGTCGCCAACGGCAGCTTCGGCGCCGCGTTCCTGGCGCTTGGCCGCCATCGCTTCGATTTCTTCATCCCGAACCTCATTCCGGTGTCGGTCGTCGTTCTGCTCGTGCTGGCGGTGCTGATCTGGTTTTTTCTCGAATACACGCGTTTCGGGCGCATGATGTATGCGGTCGGCAGCAACGAACGCGCCGCAGAACTCGCCGGCGCGCCTGTCAAGGCATACAAAATCTGGGCCTACGTTATTTCGGGAGTTTTTGCCTCGATCGGCGGCATTTTGCTCGCTGCCCGGCTTGGACGCGGCGACATCGCCTCGGGTAATAATCTGTTGCTCGACGCGGTGGCTGCGGCACTCATCGGTTACGCGGTTCTCGGCGCCGCCAAGCCGAACGCCTTCGGCACGGCTGTCGGCGCGGTGTTTGTCGGCGTGCTGCTGCAAGGCCTGACGATGATGAACGCGCCTTACTACACGCAGGATTTCGTCAAGGGCGTGGTTCTCGTGGTCGCCCTTGTCTTTACCTTCGCCCTTTCCGGCAGGGGCAGGAGATAGGGTTCGACCGGGTCATATTTTGGGTTCAACAAGTGGAGGAAACGACGTGAACATCACAAGAAGGCTTTTGGGGAAGGCAGCGCTCGGGCTTGCCGGCGCAACATTGCTGATGCAGATGCCGGCAATAGCGCAGGACAGGCCGGCGCCGTTCGACAAGCCGGGTGCCGTCAAGATAGCGCTGGTCCGCTATCTCTCGACCGGCGACTTCTTCCAGGCCTACCTTTCCGGCGTCGAGGCGCAGGCCAAGGCGCTCGGTGTCGACCTGCGCGTGCTCGATAGCCGCCAGGACGCGGCGCTTCAGGCGGACATGGTCGACCAGGCTATCGCGCTCGGCGTCCAGGGCATCATCATCCAGCACGGACTGACGGAATCGATGAAGGACGCCGCCCAGCGTGCGGTCGACGCCGGCATCAAGGTCGTCGCCTTCGACGTCAATGTCGAAAACCCCAAGATCCCGCAGATCGAACAGTCCGACCGCGACCTCGCGCGCCTGGCGCTCGAACAGGCGGTCAAGGACAATGGCGAGAGCTGGAAGGCCGGCTATGTCTATGTCGCCGGCATCGCGCCGCTCGACCGCCGCAACGAGACCTGGGTCGAATTCAAGAAGAAATATTCGGGCATCAACGAAGCCGCCATGTTCGGCACGCTCGACAATCCGATCGCCAATTCGGTCGCCAACCAGGCCCGTTCGGTGCTATCGGCCCATCCCGACATCAAGGTGATGTTCGCGCCCTATGACGAATTCGCCAAGGGCGTGAAGATCGCGGTCGACGAGGCCGGGCTGAACAAGGACATCAAGATCTATTCGGCCGACATCTCGACCTCGGATATCGCCGCGATGCGCGAGCCGGACAGCGCCTGGGCGGCAACCGCCGCCACCAACCCGGCCGTCGTCGGCCAGGTCTCGGTGCGTGCGCTGGCGCAGCTCTTGGCCGGCGAGGATCCCGGCCACAACGTCATCGTGCCGCCGACGCTGATCACCCAGAAGGATCTGCTCGACAAGGACATTAAGAACATGGAGGACCTCTCGGCCAAGCTGCCGCAATTCGCCCATGCCGATGTCGCGATGCCGACCTGGATGCCGAACCCGAACGCGAAGTAGCGTTTCAAGCAAAAGGAAAGAGCGGACAATGCTATAAGCCTTTGGCGGACATGTGGAACTAGACGCGTACTCGGAACCAAGAGCCGCCTGCTGCAGGGTGTTGCAGGCGGCTCTTCTTGTCTTGCCGAAGATGTTTTCACCGCGGGTTTGCCGGATTTAATTGTCGCCAGTTCCGATTTTGCAACGTTGCAAAAATCATGCGCGAAAGTATCGGTTTATCGGGAGTTTTGCGAAAGGCTGATGATGTCAGCGAATGAGATTGATGTTGAAGTCTTTAAGCAGATCGAACAGCAATTGCACTGGCCAGAGGTTCGTTCTTCCCGGGACGCCGTCTCCCCATTTTTGGGGGAAATTTCTTGGATTTTGGCAGTTCTGGCGGGTTTATGACAAAGCTGTAGTGATTGATTCTCTGTTCCAAGAAACGCACTCGGGCAGAGCCACTCTACCTGAAATCCGTGATTTCGCCGTCAAGCCCATCGCGGCGGATGCTGTCTTGGTTCTATATCGTAGTATCCGCCGATCAGATGGGGGGACGCCTGAGAGGAGGACTCTTCGGAGTTCGATCTGGAAGCTTTTTGATGGGCGATGGCAGATGCTCTTCCATCAAGGAACGATTGTTCCGTATGTGTCGTCAGTTTCGGATATTTGCGAACCTCGGAGAGGTAGCTTGTGAAGATTGAGGTTTTGACAGAGGCAACTCCGACCGTGACGGAAGCGATCTCCCAATTGGTGTCTCAACTATCAACGACGGCAGCCACCCCAACATTCGACAGCATCACTAGGGTCGTAAAATCGCCTGCTACTATTCTTCTCGTAGCCCGTTCGGAAGAGGGTGCCTACGTTGGCATGTTGACGCTCGTGCTCTTCGAAATCCCTACGGGGATCAGGGCTATAATTGAAGATGTCGTTGTTGACGCTGGTCATCGAGGTCAGGGCTTCGCGGAAGCCCTGACACGAGAAGCGCTGAGGCAGGCACAAGAGGCTGGCGCAAGAACAGTGGACTTAACTTCCCGCCCGTCGCGAAAGGCTGCCAACGCTTTATATCAGAAACTTGGTTTCGAGCGGCGGGAGAGCAACGTGTATCGCTTCTCGTTCCCTTTCCAGTCGCAGAATTCCTAAGTTTCGCGACAGCTTCGGCTATTCGTTGAACAGATCGGAATGGGAGCCGGCGCGAGCTAGCTGGAGTTCATCGCCGGCAACTCGGTAGATCAAGAGCCAGTCCGGTTCTATGTGAGCGTCACGAAAGCCTTTCCAATCGCCTTTCAGCGAGTGGTCCTTATAGCTCGCCGGTAGCTCATCTCCGGCGAGCAGGAGGCCTAGCAGTTCGCGCAACTTGCCAAGATCTTTGCCCCGCTTCTCCGCACGTTTCACGTCGCGACGGAATTGCCCAGAGCGAACGGGCGTCAGCACGTCACATTCCCAAATCCTTGAACAACTCATCGGCCGAGGCGAAAGGCTTGCCCTTGCCACGTTCCAATTCGGTCATGGCCTTTCGAGTCGTTGCGTTCGGCACTTTCACCGGGAAGGGAAATTCCTTGTCGGCGGCGACGCGGACCAGCAGCAGGCGAATGGCGTCGGAAACGGACAATCCCATTGCCGCCAAGGCCTCCGTTGCCTGATCCTTTGTCGCCGTATCGATCCGAGCGCGGACCACGGTATCCGTTGCCATGTTGTGACTCCTTGAGGTCTGAGCCACAATGTAGCTACAAAATACCAATTTCGCAAGAGTGATCCCGATCAGGGGCTATCTCAACGCAGCCGCGATGTTGCCGCCGTCGACCGTCGTCACATCGGCGGTGGTCCGCTCGGCCAGCGCCTGATGCAGAAAGGCCTGGGCGACGTCTTCTGCCGTCACTTCCTGCCCGAGCAGGTTGCCCGACATGTACTCCTTCTCCGACACGCCGCGCGCGCCCGAGCGGCTGGCGATCATGGCGTCGGTCAACAGCCCCGAACGGATGCGGTCGGCGTTGACGGCATTGGAGCGGATGCCATGCGCGCCGTAGTCGAGGGCATATTGCCTGGACAAAAACAGCGTTGCCGCCTTGGGAATGCCATAGGCGCCGAACTTCGGCCCCGGATTGACCGCCTGCTTGGAGGTATTGAACAACAGCACGCCGCCGGTGCCCTGTTCCAGCATGATGCGCACGGCATTCTGCGCCGCCGACTGGTGGGCGAAGAAATTGAGTTCGAAACTCTTGCGCAAGGTGGCGTCGTCGAGCTCGCCGATCCGGCCCTCCCAGGCAGCACCGGCATTGGAGACAAGAATGTCGAGGCCGCCGTAGACCTCGACCGCTTTGTCGAAGGCGGCGCGCATCTGCAGCGGTTCGGTGATGTCGGCGCCAATGCCGATCGAACCGTTGCCGGCCTTTTTTGCCGCCTCGGCAGCCCTTGACCCATCGAGATCGACGACGACCGCATGGGCACCGTTGTCGGCGAACAGCTTTGCCGTGGCAGCACCGATCGCGCCGGCGCCGCCGGTGACCAGCATCACCTGGCCGGTCAGCGGCTTCGGCTTGTTGGCGGCGAGCTTGGCCTGTT
The DNA here is from genome assembly GCF_040319065.1 of Mesorhizobium sp. M0968. Taxonomy (NCBI): domain Bacteria; kingdom Pseudomonadati; phylum Pseudomonadota; class Alphaproteobacteria; order Hyphomicrobiales; family Phyllobacteriaceae; genus Mesorhizobium; species Mesorhizobium sp. M0968. Next base: position 187,590 of record NZ_JAMYNL010000004.1, read on the forward strand.
CGAGCGACCAGTATTCGAGCGGGAACAGGTCGGCTTTGGAGAGCGGGCGGAAATCGCCGACGGCTTCGGCGCCGCGTACCGCCTCGATCCACATTTCGCCGACGTCGGAGGCGATCTTCGCATCCTTCAGCGTGCGGCCGTGGCCGAACATGCCGAGGCCGGGCACCAGCGTCAGCCGCGGCATCGGGTCGAGCATGGTGCGCTTCACGTCGTCGAGCGCATCATTGGTTTCGAAATAGGCGCGATAGTCCTTGGCGAATTTCTCGACATGCTGGCGGATGACGGATTTGTAGTCGCCGACCTTGTCCGCGTCGGGCGCCGGCAATGCCATCGGTCCGGTCTTGATGCGGATCGACAGGTCGGGTGTCGACACACCGCGACCGGCATAGTCGGCAATTTTTGCCGAATTGATGAAATCCACGATCGCATCCGAGGTGCGGAAATCGCTGATCATCCGGTCGAAGCGGCCTTCGCCGCGTGCCACCGCCACTGCGCCGCGCAGCATCGGCGCAATCTCCGCGGGCTTCGCCAGCCTGGCCGGCAGTGCCACTTTTTCGGTGCGCGGCTTGCCGTTCCCGGCGATGAAATCCTCGGCGACGGTCACATAGTGGATCATCCGGTCGTAGGCCTGCCTGGCATCGTCGCCGAAGGTGAAGATGCCGTGCTTGTCTAGGATCAGGCCTTCGACCGTCGGATCGGCGTCGAATACATCGGCGGCCGCCTTGGCCAGATCGAAGCCCGGCATGATGTAAGGCACGAAGCCCATCTTTTCGCCGAACACCTTGCGGCTCAGCGCTTCGCTGTCCTCCTGGTCGACGATGGCCAGGATTGCCGTCGAATGCGTGTGGTCGACGAATTTGTGCGGCAGGAAGGCATGCAGCAGCGTCTCGACCGAAGGGTTGGGCGAGGACGGATCAATGAGGTTTGCCCGCTGCAGCGCGACCATGTGCTCGTCGGAGAGCTTCTTGAGCGACCGCGCCTTCAACAGCGCGCCGAGCTTGACCGCCGGCAGGCCCTGCGGCTCGATGACGCCCATGTCCCAGCCGCTGCCTTTGACGCAGAGCACGTCCCATTCGTCGCCGACGAGATCGGTGGCCCTGGTCTTGCAGGAGGTGTTGCCGCCGCCATGGAGGACGAGCCGCGGCTCGCCGCCCAGCAGCCTGGTCGTATAGACGCGCAGCGCCAGGTCGCGGGCCACACCCTTCTTTGCATAGTCGGCGACCAGCTTCTCCGCCTCGCCGTCATTCCACAGGTTCTTCATGTCAGCTTCGTCCGATTTCTCTTTTATTGTGAACAGGAATACCGCGACGGCTTGATGACAATGCGTCGGCGGCTCTAGGTATCAGGCGACCTCTTTTGCTGCTGCTCCGGCATGGTCGAGCAGCCGTCGCGCCATGCGCGCGCCTACGACCAGATGGGTGCAGAGCCCGCCGGCGATCGCCGCGACGAGCGGTTCGAACTTGCTGTCCTCCTGCACCACCACAAGGCGCTTTTCGATACTGCGCAGCGATGACAGCTCTGCCGAAATCAGCCGGCGGTTGTAGCTGCAGTCGAGCGCCTGGCCTCGGGCGTCGATGATCTGCCCGGCAATGACGCCGGCCGCACCCGCCTTGCGCAATGCAGCCATTTCGCTCTCGGTCAGCGCGCCGCATTTGACCAGATGGCTGTCGGTGTCCACCGAGCCGACCGAATACAGCGCCAGGTCGCACTCACCGATGCCCGACAATTGCTCGCGGATCACCGGCTCGGCGCGCAGGCCGCGAGCCAGTTCTTCCGTCGTCAGCACCAGCGGCGCGTAGAAATTCAGCCCCTTGGCGTTGAGCCGGCGCGCGATTTCCATGGTGCACTGGTCCGGCCGGTACGAATAGGGGGCGCCCAGATTGCCGCAGAGCTGCACCACGGTGACGTCCTGCAGATCGGCATAGGACATGATGTCGGCGATGGTGTAGATGGTCCGCCCCCAGGCGACGCCGATACGGTCGCCCTTCCTGACCAGCTCGAGAAAGACGCTTGCCGCCAGCACCGCGATGTCGGTCGAGGGGTCGGCGACATAGCCGTTTTCCGGCGCTATCCAGACGGCGTCGAGTTGCAGTGCGTCTTCGAGCTTGCGCGCCAGCACGTCGTCGGTGAAAAGCTGGGTCGAGGTCGAGATGTTGACGATGCCGGTCTCGCGCGCCTTGCGCAGATACATCGCCACCGAGGCACGGGAAATCTTGAGCTGGCTGGCCACCTGGTCCTGGCGCAGGCCGTGTGCATAGTAAAGCCAGGCGGCCTTGTGGATAAGCTGTTCTGCCGGTCGGATCGCCATGCCATCTCCTCGCTGACATTATTCACGGCTCTCGACAAAAGTCAAACCTTAGGCTGCGCATCTGATCCGACACCTGGCATTCCGGATGTCAGTAATTGCGCATTTATTGTTATCTCGGTACAATAAACCGATCAGGAGGTCCGACAATGAACGTATCACTGGGAGAGCGTTGGGAAACCTTTGTTTCCAACATCGTCAAGCGCGGCCGCTACGGTTCTGCCAGCGAAGTCGTGCGCGAGGGCCTGCGCCTTATCGAAGAGCGCGAGGAAAAGCTGAAGGCGCTCCGTGCCATGGTGGACAAGTCGTTTGCTGAAGGCGGCGAAGCCGCTGAGCAGGATATTGACGCCGCCTTGGAAGCCAAGGCCAAGCAACTCGCAAGGGAAGGCTTTTAGGAGTGCCACGGCTGCGCATGCTGCCGTCGGCACAAGCAGATTTGGTCAATATCCTTGAATACCTCACTCGTGAAAGCGGCAGCCTGTTTATTGGCGGGCGTTTTGTGGATGCTCTGCGCCAGAAATGCCGTGATCTGGCGAGCTTGCCGGCGACGATTGGTCGTGCTCGTCCCGAACTCCGGCCGGACGTCCGAAGTTTCGCTTTCAGGGGATACGTGATTTTCTTCCGCTATAATGGCGACTTTTTCGAAGTGGCGAATATCGTGGAAGGGCATCGGGACATCGACGCTTTGTGGCCGGAGGGTGAGGGCGGGGAGGGGCGTCCCAAGTAATGGGCGAAGGTGGTAAGAAGGCTCGACCAGACATTGCGGAGGACGGGATGGGCAATCCCTACGAACAGGACCTCGACAGGAATCCGGCCAACCACCAGCCGCTGACGCCGCTGACCTATTTTGAGCGGGCGGCAAAAACCTTTCCCGACCAGACCGCCATCATCCATGGCCGCCAGCGCACGACCTATCGCGCTTTCTGGAAGCGCTCGCTGAGGCTTGCCTCGGCGCTGGCGAAGCGCGGTATCGGCAAGGGCGACACCGTCACCGTCATGCTGTCCAACACACCGCCGATGCTGGAGGCGCATTTCGGCGTGCCGATGACCAGGGCGGTGCTCCATTCGCTCAACACCCGCCTCGACGCCGCCGTCATTGCCTTCCAGCTCGATCATGCCGAAAGCAAGGTGCTGATCGTCGACCGCGAATTCGCCGGCGTGGTTCGGCAAGCGCTGACGCTGGCCAAGGTCAGGCCGCTGCTGATCGATTACGACGATCCCGACTATGCCGCCGATGCGCCCTATGCCAAGGGCGAGCGGATCGGCACGCTCGACTACGAGGCGTTTGTCGCCGACGGTGACGAGGATTTCGCCTGGTCGATGCCGGACGACGAATGGGACGCCATATCGCTCAACTACACCTCCGGCACCACAGGCAATCCGAAGGGCGTCGTCTGCCACCATCGCGGCGCGGCACTGATGGCCTATGCCAACACCATCCATGCCGGCATGGGCAAGCACCCGGTCTATCTGTGGACGTTGCCGATGTTCCACTGCAACGGCTGGTGCTTTCCCTGGACGCTTGCCGTGCAGGCTGGCACCCATGTCTGCCTGCGCTGGGTGCGGCCGAAGCCGATCTACGACACCATCGCTGATCACGGCGTCACCCATCTCTGCGGTGCACCCATCGTCATGTCGGTGCTGATCAACGCCAGGGACGAGGACAAGCGGCAGTTCCCGCAGACCGTCACCTTCAACACCGCCGCGGCGCCGCCGCCCGAGGCGGTGCTGTCGGGCATGGCCGATGCGGGCTTTGCCGTCACCCATCTCTACGGCCTGACCGAAACCTATGGCCCGGCCGTCGTCAACGAATGGCATGGCGAGTGGGACCTGCTGGAGAAAGGGGCGAGGGCGGCGAAGAAGGCCAGGCAAGGCGTACGCTATGCCGCGCTCGAAGGCCTCACGGTGATGGACCCGCAGACGATGCAAGAGACGCCGGCCAACGGCGAGACGATCGGCGAGGTGATGTTCCGCGGCAACATCGTCATGAAAGGCTATCTCAAGAACCGCAAGGCGAGCGACGAGGCCTTTGCCGGCGGCTGGTTCCATTCGGGCGACCTCGGCGTCATGCACCCGGACGGGTACATCCAGCTCAAGGACCGTTCCAAGGACATCATCATCTCCGGCGGCGAAAACATCTCCTCGATCGAGGTCGAGGAGGCGCTGTACAAGCATCCCGCCGTCGCTTCTTGCGGCGTTGTCGCCCGATCCGACGACAAATGGGGCGAGGTGCCGGTCGCCTATGTCGAGCTGAAGCCGGGCAAGGCGGCGACCGAGGCGGAGGTAATCGAGCACTGCCGCGCGCTGCTCGCCCGCTTCAAGGTGCCGAAAGCGGTGATCTTCGCGGAAATCCCGAAGACTTCGACGGGCAAGATCCAGAAGTTCCGGCTGCGGGAGATGGCAAAGCAGCCTTAGGTAGTTCAGACCATCGCCTGCGAACCCTGCTGCTGTTCGGTTCGCGCGATCATGTGCCGCCTTGAGCGCGGATTGACTCTTTGGAGAGTTGTAAGGGCTGCTCAAATATTAATCGGTAAACTTGCTCCAGAGAAGTACAGCCGCTCGAAATGAAGTTATTCGCAACGAGAACTGATAGGAAATGTCTAGAGCTTATTGGTACAACATCTCATCTTTCTTTGCGACTGCAGATTTAACTTCAAGAAACAATCCTACGATGCTAAAGGCAGACGCAAAAATGCGTTTTAGCCCATTTTTTCCCTTCAATCCCTCCAATAAAATGTCCCTTTTCGCAAGAACATGCCCCAATGACGCAGCTTTGTATAGAAATACGTCCACCTCCGGATTGGATGGGTTCATCTCTTTTGTCAGTCTATAACACCAGTACGCCGCCGACGGGCTCTTGTCCGAAATTTTCTTAAAAGTTTCCAATGCTTCAGCTGCTTTTCCGGTTCTATGTTGGATGCCACCAATTCTGTATGTCGCGAGATCGCTGCCAAGGTATTCTGATATCGAATAATACTTCATAGCTAAGTCTATGTTCTGACAGGTGCCGCGCATATCATAAACTATGCCCAGTGAATACGCGGCGGCTGCTTTCTTAACGTCATACTTCATGGCATCTAAGAGTATCGATATCGCTGTCCCCATATCACCTCTCCCGAGTGCCTGCTTAGCCTGCAACAAATGAATATCCTCGTCAGACATACGGTTCTCTCTCACTTTGGTCGTCTGCGATCCGGGTATCGTGACTTCATCAATATCAATTGGGCCGGTACATCTACCAGTGGGGGCTTCTGAACCGACGTTGCGCTTGAATTCAGTATGCGCCCATTAAGTCGAAATCAGAACCGATTTCGGAAAACACCATACGGAAATCAAAGTACCACAGCGTCTTTGCGGGCCCAAAGAACATGCGAGGCTGTAGGCGCTCCGGGGGGCTTAGCAGATGGCTCGAGAACCACTCTCAGGCCACGCCTTCACAAGCGGACTCCCCTCGGACGATGTCACCATCTGTCACTAATAGCCAAAATCGCGGCTTGACAGGTGATGGTTTTCAATTTACGAGTGACGAAATTCTAAATTCGTCAGTCGTAAATTTGGCCAACGAGATGCTTGAAACCCTAGACACCACCGCCGATTCCGCCCGCCAGGAAAATGTCACGCGCATCCTGGATTGCGCGGAGCGATTGTTCCGCCACTACGGCTACGGCAAGACCAACGTCGCCGACATAGCGCGCGAACTCGGCATGTCGACCGCCAACATCTACCGCTTCTTCGCCTCCAAGGTGGAAATCCACCAGGCGGTTTGCGGCCGTATGCTCGAGACCTGCTACCGGTTGAGCTATGAAGCCTGCCATGGTTCCGGCACCGCCAGCGAGAAGCTCCGCCGCTACGTGCATACGCACTATCAGTGGACGCTGGAAACCATGATCGACCAGGAGAAGGTGCACGAGATGGTCATCGTCGCCATCGAGCGCGACTGGCATGTCATCGAAAAGCACATCGACCGCATCCACGACCTGGTCGCTGACGTGATCCGCGAGGGCATCGCCACCGGCGAGTTCGCCGATCAGGATCCGGTGATCGCTTCCCGGTGTTTCGGCGCTGCCATTATCAGCCTCTCTCATCCGCAGATGATGGCCCAGTGCCTCGCCAAGAAGAACCGGGCGACGCCGGACGAGCTTACCGAGTTTGCCATCAGAGCCTTGAAGAAATGACCATTGCCGCCCGTCGGGCGGTGATGTCGGCAATTCATCTCCACAGTTCGGGAGTACGAAAAGTGTCTTTGTCCAAGTCCATCACCTACAGGCGACCGGCCGCCGGCCTGGCACTGATTATCGTTGCCGCTCTCGGCCTCGCCGGCTGCTCGCAGGAGAAAGCCGAGGTCAAGGAGATCATCCGCCCGGTCAAGGTGGTCGAGATCGCCAAGGCAAGCGATACCCGTCAGCTTTCCTATTCCGGATCGGTGCGCGCCCGCACCGAGATGAATCTCGGCTTTCGCATCAACGGCAAGATCACCGAGCGCCTTGTCGACATCGGTGACCGCGTCAAGCCGGGCGACGTTCTCGCCCGCATCGATCCCACCGACTACGAGCTTTCGGTGAGAAGCTCTCAGGCCAGCCTCGATGCTGCCGACCGTCAGGTCGAGACAGTCGAGCTTACGCGCAAGCGGGCCGAACAGCTCTACGCCAAGAATTTCGCCCCGAAGTCGCAGCTCGAGCAGGCGACGCTCGCCTATAATCAGGCGGTCGCCACGCGAGACTCCGCCCGCTCGCAGCTTGCCCAGGCACAGAACCAGGTCCGCTATACCGATCTCAAGGCGGACAAGAACGGCATCGTCACATCAGTTGCCGCCGATGTCGGCCAGGTTGTCGGCTCCGGCACGCCGGTGGTGACCGTTGCCATCGACGGCGAGAAGGAAGTCCTGATCGCTGTTCCGGAAACCGATATTGCCGAATTCAAGCCGGGCAAGACCGTCAAGGCTGGCTTCTGGTCCGATGAGGCGCTGACGCTCGACGGCAAGGTCCGCGAAGTCGCCGGCAGCGCCGATCCGCAGTCGCGCACCTTTGCCGTTCGCGTCAGCCTGCCCAACGATCCTCGCGTGCTGCTAGGCATGACCGCCTCCATCGAAGCCGCGGTGGACAACCGGCAGCAGCTGGTGTCGATCCCGCTGGCCGCGTTGGCGCAGAAGGACAGCCAATCGATCGTCTGGACAGTCGACCGCAACGGCGGGACCGTCCATGCGCATCCGGTCAAGGTCGCCGCCTTCACCCCCGACGGCGTCAGCGTCGCCGATGGGCTGAAGCCGGGCGACGTCGTCGTCGCCGCCGGCACGCAGTTCATGACCGAGAATCTGAAAGTCAAGCTGACCGGTGATGCAGCGCAACAGTCGGCGTCGGCCGATGACGCTGCAAGGCGCTTGCGCTGACGGCCAGGCAATTCACGGTTTCCGGGCGGCAGGCGCCCCCGATTTTCGAGATCTCAGGTCGATGTAACCCCCACGTCGATCCTCGCGTCCCACCGCGATGCAGATCTCTCAACTCGGAAAGCCACGCCGCCCGGAAGCCCACATCGGAAGTTCCTTGGGCATGCGAAAGCGCGTGCTCTGTTGATCAAATTGAAACGGACTGACGCCGATGACCATCGACACCAATGAAAAGCGGTCTTTCAATCTTTCGCGCTGGGCAATCGGCCATCCGAGCATTGCCCGCTTCCTGTTCGGGCTGATCATCGTCGCCGGTGCACTCGGCCTGATGCGCATGGGCCAGAAGGAAGACCCCGATTTCACCTTCCGCGTCATGGTCGTCCAGGCGATCTGGCCAGGCTCCTCGATCAAGGAGATGGAGGACCAGGTGGTCAACAAGATCGAGCGCAAGCTGCAGGAAACGCCGCACCTCGATTTCGTCCGCTCCTACACCCGCGCCGGCAGCGCCATCATCACCTTGCAGGTCAAGGGCGACACCAATCCGGCGCAGGTCGCCGATGCTTTCTATCAGGTGCGCAAGAAGGTCGGCGATATCGCCAATGAGCTGCCGCAAGGGCTGCTCGGGCCCTACTTCAATGACGAATTCGGCGACACGTTCATCACCCTGCATTCGATCAGCGGCGACGGCTACAGCTATCCCGAGCTGAAGAAATTCGCCATCCAGGCGCGTGACATGCTGCTGACGACGCCCGGTGTCGAGAAGGCCGTGATCATCGGCGACCAGCCGGAAAAGCTCTACATCGACGTTTCTTCCAAGGTGCTTGCCGAACGCGGCCTGACGTTGACCGACCTGCAGAATGCGATCCAAGGCCAGAACAATGTCGACCCGGCAGGTTCGGTCGACACCGGCCAGCGTTCGGTGCGCATTTCGGTCGAGGGCGATGTCACCAGGGCGGCCGACATCCGCGAGCTTCGCCTGCGCGCCGGCAACCAGGTGACGCGCCTCGGCGACATCGCCACCGTGACCTCCGGCCTCGAGGATCCGTACCAGCGCAAATACCGTTTCAACGGTCACGACAGCGTCCAGCTCGGCGTCGTAATGGCCAAGGGCTTCAACGTCACCGACGTCGGCAAGGACGTCGAAGCGACCTATAAGCGCTTCGAAGAGGCGCTGCCCTATGGCGTTTCGGTCGATCAGATTTCCGACCAGCCGCATGTCGTGAAGGAGGCTGTGAGCGAGTTCATGGAAGCGCTCGGCGAAGCGCTGCTGATCGTGCTTTTCGTATCGTTCCTGTCGATCGGCTGGCGCTCGGGCCTGGTGATCGCGATCGTCATTCCGCTGGTCCTGGCCGCCACGTTCGCCATCATGTACGAGCTCGGCATCGACCTGCAGCGCATTTCGCTCGGCGCGCTGATCATCGCCCTTGGCCTCCTGGTCGACGACGCGATGATCGTCGTCGAAATGATGGAGCGAAAGCTCGAGGAAGGCTTGGTCAAGGTCGAGGCGGCGAGCTTCGCCTATTCCTCGACCGCCTTCCCGATGCTGACCGGCACGCTGATCACCACGGCCGGTTTCATCCCCGTCGGTTTCGCGGCCTCGACCGCCGGCGAATATGTGCGCACCCTGTTTTACGTCGTCGGCATCGCGCTGGTCGTGTCCTGGTTCGCGGCGGTCTATTTCACGCCATGGCTCGGCCACATGATCCTGAAGCAGCGCAAGCACGCCGGCAACCATCACGATGTCTTCGACACGCGCTTCTACCGCCGTCTTCGCTCGACCGTTGCATGGGCGGTGCGCCACCGCATCATCGTCCTGGTGATGACGCTGATGACGTTTGCCACCAGCCTGTGGGCGTTCCAGTTCATCCCGCAGAATTTCTTCCCGCAATCGTCGCGCCCGGAAATCCTTGTCGACCTCTGGCTGCCGGAAGGCACCAGCATCAAGGAAGTCGAGACCCAGGCCAAGGCGCTCGAAGCCAGGATGATGGACGACAAGGACAAGCGCTTCATCGCCACCTATGTCGGCGAAGGCGCGCCGCGCTTCTTCCTGCCGCTCGACCAGCAGCTTCGCAACCCGAATTTCGCCCAGCTTCTGGTGATGGCCAATGACGAACCGGCCCGCGAGCGGCTGATTGTCAAGCTGCGCACCATCCTGGCAAATGATTTCCCATCGATCCGCGCCAAGGTCGACCGCCTGTTCCTTGGTCCGCCGACCGGCTGGCCGGTGCAGATGCGCGTCATGGGTCCGGATCGCCAGGAGGTGCGCCGCATCGCCGACGAGGTGAAGGCGAAGTTCCAGGCAAATCCGCTGCTCGGCGCCATCCACGACGACTGGCTGGAGCCGGTGCCGACGATGAAGCTGGTGATCGACCAGGATCGCGCCCGTGCGCTCGGCGTCACCTCGCAGCGCATCCGCCAGACGCTGCAGGCGGCCATGTCGGGAGCGCCGCTCGATGACTTCCGCGACGGCGAGGAGACGGTTTCGATCGTCGCCCGTGAGCCGGAGGCAAGCCGTCACCTGCTGTCGGCGGTCGACTCCGTCTACATCCCGACCGATTTCGGCGGCTCCGTGCCGCTGTCGCAGGTCGCCAAGGTAGTCCCGGTGCTGGAGCAAGGCGTCGAATGGCGGCGCGACCGCTTGCCGACCATCAGCGTACGCGCCACGCTTCCGGACGGCGTGCAGCCGAACGATGTCGCCATGAAAATGTACAGCGACATGCAGGGCCTGCGCGCCAGCCTCGCACCCGGCTACAAGATCGAGATCCAGGGCGGCGCCGAGGATGCGGCCGAAAGCCAGGCCTCGATTGCGGCGAAAGCGCCGATCATGCTGGCCGTCATCGTCGTGCTGCTGATGATCCAGCTGCAGCATTTCGGCAAGGCCATGCTGGTGCTGGCGACCGGTCCGCTCGGCATCATCGGCGCGGCGGCGGCACTTTTGATCAGCGGCGCGCCGTTCGGCTTCGTCGCCATCCTCGGTGTCATCGCCCTGCTCGGCATCATCATGCGCAACTCGATCATCCTGGTCGATCAGATCGACCAGGACATCGCCGCCGGCGTGGAGCGTTCCGAGGCCATCATCGGCTCGGCGGTGCGCCGGTTCCGGCCGATCGTGCTGACGGCGCTGACGGCGGTGCTGGCGCTGATCCCGATCTCGCGTGGCGTCTTCTGGGGGCCGCTCGCCTACGCCATGATGGGCGGCATTCTCGTCGCCACGGTGCTGACCATCCTTGTCCTGCCGGCAGCCTATGCGCTGTTCTTCGGCAGGGAGCCCAAGAAGGTGGTGGAGCAGCCGGCCGAGACGGAAGAAAAGAACGAAAGGCCGCAACTGGCCCTGGCGGCCGAATAGCGGTCGAGCGAACGTCTTCCATAGATAACCCCGCCGAGGCGGGGTTATCAGGGTCGGGTCAGGCCGCAATCAGTTCGTACGGCCGAGCATCGTTATTCATTTTCTGTATTTTGATCGGTTGCTCGTCCGCGGTAGGAACGCTCCGACGCGACAACTCATCGATTCCCGCGTCAACAGGCAGCCCCAGCTTTTCGATTGCCAAACGACGCACCAGGGCCTCAGCCGAGCTGTCAATGTCGATTTCGTTGCGCTCCCATCGGCCAATCGACTGCTTGTCACGGTGGACCATGGCGGCCAATTCAGCTTGGGTCAGACCCATTTCGGAGCGCAGGAAACGAAGCTCGTCCCCGCTCATGCCCTTGGCATGGCTTACGATCCCAAGCGCGATTACTTGATGCAGTTCATTCACAGCAGGAATCGTGATGATGTCGTCGCCATCGTCATCCACCTCAACGGCGATGCCTTCGATGTAAACGTTGAGCAGACCGCTTTCTGTGTAGTGGTGTGCGTTATTCATCAGCTTCAACTCCAATTATCGAGCCCGCTTTTCGCTCGAACTCATCGATCCACATGACCGAAATAACTTTGACGAGACATCCGTTCTTGGAAGGGATGATAACGACCCCGATGGATCGACTCCCGCTGTTCGGTGTCTTGCACTCCACGCGATAACGGAAATGACCCGGCCGGGTTGCGGGCACAGGTGGTTGGTACACATTTCCAAACTTGAGCGCATGCAGCACATCAGACATGATCAAGCCGCGTTCGGAAAGCCGATCCTGCGCATGCAGCTTGTACGAGATGTTTAGTTTCAGATTTCTCGCGATAGATCTTATTTCAATCGTCGCACGGCCGGCATCCCAAGGTTGCGTGATCGTCACAAATCCCCCTTCTATGGCATTCCTTCCGGTGCTTCATCTATCATGGTGATACCTACATAAGTGCTGAACGTCAATAAACAAGCGGCATGCCATTGACGCCCGTTGGGTGGTGACAAATTCGCTACCGAACACAGGACGACACCGCTATTAAGACTAGCGCGTGGTTGGAGGACAGTCATGACCATAGCTCAGACAAAGGCACCGCTGCGGCTGCCGATCGACGGGCGCCATCGCCGGATGTTCATCGGCGGCGGCTGGGTCGATGCCCGCTCCGGTCGGACCACGGAGAGCCGCAATCCCGCCACCGGCGCGGTCATCGCCACGGTGCCGCGCGCCGACCGCCAGGACATCGACTTGGCGGTGACTGCTGCGCGCAAGGCGTTCGAGGGCCCGTGGAGCCGGTTCAAGCCTTATGAGCGCCAGGTGCTGCTGCTGAGGATCGCCGACCTCTTCGAAAAGCACTGGGAAGAGATCAGCCGCTCCGACACCACCGACATGGGCATGCCGATCATACGCACCCGCGCCAATCGCAACCGGGTCATCGGCATGCTGCGCTACTATGCCGGCATGGCGACGGCGCTGCACGGCGAGACGATCGACAACTCGCTGCCCGGCGAAATCGTCTCTTTCACCCGCAAGGAGCCGGTCGGCGTCGTCGGCGCCATCATTCCCTGGAACGCGCCAACGGCGGCGTCGATCTGGAAGATCGGCCCGGCGCTGGCGACCGGCTGCACCATCGTGCTGAAACCATCGGAAGAGGCGCCGCTGACGCCGCTTTTGATCGCCGACATCATGAACGAGGCCGGCGTTCCGGAAGGCGTCGTCAACATCGTCACCGGCACCGGCACCGAGGCAGGTGCCGCACTCGCCGAGCATATGGGCGTCGACAAGATCGTCTTCACCGGCTCGACGGCGACCGGCCAGTCGATCGTGCGGGCCTCGGCCGGCAATCTCAAGCGCGTCTCGCTGGAGCTCGGCGGCAAGTCGCCGGTCATCGTCTGCGCCGATGCCGATCTCGACAAGGCGGTGCCGGTGGCGGCGATGTCGGTGTTCGCCAATTCCGGCCAGATCTGCATCGCCGGTTCGCGCCTTTTCGTCGAACGGCCCGTCCATGACGAGTTCGTCGAGCGGCTCGCGGCATACGCCAAGGGTCTCAGGGTCGGCGACGGCATCGACCCGGCGACCGAGATCGGTCCGCTCGTCTCCGAAAAGCAGCTGCAACGGGTCACCGGTTACCTCGAGGCCGGCACCGCGGAAGGGGCGAAACTCGTCACCGGAGGCACCCGGCTTGTGGAAGGCGCGCTTGGCGCCGGCAATTTCGTCGCGCCGACCGTCTTTGCCGGCGTCTCGGACGACATGAAGATCGCCCGTGAGGAGATCTTCGGGCCGGTGATTTCAGCCTTGCCGTTCGATACGCTGGACGAGGCAGTCGAGCGGGCCAACAACACGCCTTACGGCCTGGCTGCAGGGGTCTTCACCCAAAATCTCGCCACCGCCCACCAGCTGTCGCGCAAGATCCGCGCCGGCTCGGTCTGGGTCAATACCTATCACGCCATCGATCCGGCCGTGCCCTTCGGCGGCTACAAGATGAGCGGCTACGGCCGCGAGGGCGGCGCCGAGCACCTCGCCGAATATCTCAACACCAAGGGCGTGTTCATCAAGATCGATTGATTTGTCCGCCGCCCGCACAAAAAATGCTCCCCGACGCCGGTTTTGCAAAACAGAATTCCTTCCCATGGCCGCAAAGCCATCCCATGCTCGAGCAATTGGAGCGTTACGCTCGTCGTCATCGGTGCGTTTTTCCATGGCAGAAAATCGACAATTGCGGCTTGGCGCTTTCATGCGGCCCGTCAGCCTTCATACCGGCGCCTGGCGCTACCCGGGCGCCTATCCCGACGCCAACTTCAATTTCGCGCATCTCAAGCACTTCGCGCAAAGGCTGGAAGCGGCAAAGTTCGACGCCTTCTTCATGGCCGACCACCTGGCCGTGCTCAACATGCCGATCGAGGCGCTGCGGCGCAGCCACACGGTCACGTCCTTCGAGCCGTTCACGCTGTTGTCGGCGCTTGCCGCCGTCACCGATCGTATCGGGCTGATCGCAACCGCCTCGACGACGTTCGACGCGCCGTACCACATCGCCCGTCGTTTCGCCTCTCTCGACCATATCAGCGGCGGGCGCGCCGGCTGGAATATCGTCACCACATCCAATCCCGACGCCGCGCTGAATTTCGGCCTCGACGAGCATGTCGAGCACGACGAGCGCTATCGCCGGGCGCGGGAGTTTTACGATGTCGTCACCGGCCTGTGGGACAGTTTTGCCGACGATGCCTTCATCCGCGACGCCGAAAGCGGGCTCTATTTCGATCCGGCGAAGCTGCATGTGCTCGACCATAAGGGCGAATATCTTTCGGTGCGGGGACCGCTCAATATCGCGCGGCCGGTGCAGGGCTGGCCGGTCATCGTGCAGGCCGGCGCGTCGGAGGCCGGACGGCAGCTCGCGGCGGAAACGGCCGAGGTGATCTTCGCCGCCCATGCCGATCTCGCCTCGGGGCAGCGCTTCTTTGCCGACGTCAAGGGACGTGCGCAAAAACTTGGCCGGTCGCGCGACGACATCAAGATCCTGCCCGGCGCCTTCGTCATTGTCGGCGAGACCGTCGAGGAGGCGCAGACGAAGCGGGCCAAGCTCGACAGCCTCGTCTACTACGAGAGCGGCGTCGCCTCGCTGTCGATCGCGCTCGGCCACGACGCGTCGCGGTTCGATCCGGATTCAGTCTTGCCCGAAATCCCGGAAAGCAACGCCAGCAAGAGCGGCCGCGAGCGCGTCATCGAACTGGCGCGCAAGGAAAACCTGACCGTCAGGCAGCTTGCGCAGCGGCTGGGCGGCTATTCCGGTCTTGCCTTCGTCGGCACTTCGAAAACCATCGCCGACGAGATGGAGGAATGGCTGGTCACCGAAGGCTCGGACGGGTTCAACGTCATGTTCCCCTATCTTCCCGCCGGATTGGATGACTTCGTCGAGAAAATCGTGCCCGAATTGCAGCGGCGCGGCATTTTCAGGAGCGAATACGAAGGATCGACCCTGCGCGAAAATCTTGGCCTGAAGCGGCCGCCAAACCGGTTCTTCCAACCTGAGACGGCAGCGATCCGCAAAGCTGGCTAGAACCGGTAATGATTTTAGACCGTGGCAAGCATCCGTTCTTTTCGTTCGGCCCGAATGTCCATAGGGTCAGCAGCGGGCTGGCAGCCCGAAATCATCGCGAGGGCTTTGCATCATGACCAATCCGGCCGTTGTCGGTTTCTCAGGCAATTTCACCCGGCCGTCCAAGACGCGCGGCTTCGTCGATCGTATCGTGAACGAGGTAGCCGGCAGATATGGCCTGGCCGCCAGCACGCATGACGTCGTCGACCTCGGCCCCAGCCTCGGTGGCGCCAAATGGGCGCGTGAACTGGATGCGCAAGCGGGCGATATCCTCAAGCGCGTCGTCGCGGCGGACGTGCTCGTCGTTGGCTCGCCCACCTACAAGGGCAGCTATACCGGCCTGTTCAAACACTTCTTCGATCTTGTCGACCCAACGGCGCTCAGGGGCAAGCCGGTGGTGCTGCTGGCGACCGGCGGCGGCGACCGGCATGCGCTGATCATCGAGCACCAGCTGAGACCGCTGTTCGGCTTCTTCGAGGCCTTTACGCTGCCGACCGCGATCTACGCTTCGGACAGGGATTTCATCGACGGCGTGCTTGCGTCCGAGACGATCCAGGCGCGCGTCGGACAGGTCCTCGAGGATATCGGTGCAGCGCTTGGCGGTCGCTCCCGCGCCGGCACCGCTGCCGAATAGCCCCTAAAAAGAAAAACCCGCCTCAGCGGCGGGTCTCGGGGCGAATCAGCACCATGCCACAATTAGTAGCATAGCTGCCGGCACAAAGCAAGAACAAAATGCAGGAATCGAGCGCGCCTTGCGTGCCCGATCCCTCAACGCAGCCGTCAGATGACGAACAGCCAGTTGGCGAGCAGCATCACCACGACGCCGGCGACCAGCGTCAGATAGGGCAGCATCCCCGCCTTTTTCACCGCAAGGTCGGACGAGCTCATGCCGAGATCGGCCAGCATGTGGTCGGGGAATTTGCCCTTGTCCTGGATGTAGTGCCGGAAGCAGAACACCGGGATGATCAAGGCTGCCGTGATCAGCCCGGCCCACAATGCCATCGGGTTCCAGACCTTGGCGCCGGCGCCCATGAAGACCGCGTTGACGTAGGCAAAGATGGCGCCGAGGCCGAGCAGCCAGCTCGGCGCCCTCCATGGCCGCGCGATGTGGCCATTGTCGATGCGGTGGATCCAGCCGGCATTGAGGTTAAGGAAGTTGAAGATGATGTAGCCGCAATTCGACACGGCGAGGATGAAGAAGAAGCTTGTTGCGTCGGCCGAGGCGATGGCCAGCACGATCAGGTTGAAGATCAGGTCGGTCCACATCGCCCGCGTCGGGGCGCCGTGCTCGTTGACATGGCTGAGATAGCGCGGCAGCCAGCCGTCGACCGAGCCTTGATAGAGCGTGCGCGAGGAGCCGGCCATCGCCGTCATGATGCAGAGCACCAGCGCCAGGATCATCAGCATCACCAGCAGGCTGTGGATCAGCTGTCCGCCGCCGACCATACCGGCCAGCGCATCGGCAACGCCGGAGCCGTCGACGATCGGCGTCGCCAGCATGCCGTTCAAGCCGAGCACGCCCTGGAAGGTGAACGGCACCAGGATGAACAGCAGCATGCACAACAGGCCGGAATAGAAGATCGCCTTGAAGGTATCGGTGCCCGGGTTCTTGAACTCGGAGGTGTAGCAGACCGCGGTCTCGAAGCCGTAGGTCGACCACGCCGCGATGAACATGCCGCCGAGCACCAGCGTCCAGCCGGCGATGTTCCACGCGCCGGGCTCCGGCGCATAGGCTGCCGCGAGCGGCACCAGCGGCGAGAAGTTTGCCCAGTTGATCTGGCCGGTGACGATCGGCACCACGCCGACGATCAGCATCGGGATGATGACCAGCAGGCCGATATATTTCTGCACGTTGGCCGTGCCCAGGATGCCGCGATGCTGGATCGAGAAGATGATCAGCATCAGCACCGCGCCGATGAAGAAGGTGGCGTTGAAGGTGAAGGAAACCGGGCCAAGCGTGTGACCGTAGAGCGTCCAGTTACGGATCGCCGGCGTCGCCGCCGCGGTGACCGCGGTGATGGCGTCGGCGGCGCTGGTTCCGGCATGGGCCGCGATATAGGCGGCGACCTCCGGCGACGTGTCGGTGAACAGCGGCACCGGCGCCAGTGCGTTGAGGATATAGGCGGCGGCGATCGAGCAGCCGAGCGACAGCACCGGCGACCAGGCGAACCAGTTGCACCACACCGAAAGCGGCGCGATGAATTTCGAATAGCGCAGCCACGCGGTGGCGCCGTAGACCGAGGCGCCGCCGGATTTGTTCGGGAACAGCCCGGCGATCTCCGCATAGGTGAAGGACTGCAGGAAGCCCATGACCATGGATACGGCCCAGATCAGGAAGGCCAGTGTTCCGGTGGTGCCGGCGATGCCGCCGATCGAAAACAAGACAAGGGCCGGAACGCCGCTTGCCACCCAGAAGGCGCCGCGCCAATCGATGTTCCGGTGCAGCTGCCCTTCGGCAGGTGGCACCAAGGTGGTGACTATCGTGCTCATTTACGTGGATTCCCCATTTTTGATGTTCCCCATCGGCAACAGCCGCAATCTCGCGAGGCGTCATCGACGCTCACGTTGAACGGCCTCAGGCGTTTTCCGCTCAGTAGTATTTTTTTCTTAGCAGTGAAGATTGACCCAAGGCGCTTTCACGTCAAGTGGTTTGTGACGCTGTGCACATTGCGTTTGTGAAACAGTCGAGCTTCGCTGGCGCTGCCAACGGGTGCGGTCTTTCCTTCTCCCCTTCTTGTGGGAGAAGGTGGCCGAGCGAAGCTCGGTCGGATGAGGGGTGTTCCAGATTGGCAAAACCGCACTTCGTCCAGCACCCTCAACCGTCTCGGCGCTGCGTGCCAATCCACCTTCTCCCACAAGGGAGAAGGGAAGAACCAGGCAGCGTCGGTCAGGAGCGCGGCCTGGTCTTTTGCGGGTCGTAATGGGCGAAGGCGACGACGCGCGCCGGCAGCCGCTTGCTGTGACCATCGAGCTTGCCTATCTCGACCTCGGTGCCGATCGCCGAATGCGTGACGTCGAGCCTGGCCAACGCGATGGTCTTGTTCAGCACCGGCGAACGCATGCCGGAGGTGACGACGCCGATCTGCGCCCGGCCGATATGCACGCAATCGCCGTGGCCGACGGCGACATTGGCGTCGACGTCGAGGCCGACCAGCTTCTTCTGCGGGTTTTCCTTGCGCCGGATCAGTGCCTCGCGGCCGATGAAATCGTCGCTCTTGGTCTTCAGCGGTACGGTGAAGCCGATGCCGGCCTCGAACGGATCCGTCTGGTCGGAAAACTCGTGAGCAGCAAAGATCAGCCCGGCCTCGATGCGCACCATATCGAGCGCCTGCAGCCCCATCGGCTTCAGGCCGTGCGGTTGGCCGGCCTGCCAGATCGCGTCGAACACCTTTTCGGCGTCGCGCGGATGGCACCAGATCTCGTAGCCGAGCTCGCCGGTGTAACCGGTGCGCGAGACAACGACCGGAATGCCGTTGCCGCCGCCGACGCGGGCGACGGCGAAACGGAACCATTCGAGTTCGTCGAACGACGGCTGCAGCGGCGAGGTCCAGATGATCTGCCGCAGGACGTCGCGGCTTTTCGGTCCCTGCACGGCAACATTGTGCATCTGGTCGGTCGAGGAGCGCACCAGCACGGTGAGGCCGAGTTTTTGCGCCGTTTCCCGCAGCCATTGGCCGGATAGATCGTCGCCGCCGACCCAGCGGAAATTATCCTTGCCGAGCCTGAGCAGCGTGCCGTCGTCGATCATGCCGCCATGCTCGTAGCACATGGCGGAATAGACGACCTGGCCGACGCCGAGCTTCTTGATGTCGCGGGTCAGCGTGTATTGCAGCAGCGCCTCGGAGTCCGGCCCGGTGACCTCGAACTTGCGCAGCGGCGACAGGTCCATGATCACGGCGTCCTGCCGGCAGGCCCAGTATTCATCGATCGGGCCTTGCCTGGCGAAGGAATTGGCGAGCCAATAGCCCTTGTACTCGACGAAGTTGCGGGTGTGCTTGGCAAAGCTCGAATGAAAGGCGGTCTCGCGGGTCATTTTCGGTTCCGAATCGGGCGTCATGCGTCTGGCGATCGCTCGCGAGAATTTGTGCTGGCCGGGATAGGTTCGCACATGGATGTCGGTCAGGTTCCAGCCATTGGCCGGCGTCGTATCGTCGGGGCAGGCGGACGAGACGCAGACGATGTCCGTGAGCGCCTTGAGTAGCACATAGTCGCCCGGCCGCGACCACGGCTCGTCCGATACCACGACGCCATGCGCGTCGATGGCCGTGTTGAAGAAGAAGTTGATCGCCATCCAGCCGGCGCGAGGCGTGACACCCTTGTCGGCCAGCGCGCGGTTGAAATTCTCCGAGCAGTTGGGATGGCCGGGATAACCGATGTCGTCGTAATATTTGGCCGCGCAGGCGAGCGCGAATGCATCGTGGCGGCCGCAAGTGTCCTGCACAACCTCGACCAGCGGCTCCATGTCCTGGTCGTAGTATTTTGAGTGCAGACCGGGCATCGGATAGCTCGAACCCATCAACGTGCGCGTCGTCGTCACGTCGAGCGGATGATCGCGGCCCTTGTCCAGCTTGCGCGCCGAAAAGCACTGGAAGTCGGTGCATTGGCGCCCGTCGACATCGATGATCTGCAGATAGTCGCCCGCCTTGACGAAGTAGGCCTCCGCCGTCGCCGAATGGACGCGCAGGTCGAGCACCGGATCGGCCAGCGGGTCGACAAGCCTGGATTTCGCTGCCGGGCGGATGGTGGCGCGGCGGACGATGACGCTAAGCGGCGTCGCCGTATCGTGGCCGTCGACCAGCATCGGCCCGCCGGGCGCGGCAATCAGCATCGACCCATCGCGGGCGACGGTAAAAGCCTGTTCGGTACCGGCAGGGGTGGCGCCGCCGAAAACGCGAACCGCCTTCGCCTGGTCGAGCTGCACCTGGCGCCGCTCGAGCCCCCGGCGCAAGGATGCGAGGCTGTCGTCGCCTTCGGCCAGCAGCGCCTTGATGCCGGCGGCATTGCTGTTCGATTTCTGGCCGAGAATGCCGGGATCGGTCGCGTCGCTGCTGTCCCATGCCAGCAGCTCGCAGGCCTGCCCGCCCTCGACATCGCGCACGGTGACAATGTCGCCGGCCTCGACCTCGATCAGCACCGCGCCATTGCCCTGAACCGAGTAGCGCTCCATCCCGGCCGGCAGCGTAATCTGGCCTGGCCGCAGGATCAGGCTCGGCCGGGGCGGTCCGGCGACGACGGCGGGGTAGGGCGACTGGCTCATCTCAACCTTGGTTTCGAGAAACAAGTTTGCCTGTGTGTGAAATTATTTTAGCGGGAAGAATAGCAGGGGGATCGGGTTTGGCAAGGTGAAGGTGGCACAAGCTCCCCCTTCTCCCCTTGTGGGAGAAGGTGTCGCCGAAGGCGACGGATGAGGGGTGTTCCAGGGAACGCCAGCCTCTCACTCCGCTGGAACACCCCTCATCCGTCTCGGCGCTGCGCGCCGATCCACCTTCTCCCACAAGGGGAGAAGGGAAGGTGGCGCACAATCCTACCCCAATTCCTCGGAATGCCCGATCTCGACGCCATACTCGGCGGCAGCGTCCAGCATCGTATGCGACAGGCTTTCCGCGAAGGTGGCGAACACCAGAAGATTGAACACCGCCTGTCCGTCCGGCCGGTCATTGGCGCGCCAGAGATTGATGCTGGTGTGATCGAGCGAGGTCGCCGCAGCGGTGCCGGCCGGGAACACCGCGGGGTGCAGGTCTAGCGACGACAGGTTGGCCAGCATCGCGCGCGCCTTTTCTCCGGAAACGCTGATCAGCGCGCGGGCATGCGACTGGTCGGACAACGAGGCGGATTGCGCAAACGCCTGGCTCAGCGGTTCGCTTGCGTGCTTGCCGCCATTGGACAGGACCAGGAACTGATCCGGTCCCGACCAGATCAGCGTAGCGTCGGGAGTTCGGGTCGCCTTGGGCGTTTCCGGGGCGGCAACGCCGAAGCGGGTTTCGGCGGCCTTCGCCAGTTCTGCCGCTTTGCCGCGCCGCGCCATCACCTGGATCAGGTCAAAATTGCGGATCTCGGTGAGCGATACGCCGGCCGCCGTGCCGCGCGCGCCATACGCGCCGACAACAAGCGCTTTCTCCAGCGGACTGCGGGCAATCCAGGAAAACTCAGCCACGCTGGCGCCCTCCATCCGGATCGTAGAAGACCGGGCTGCACAGCTCGACGTCGTAGTCTTCGCCGCGGAGCGGGTCATGCGCATGGACGATCTCGCCAATGCGCTCGCGGCCACGCTCAACAAGCGCCAGCCCGATCCACTGGTCGAGCATGGGCGAGAAGCAGACCGAAGTGACATAGCCCTGGTCGTTGCCGGGACCGGGCGTCTCGCCCTTCGGGATAATATGCGCGCCGGAACGCAGGCGGCGCGTCTTGTCGACCGGCTTGATGCCGACCACGACCTGCCGGTCTGGGGCAATCAGCGCCTCGCGCCCGGCCATGACGCGGCCGATGAAATCTTTTTTGGTCGACATCATCTTGCCGAGGCCGAGGTCGGCGGCGGTCGTCGTGCCGTTCAACTCCGGGCCGGCGACATGGCCCTTTTCGATGCGCATGACGCCGAGCGCCTCGGTACCGTAGGGCGTAACGCCGAACGGCTTGCCGGCCAGCATCAAATTGCGCAACAGCGCCTCGCCATAGCGGGCGGGAACCGAAATTTCGAACGCCATTTCGCCCGAAAACGAGATGCGGAACAGCCGCGCCTTGATGCCACCGCGAAGCGCGACTTCCCGCGCCCCCATGAAGGGAAAGCCCTCGTTCGACAAATCCTCCGCCGGATCGACGATTTCCCGAAGCAGGTCCCGGGTCTTCGGCCCGGCGATCGAGAACTGCGCCCATTGATCGGAGACGGATGTCAGCTGCACGTCGAATTCGGGGAACAGCACCTGCCGGCAGAATTCGAGATGCTGCATCACCAGCCCGGCCTTGGCGGTGGTGGTGGTCAGGAAATAGTGGTCCTCGGCCAGCCGCGACGTGGTGCCGTCGTCATAGACGATGCCGTCCTCGCGCAGCATCAGCCCGTAGCGGGCCTTGCCGACGGCGAGACTGGAGAAGGTGTTGATGTAGACGCGGTCGAGAAAGGCGCCGGCATCCGGGCCGTGCACGTCGATCTTGCCGAGCGTCGAGACATCGCAGAAGCCGACGCCGGAGCGCACCGCCTTGACCTCGCGGGTGACCGATTCCAGCCAGTCCTTTTCGCCGGCGCGCGGATACCATTGCGCGCGCTTCCACAGGCCGGTGTCGACGAACACCACGCCCTGTTCGGCTGCCCAGTGATGCGACGGCGTCAGCCTCGTCGCATGGAAGGCTTCGTCGCGATGATGGCCGGCGAAGGCGCCGATGGCGACCGGCACATAGGGCGGGCGGAAGATCGTCGTGCCGGTTTCGGGGATCGATTTGCCGCTGATTGCCGCCATGATGGCGAGACCGGCGACGTTCGAGGTCTTGCCCTGGTCGGTGGCCATGCCGAGCGTCGTATAGCGCTTGAGATGCTCGACCGATTCGAAACCTTCGCGCTGCGCCAGCTCGATGTCGGACGCGGTCACGTCATGCTGGTAATCGACGAAGGCTTTCCCTTTGCCGGCCACATACCAAAGCGGCGTCAGCGAAAACGCCTCGCTGTCGGCGACCGGCGATGTGCCGGCATTGCCGCCGCGTCCAGCACTCTGCGCTGCCGCAGCACCCGCGGCAAAGCCCTGGCGCAGGCAGTCGCCCAGCCCGAAGGCGCCGTTGGCGGCGCCGACGGCCATCATGCCGGGCGGCGCACCATCCGGCACGAAGGCTGCGATATCGTCCTGCCATTTCGGCCGGCCGCGATGATAGGAGGTCAGCCCGACCGCCGGATTCCAGCCGCCGGACACGGCAAGCCCGTCGGCTTCGACTTCCGCCCGTGCGCCGCCGGTCAGCGCCACCACGATTTTCCGGACCCCGTCCTTGCCGCCTTCGACCCCGCTGGCCGAGCCGTTGAGCACGGCAAAGCCGCCCTTGGCGGCAAGCGCGCGATGCGCGGCGGAGACGTCCGGGCGCGCATCGACGACCGCCGCGATCTGCAAACCGGCGCCAAGCGCGGTCTCGACCGTGCGCCAGCCATCCTCATTGTTGGTGAACAGCGCGATCCTCCTGGCAGGGGTAACCGCGTAGCGCGCGACATAGGTCCGCATCGCCGAAGCCATCATCACGCCCGGCGTGTCGTTACCGGCAAAGACGATCGGCCGCTCGATGGCGCCGGCGGCGACGACGCAGCGCTTCGCCACGATCCGCCACAGCCGCTGGCGCACCTGGTGCTCGGGCGGCGACGGCAGGTGGTCGTTGACCCGCTCGATCGCGCCATAGGTGCCGCCATCATAGACGCCGAACAATGTCGTGCGGGTCATGATGCGGACATCGGGCAGTGTGGCGAGTTCGGCCAGCGTGCGCGTAATCCATTCGGCCGCCGGCGCGCCGTCGATCATGCCGCCGTCGGCGAGCAGGCGGCCGCCAAGCGCAAAATCTTCCTCGCACAGGATGACGCGGGCGCCGCCGCGCCCGGCCGCCAATGCCGCCGCAAGCCCGGCCGGGCCGGAGCCGGCAATCAGCACGTCGCAATGCGCCCACGCCTTGTCGTAATGGTCGGGATCGGCGACGCCTGCAGCGCGGCCGAGGCCGGCGGCGCGGCGAATCGTTGGCTCGTAGATCGTTTCCCAGAATTTCGCCGGCCACATGAAGGTCTTGTAGTAGAAGCCGGCGACGAAGATCGGCGCGAACAGCTGGTTGACCGCCATCAGATCGTGGCGCAGCGACGGCCAGCGGTTCTGGCTGGCGGCTTCGAGCCCGTCATAGAGTTCGGCCGTGGTCGCCTTGGTGTTCGGCTCGCGCCGCGCTCCGCTGCGCAGTTCGACCAGCGCGTTGGGCTCCTCCGAACCAGCGGTCAGGATGCCGCGCGGCCGGTGGTATTTGAACGAGCGGCCGACCAGCTTGACGCCATTGGCGATCAGCGCCGAGGCCAGCGTGTCGCCTTGGAAGCCGGCAAAGCTCTTGCCGTCGAAGTGGAAGGCCAGCGGCGCGGCGCGATCGATGAGACCGCCGCTCTCCAGCCGGTGTGTTTGCGCGGGGCCAACCATCAGGCCCCAACCTCGGCGGCACCAACGCCTGCAGCCGGTTCGACCGCCGAAATCTCATGCGTCAGCGTGTTGCGGGCGACCTTCAGCCAGGCCCGGCAGCCGCCGCCATGGTACCAGTATTCGCTCATCGGCCCGGCGATGTTGTCGCGTAGATAGACGTAGTCGAAGACCTCGTCTTCGGTGGCGCCGGCCGCCGGACGCGTCGGCTTGGCGTCGCCCAGATAGGTGAACTCGCCGAGTTCGCGTTCGCCGCAGAAGGGACAGACAATGCGCATGCTTCTTCAGCCAGCCTTTAATGCAGGTTCGGTTGGGCGCCTTGGCCCTTTTCGTCGATCATCGCACCTCGCCGGAAGCGGTCGAGACGAAAGCGGGCAGCCTCCTTGTGCGGCTCGTCGCGCGCCAGCAGATGGGCAAAGACCAGGCCGGAGCCGGGCGTCGCCTTGAAGCCGCCATAGCACCAGCCGGCGTTGAGATAGAGCCCGTTGACCGGTGTTTTGTCGATGATCGGCGAGCCGTCCATCGACATGTCCATGATGCCGCCCCACTGACGCAGCAGCCGTATCCGGCCGATCATCGGCATCAGCGCCATTCCGCCCTCGCACACGTCTTCCATGACAGGCAGATTGCCGCGCTGGGCATAGGAATTGTAACCGTCTATGTCGCCGCCGAAGACCAGGCCGCCCTTGTCGGACTGGCTGACGTAGAAATGCCCGGCGCCGAACGTCATGACGTTGGGGATCAGCGGCTTGATCGCCTCGGAGACGAAGGCCTGCAGCACATGGCTTTCGATCGGCAGCCGCATGCCGGCCATCGCCGCGACGCGCGACGAGGAGCCGGCGACCGCCATGCCGACCTTGGCCGCGCCGATCCTGCCGCGGCTCGTCTCGACGCCGGTCACCTTGCCGCTGCCATCGCGGACAAAACCGGTCACCTCGCAGTTCTGGATGATGTCGACGCCGAGCGCGCTCGCCGCATGCGCATAGCCCCAGACCACGGCGTCGTGCCGCGCCGTGCCGCCGCGCCGCTGCAAAAGCCCGCCCTGCACCGGGAAACGTGCGTTGTCGAAGTTCAGGAACGGCATCATCTTCCTGACCGCCGTCAGATCGAGCAGTTCGGCATCGATGCCGTTGATGCGCATGGTGTTGCCGCGCCGCGCATAGGCATCGCGCTGCGCGTCGGAATGGTAGAGGTTGATGACACCGCGCTGGCTGACCATGGTGTTGTAGTTGAGGTCCTGCTCCATCCGCTCCCACAGCTTCATCGACAGCTCGTAGAAGCCGGTATTGCCGGGCAGCCCGTAATTGGAGCGGATGATGGTTGTGTTGCGGCCGGCATTGCCGGAGCCGATCCAGCCTTTTTCCAGCACGGCGACATTCCTGATGCCGTATTCGCTGGCGAGGAACCATGCCGTCGCCAGGCCATGGCCGCCGCCGCCGATGATCACCACGTCGTAGTGGCTCTTCGGGCTGGCGTCGCGCCAGGTGCGCTGCCAGTTCTTATGGCCGGAAAATGCCGCCCGGGCGAGGGAGAAGATCGAGTATTTCATGAACCTGTTTCGCGCCGGGCGTGCAACAATTCCGGATCAGATGTCGAGCGTGTGGTCGCGCTCCCACTGGGTGAAGTGGGAAGCATAGGAATTCCATTCCTGCTGCTTGAGCTTTAGATAGGCCGACGAGAATTCCTCACCCAGCGCCGCCTTGAGCGATTTGTCGTTGTCAAACTCGCGCAACGCGTCGAGCAGGTTGAGCGGCAGCTTCGGCGCGCCCTCGACCGTATGGCCGAACTGGTACATGTCGATATCGTAGCGCCGGCCGGGGTCGGCCTTCGAGCGGACGCCGTCAAGGCCGGCGGCGATGATCACCGCCTGCAGCAGATACGGGTTTGCCGCGCCGTCCGGCAGGCGCAGCTCGAAGCGGCCGGGGCCGGGCACGCGCACCATGTGGGTGCGGTTGTTGCCGGTCCAGGTCACCGTGTTCGGCGCCCAGGTGGCGCCGGAGATGGTGCGCGGTGCGTTGATGCGCTTGTAGGAATTGACCGTCGGGTTGGTGATGGCGGCAAGCGCGGACGCATGTTTCATAATGCCGCCGAGGAAATTCCTGCCCTTGGCCGACAGGCCGAGCTCCATCGCATTGTCGGCAAAGACATTGGTCTTGCCGTCTTTGTCCCACACCGAGATATGCGCATGGCAGCCATTGCCGGTCAGGCCCTGGAAGGGTTTAGGCATGAAGGTTGCGCGCAGGCCGTGCTTTTCGGCGACCGATTTCACCATGAATTTGAAGAAGGAATGCTTGTCGGCGGTCGCCAGCGCATCGTCGAAGGCCCAGTTCATCTCGAACTGGCCGTTGGCGTCCTCGTGGTCGTTCTGGTAGGCGCCCCAGCCGAGCGCCAGCATGTGGTCGCAGATCTCGGCGATCACATCGTAGCGGCGCATCACCGCCTGCTGGTCGTAGCAGGGCTTCGACGCCGTGTCATATTCGTCGGAAATCGTCTTGCCATCCGGCGAGATCAGGAAGAATTCGGCCTCAACGCCGGTCTTGATGTGCATGCCGTCGCCAGCGGCCTCCGCGATCAACCGCTTCAGCGTGTTGCGCGGCGCCTGCTCGACCGATTTGTCGTCCATGATGCAGTTGGCGGCGACCCAGGCGACTTCCGGCTTCCAAGGCAACTGAATCACCGAGGCCGGATCCGGCACCGCCAGCATGTCGGGATGCGCCGGCGTCAGGTCGAGCCAGGTGGCAAAGCCGGCAAAGCCGGCACCGTCCCGCTGCATGTCGGCGATCGCCTGCGCCGGCACCAGCTTGGCGCGTTGCCCACCGAACAGGTCGGTGTAGGATATCATGAAATATTTGACGCCCTTTTCCTTGGCGAAGGCGGCGAGATCGTTCCCCATTATAGTTCCTCGCTTACTGGCATTTGGTTTGTTTTAGAAGCCGTTCTTGCCCGGTATCCAGTTGGTGCCGGCCAGCGGCACGCCGGCCATGGCGGCGGCTTCGATCGTCAAGGCCACAAGATCCTCGGGCTCGAGATTGTGCAGGCTGTTCTTGCCGCAGGCGCGGGCGATTGTCTGCGCCTCAAGTGTCATCACCTTAAGATAATTCGCCAGCCGTCGGCCGGCCGCAATCGGATCGACCCGTTTCATTAGCTCGGGATCCTGCGTGGTGATGCCGGCCGGGTCGCGACCCTCATGCCAGTCGTCATAGGCGCCGGCGGTGGTGCCGAGTTCGTTGTATTCCGCCTCCCAGCGCGGGTCGTTGTCGCCGAGCGCGACAAGCGCTGCCGTGCCGATCGACACCGCATCGACGCCGAGCGCCAGCGCCTTGGCGACGTCGGCGCCGTTGCGTATGCCGCCGGAGACGATCAGCTGCACCTTGCGATGCATGCCGAGATCCTGCAGCGCCTGCACCGCCGGCCTGATGCAGGCAAGCGTCGGCTGGCCGACATTTTCAATGAACACTTCCTGGGTCGCCGCCGTGCCGCCCTGCATGCCGTCGACGACGACGACATCGGCGCCCGATTTCACCGCAAGCGCGGTGTCGTAATACGGCCGCGCGCCGCCGACCTTGACGTAGATCGGCTTTTCCCAATCGGTGATTTCGCGCAATTCGAGGATCTTGATCTCGAGGTCGTCCGGCCCGGTCCAGTCGGGGTGGCGCGAGGCCGAGCGCTGGTCGATGCCTTTCGGCAGCGTGCGCATTTCGGCGACGCGGTCGGAGATTTTCTGGCCGAGCAGCATGCCGCCGCCGCCGGGCTTGGCGCCCTGGCCGACGACAACCTCGATCGCGTCGGCACGGCGCAGATCGCGCGGGTTCATGCCGTAGCGCGACGGCAGATACTGGTAGACCAGCGTCTTCGAATGGCCGCGCTCTTCCTCGGTCATGCCGCCGTCGCCGGTGGTCGTCGAGGTGCCCGACAGCGTCGCGCCACGGCCGAGCGCTTCCTTCGCCGGGCCGGACAGCGAGCCGAAGCTCATGCCGGCAATGGTGATCGGGATTTTCAATTCGATCGGTTTTCTCGCATAGCGCGAGCCGAGCACGACGCTGGTGTCACAGCGCTCGCGATAGCCTTCGAGCGGATAGCGCGAGATCGAAGCACCGAGGAACAGAAGGTCGTCGAAATGCGGCAGCTTGCGCTTGGCGCCGGCGCCGCGGATGTCATAGATGCCGGTCGCCGCCGCGCGGCGGATCTCGGAAAGCGTGTAGTCGTCGAAGGTCGCGGATTTGCGCGGCGTCGTCGGCGGGTTGCGATAGGTCATTGAGCCTCAATACGCGTCGGCGTTGTCGATATTGAAATTGTAGAGGGTACGAGCCGAGCCATAACGCTTGAACTCCGCCGCCTTGACGCCGGTCACGCCGGCGCGGTCGAGCAAGCCTTGCAGCAATTCGAGATGCTCGGGCCGCATCTCCTTGGCGATGCAGTCGGCGCCGAGGCTTTCGACCTTGCCGCGCACGAAAAGCCGCGCCTCGTAGATGGAATCGCCGAGCGCATCGCCGGCGTCGCCCAGCACCACTAGGTTGCCGGACTGCGCCATGAAGGCCGACATGTGGCCGATATTGCCATGGACGACGATGTCGATGCCTTTCATCGAGATGCCGCAGCGCGACGACGCGTTGCCTTCGATGACGAGCAACCCGCCCCGGCCGGTGGCGCCGGCATACTGGCTGGCATCGCCTTTGACGACGATCTGGCCGGACATCATGTTCTCGCCGACGCCGGGCCCGGCCGAGCCATGCACGGTGATGGTGCCGCCGTCGTTCATGCCGCCGCAATAATAGCCGACGCTGCCGCGCACATCGATGGCGACCGGCTGGTCGACGCCGACGGCGACCGAATGGCTGCCTCGCGGGTGGAGCACCTCCCAGGCGGTCTCGTTCGAACCGGGCGCCAGATCGTGCAGCGCCTGGTTGAGCTCGCGCAGCGACATTTCGGCCAGATCGAAGACCCGTGACGCATGGCCCGGCTCGCGCGCGGCCTTGGAGAGGTTGCCCGTATTGAAGGCATTGCTTGCCGGCATTGGTTCAATGCTCCCAGAAATAGACGGTTGCGGGCTCGGGTTCCCAGACCTTCGCATTGTCTATGCCGGGCAGTTTGGTGAGCGCACGATATTCCGAGCCGAAGGCGACATACTGGTCGGTTTCGGCCATTACTGCGGGCTTGCAGGCGATCGGGTCGCGCACCACGCCGAAGCCGTTCTTGGTGCCGACGACGAAGGTGAAAAACCCGTCGAGATCGCTCAGCGTGCCTTCCAGCGCCTCGCCGAGGTTCTTGCCATGCGCCATCTGCGAGGAGAGATAGGCGGCAGCGACCTCGGTGTCGTTCTCGGTCTCGAATGTCATGCCTTCGCGGATCAGCTCGCGGCGGACATTGTTGTGGTTGGACAGCGAGCCATTATGCACCAGGCACTGGTCGGCGCCGGTCGAGAACGGATGCGCGCCCATCGTCGTCACCGCCGATTCGGTCGCCATGCGGGTATGGCCGATGCCGTGCGTGCCGGTCATCTCGCGGACGCCGAAACGGTCGACGACCGCTTCGGGCAGCCCGACTTCCTTGTAGATTTCGACGACGTCGCCGGCGCCCATGATGCGGATGTCGGGGCGCAGCGCCTGGATCGTCTCGCGTGCTTCGTCGATCTTGGCAGGCGTCGTCCGGACCACGGCATGCGTCGACTTCGCAGCAATGCTCACCGGCGCGCCGATTGCCTTGGCGAGTTCGGCGTCGAGGCTGCGGAAATCGCGCTCCGGCTTGGCCGACTGGATGGTGATCTTGGCTTCATTGGAGGGCGCGCCATAGATGGCGATGCCGGCGCTGTCGGGACCGCGATCGCTGAGCGAGATCAGCATCTCCGACAGCATCGCGCCAAGCTGGGGCTCGAGCGACTTGTCCTTCAAAAACAGTCCGACGATTCCGCACATGTCAGCCTCCGCGAGTTTGTTCCCTCCGAGATGTATCGAATGAGTCCCGGGAATTCAATTGGTATGAAAAAAATTTTCCTGTCGTTATATATCGGCTGAGGCGCCGCCGGCCGCACTATCGCTGCGCTGGCCGCCATTGTGAACCCATTTGGCATAGCGGATGCGAGCGACCTTGTAGGCATCCAGGATCGACAGGGCATAGATCAGGAAGCCGCCGGCATGGCGTCCGACGAAGCTGGCGTCGGGCGGCGCGATCTTGGCGGTGACCCAGGCAAGGATCACCATGAAGAACAGGAATTGCAGGCCGCGCACCGGCACGCCGAGCACGACATGCCCGCTCGCCGGCAAAACGATCGCAGCGCCCAGAACCAGATAGGGGCTCGGTGGTGCGGGGGAGGTGGTGATCTGGCTGATCATGCCGCTTGCCGTTCGCTTTGATTGATGGCATCGCGCAGCGCCGAAGCCGACGACAGCAGCCTCTCGATCAGCACCGGATCGAGCCTGACCGCGCCGAATTCGGCCTGCCGGAATACGCCGTAGCGCGCCCGCTCGGCCTCGGCCAGCAGCCAGACGATGCGCACGCCGTTCGGCGTGATCAGCAATTCCTTGGCGCGCTCCTCGGCAAAGACATCGAGGTGGCCGGCGATGATGGCTTCGGGGAAGCGCACGCCCTTGCGGTCGCTCCGCAGCACCGCCTCGGCCGGAAACCCCGCCGCCTTCGGCAGCGGATGGACGAGATGATCGAAATTGGAAAAAGTCGTCGGCGATCCGGGCCGCATCATCATATCGAAAGTGCCTGGTATCGCGACCTTTTCGGTGATCGAAACACTCAGCCAGCGCGCCGGCAGCTTCCTTATCGCCAGCGTGTCGACGATGGTCCGCACCTGGACCCGCCGGCCGTTCCACGAGCCGGCGAAGGTGACGACGCCGGCAGTGCCGTCCGAGACGTTGGCCGCGTCGGGGACGACGACGCGGACGCCAGCTTCGTCGGCGGCAAGCCCGGTCGAAGCCTTGGCGCGGCTGGCCCGCGCAAGCCAGGCTATATGGAGGACGAGAGCCAGGGCAACCGCCCCGGCGAGCAATGCTGAGATCACCTAACGCACCTCGTCACGCAAATGCCCGCCCAGACCGGGCGCGCCGTCAGTAGCCCTGCGGCTTCGGCCACGGCATGGTGAACTGGGCACCACGGCGCACGAATTTGTAGCGGTAGAAGTGGAACCACAGCGAGATCAGGAAGTAGAAGGCGACCATGGCGATCAGCTGCGAGCCGAAGCCGAGGAAGATCGCAAAGAAGGTGACCACGCAAAGGCAGAACAAGACGATCGCCGGCAGCGGATGGAACGGATGGGTGTAGCCGCGGCGGATCGAGCCGAGCGGCCACTTTTTCCTGAACATGATGATGTTGATGCTCATGAAAGTGTATTGCAGCACGCCCGACAGGATCGAGAAGGTGATCGCCTGGTTGAGGTCGGCGATGAAGGCGAAGGCGAGCGCGATCGGCAGCAGAAACAGGATCGAGCGATAGGGCGTGCGGTATTTCGGATGCACCGCCGAGAACCAGGTCGGCAGATAGCGGTCGCGGCCGAGCGAAAACCAGGCGCGCGCGGCGTCGTTGATGCAGCCATTGGCGGAGGCGAGCGCGGCAAGCAGCGTCGCGATGAACAACAGGTTCTCCAGCAGCGCACTGCCGGTCAGTTTGCCTGCATCCCACAGCGGATAATAGGTGATGCCGAGATATTCCCAGGGCATCATCGAGGCGCAGACATACCAGGTCATGGCGGCGGCGATCAGAAGCGTGATCATGCCGGCCATCGTGCCGTAGGGCAGCGAGCGCGCCGGCGAGCGCACTTCCTCGGCGGCCTGCGTGGTGCCCTCGATGCCGAGATAATACCAGATGCCGAACTGGAAGGCGGCGATGACGCCGATCCAGCCGTAGGGCAGGGCGTTGCCCGGGGTCACCAACTCGTTGAGCTTGAGCACGGCGCCTTGCGTCCACGGGCTGACCGAGAAGAACAGGATGACGATCGAGACATAGGCGATGGCGGTGATGACGAAGTTGACGTTGAGCGTCATCAGCACGCCGCGATAGTTCAGCCATGCCAGCACGACGATTGTCGCGGCGATGAAGGAATTGTGGTTGAGGCCCTCGACGCCGGCTTTGGCGACGATGGTGTCGCCGAGCAGGATCGCGTCCGACACTTCGAGCATGGTGTAGGCAAAGACCAGGAACAGCGCGACGTTGAAGGCCATCAGCGGCCCGACAATGTGCTTGGCCTGCGCATATTGGCCGCCGGCGGCGGCAACCGTCGAGGTCACTTCGGAATCGATCATCGCGACCGAGGTGTAGAGCAGCCCGACGATCCAGCAGACGATCAGCGCCGCCAGCGCGCCGCCTTTGTCCGCCGCGAAATTCCAGCCGGTGAATTCGCCGACCAGAACGATCCCGACGCCGAGCGCCCAGACATGGGCGGGGCCGAGCACCCTGAGCAGTGAAACCCTGTCGCCCTGCACTTGCACCGCTGGTTCAGCCGTGATCGTCATCGTTCAATCCCCCACTCAGATCCGGTGTTTTTCGGACACGGCTTCAAGTTCGCCTTCCCTGGACGAGGTCAGCATCTCTTCGGAATAGGTCGTGTCGATCTTGAACCAGTCGTAGAGCATCCACAGCGCGAGCACGATCGAGATGCCCCAGCATGCGTAAGAGAGTGCCACCCACATGACGATGCTTCCTATCTATTTGTCGCCGAACTTTTCGTCGATGACGTCGCGGTATTCGCGGTCCGATGCGCGGAACAGAAAGATGAAATAGCCGATCAGCACCGCCGCCATGATGATCAGCGTCGGCCAGTCGATGATGTAGTGGAACCGGTTCTGGATGATGTCGTGCGCGGTTTCCGGCGTGTAGCCGAGCTTTTCCCAGATCGAGGCCATGGTCGGGTTCTGGCCGAGCGCTTCCCACGTCTTGGCGTCGAGCGCGTCGATGGATTTTGCCGCCCCTGCCAGGCCTAGTTTCAGCGGCAGCCACAGCGCGACGAAAATCGCGACCACGACGACGGCGATATCGAAAACCTGTCCGGCCTTGCTCTGTTCGGGCGGTGTATAGCGGGCCATGCGTCTCCCCCTCAGGACTTGTGGTTGCGGTAGGCGTCGGCGTTCTTGATGTCGAGGCCGTAGATGAAGTCCTTGTCTTCCTTGTAGTGGTTGACCATCGCCAGAATGGCGGCCGTGTTGAAGATCAGCACCGCGGCGGCGGCGACCGCGACGACGAGCTTGATGCCGGCGTCGGGGACGTATGGCCATGTCATGAACAGGACAAAGAGGATCGTCGCCCACAGGCAGACGATCAGGAGCACGGATCCACGCACGTCGGAACGGTACAACGCTTCCACGCGCTGTTGCAGGTCGGACATCGGCTTTCCCCTTTTTCAACGCCGGTCCAGATTGGCCGGTCATTGCCCTCTTTCAAGAGAGTGAAATTTTTTTCATAAAATCCGGCCGAATTCTGGAATTGTCAAGACGATTTTACGCGACGTTAACCGTTTGTTTTGGGCGCGCCGGATTTGCCTGACAATGAAATTATTTGCTTACGGGTATTGCAGGCTCCCGGCGTTTGCGGTCAATATTCAAGGCAACGCTCCCGCCTGTGTGCAGGGAGCAGGGCAAAGCAAAAAAGTTTCTTTCGAACGGAGGACAGCGGATGACGGCATCCTGGAGATTTTCGACGCTTGCGGACCGCCATCGCGCGCTCGGCTCGAAGCTCGAGGACTGGAGCGGCATGGGCACCGCCTGGACCTACGACAAGGACGCCGACGAAGAGTATATCGCCATCCGCACCAAGGCCGGCCTGATGGACGTGTCCGGCTTGAAGAAGGTCCACATCACCGGGCCGCACGCCTCGCACCTGATCGATCTGGCGACGACGCGCGACGTCGAAAAGATCTATCCCGGCAAGTCGGCCTATGCCTGCATGCTCAATGAGGCCGGCAAGTTCACCGACGACTGCATCCTCTACCGCACCGGCCCGAATTCCTGGATGGTCGTGCATGGCTCGGGCACCGGCCATGAAGAGCTGCAGCGCGCTTCCGTCGGTCGCGACGTGTCGCTGCGCTTCGACGACAATCTGCACGACCTTTCGCTGCAGGGGCCGCTAGCCGTGGATTATCTGGCAAAGCATGTGCCCGGCATTCGCGACCTCAACTATTTCCACCACATGCAGACCCAGTTGTTCGGCTTTCCGGTGATGATCTCGCGCACCGGCTACACCGGCGAGCGCGGTTACGAGATCTTCTGCCGTGGCCAGGACGCCGGAACGATCTGGGACAGGATCCTCGACGAGGGCAAGAGCGCCGGCATCATCCCGTGCCGCTTCACCACGCTCGACATGCTGCGCGTCGAGAGCTACCTGCTGTTTTACCCCTACGACAATTCGCAGAAATACCCGTTCGAGAACGAAGGCCCGGGCGACACGCTGTGGGAGCTTGGTCTCGACTTCACCGTCAGCCCCGGCAAGACGGGCTTTCGCGGTGCCGAGGAGCACTACCGCCTCAAGGACAAGGAGCGCTTCAAGATCTTCGGCGTGCTGCTCGAAGGCAAGGAGCCGGCCGACGAGGGCGCGCCGGTCTATCGCGACGGCAAAAAGGTCGGCGTGGTGACCTGCGCCATGTATTCGCCGCTGGTCAAAAAATCGATGGGCATTGCCCGGCTCGACGTCGACTGCGCGGTGCAGGGCACCAGGCTCGAGATCCGCAACAAGAGCGGCACCATCAGCGCAACCGCCGAGCCGCTTCCTTTCGATGATCCGAAGAAGACCAAGCGCACGGCGAAAGGCTGAGGCATACTGCGGGTATGGCAGCGAAAAGCATCATCAGCCGGCCGGTCTATGGGACCCTGTCTCCGCAGCCTGGCAAGCATCATCTTTTCATAGCGGATGCAGAGGGAGCGCTGGCGATTGCCGATCTGGCCGCCAAGGCACCGGCGGATTTCTTCGGTGGCGCCCACATCATCTTCATTCCCGGCCGCGACGGCAAATACGCCGATGCGCTCGAAGCCCTGAAGCCGGCGCAGCTCTACCTCAGCCATTCCTTCGCCAGCGCCCTGCCGCGGCTGAAGCAGACGCTGGCCAACGCCCATATGGGCCTCAGGCTCTATCTCGCCGGCACCGAGGGGC
Source organism: Mesorhizobium sp. M0968 (assembly GCF_040319065.1). NCBI lineage: Bacteria > Pseudomonadati > Pseudomonadota > Alphaproteobacteria > Hyphomicrobiales > Phyllobacteriaceae > Mesorhizobium > Mesorhizobium sp. M0968. The sequence goes on from NZ_JAMYNL010000004.1 coordinate 222,911, forward strand.
TGATCGGCCAGGCCATGCAGGCGGCGCTAGAAGCCGGCATCGACCACACCTCGATCCAGACCGAGCATCGCGGCTCGCTGGCGCGCCGCATGCAGTGCGTCCATTGCAAGGGCATCACCGAGAACGTGACGACGCAGCCGGCGACCTGTTCGCATTGCGGCCTGCTGCTTCTGGTGCGCGATCACTATTCGCGGCGCCTCGCCGCCTTCCAGGGCGTCTGCATCAACGCCGAGGACCGCAGCGAAATTCCTCCGATCGAGGAGGTCTTTCGATGAGCACCGGCACCACCAAACTCGATGTCGTCGTCAGCGATGTCGTCCCGGTCAACGAGCTGGTGACGCGCTTTCATTTCCGCCGGCGCGACGGCGAGCTTTTGCCGACCTTTTCCGGCGGCGCCCATGTCGTCGTCGAGATGCGCGATGGCGAACGCACCAGGCTCAATCCCTATTCGCTGATGGGCTCGCCGCTCGACACCCGCGAATACACCATCTCGGTGCGCCGCGACGACGCCGGCCGCGGCGGCTCGCTGTTCATGCACAGGCAGGTCAGGCCGGGCACGGAGATGGTGGTGAGCTACCCCGTCAACCTGTTCTCGCTCGATCTGCGCGCCAGGAAGCATCTGATGCTGGCCGGCGGCATCGGCATCACCCCGTTCATGGCGCAGACCGCGCAACTGGCGGCGGAAGGCGGCAATTTCGAATTGCATTACACCTGCCGCACCGCCTCGCTCGGCACCTATGCCAACCTGCTCAGGGAGCGCTACGACCGCCGGGTCAGGCTCTATCACGACGACCGCGACGAGCGCGTCGATCTCGACCGGCTGCTGTCGTCGCAGCCGCTCGGCACGCATCTCTATGTCTGCGGCCCGTCCGGCATGATCGGCTGGGTGCGCGAGCGTGCCGCGGCCCTCGGCTGGCCTCCGGAGACCGTGCATTTCGAGCATTTCGCCGCACCCCAGCCCGGCGCGCCCTTCGACGTGACGCTGGCGCTCAGCGGCAAGACAATCCGTGTCGACGAGCAGCAGAGCCTGCTCGAGGCGATCGAGGCGGCCGGCGTCGATCCGCCCTATCTCTGCCGCGGCGGCGTCTGCGGCCAGTGCGAGACCAACGTCATTTCGCATGACGGCAAATTCATCCACAACGACCACTGGCTGAGCGAGGAAGACCACCATTCGGGCTGCAAGATCATGCCCTGCGTCTCGCGCTTCGAGGGCAGGTCGCTGGTGCTGGAAAGATAGGAGGCGAGCTTGGGCATCACCTTTCGTAAGGAAACCTTCCGCGACGACTTCACGTTCAGGAACAGCCCCGAGCACATCAGGCGGTTCCCGTTCCCGTTCCATGAAGACAGCTACATGTATGCCGTCAACATCGAGCCGCATGTCGTCGGGCCGAAGGGCAGCGTGCTGGAGAATTTGATCGACGTCGACGAGCACTATGTCGCCGAGATGCAGGACCGCGCTTTGGTGCTGGCCGAGGATCCGCTGCGCTGCCAGTCGCTGCCGCACATGACGCTGGCCGGCTGGGATCTGCTCGAGCTTTTGATGGAGCAGCAGGCGCTGGGCTATCCCGAGCATTTCACGCTGACGCGCCATGGCGACCGCTGGCGCTGGATCAACCGGCCGCTCGGCATCGACGACAGCTTCACATTCGGCGACGTCTCGACGCTGCCCTATGGGCCGATGGAATACATCACCCGCCAGAGCCAGGGCGATTTCTGCATTCTCGACCAGCGCGACGGCAATCTGTGGATGGATGCCGGCATGGTCACCACCCAGGCCGACTGGTCGCTCGATTTCGACATCGGCATGAACTTCTTCGAATGGCACGCGCCGGTGCCGCTGGCGCATGAGAAGGGCATCTTCGTCCGGGCGCTAAAATTCCTCACCAACATCCAGCAGGGCAAGCCGGCGCGCCGGCTGAACTGGACGATGACCATCAATCCGCGCCTCGATACCAGCCCGGAAAATTATCACAAATGGGGTCCGGACCGGACCACGGTGACGCCCAAAAACGTCGGCGACAAGGTCCATCTGCGCGTCGAGCTGCAGAGCTTCTGGCGGCTGCCGCGCTCGAATGCGATCGTCTTCCCGATCCGCTGCTACCTGATCAAGATGGACGAGCTGGTGACGCAGCCGAAATGGGCAAGGCGCCTGCACCGCGTCATCCGCGACCTTCCCGACGAACTCGCCAACTACAAAGGCCTGACGCGCTACCGCGCGACGCTGGTCGAATGGCTGTCGAAGCTGGATGACGGCAGTGCGACATCGCCAGGGTTCGGGCCGGATTGAGGTTCTGTTTGCGAGGTTCGCGCTGCCCGTCAAGCTGCCAATCTCCCCCCAAGAGGGGGAGATGCCCGGCAGGGCAGAGGGGGGCGCCGTAGAGCGCCGGCCTTTAGCCCCCTTGCGACCAATCGAGGACGAGCTTGCCCTGCAGTTCAACGTAGCAGAGACCCTAGGATCCATGCCGTTACCGTGGCCGTGGAGTGCAGCGATCCAGGATTGCTTGCGCGCCCTCATCTCCGGCTCACCCCGCGCTGCTCTGCGGATAACAGATGATCGACAAATACCGCATCGGCAGGACGCTCAGCACTTCCGGTCCGTGCGGCGCATCGGCGTCGAAGAACAGGCTGTCGCCAGGCCTCATCGGGTAGAGATTGCTGCCGTGCCGGTAAACCACCTCGCCCTCGAGCATATAGAGGAATTCCATGCCTTCATGCTGGAAGGTCGGGAACACGTCGGAATCCTCGGTCAGCGTGATCAGATAGGGTTCGACGACGACGCCGCTGGTGTTGGAGCCGATATGGCCGAGCAGATTGTACTGGTGGCCGGCGCGCGTGCCGCGGCGTTCGACGTCGAGGCCTTCGCCGGCCTTGACGAAGACGGCACTGCGCTCTTCCTCGAAGCGTCGGAAGAAGGCGGTGACGGGAACGCCGAGCGCCCGCGACAGCGCCTGCAACGTGGTCAGCGATGGCGAGGTGATGCCGTTCTCGATCTTCGACAGCATGCCAAGCGAAATGTCGGTGGCGGCAGCCAGATCGGCGACGGTGATGCCGAGCTTCTTGCGGAAGGCCCGCACCTCGCGGCCGATCGCGACCTCCAGGACTTTTTCGCGGGTGTCGCGAATGGCGTGCGGGTTCTGGGTGAGCGGCGCGCGTATCTTGCGCGGATCGACTGCAGCGACCGACGGCTTGGCCTTGGCGGCGACGACGGCCGCAGCGGGCTTTAGACTGGATGCTTTTTTCGCCATGTTGCCACCCCGGACCTTGCCGATTCATTTCACTCACGGTGAACATATTCGGTGCCGATACAGAAGCGCAACTGCCACGGCAAGCCACCCGTGTCGAATTGCGCAATGTCCGGATTTCGCCCGAGCTACTGCGTCGCTTGGAAATCCAGCTGGGCGAAACGCGGTTTCGCGACAAGCCCTGTTGACAGCATCGAAGGGGCAATTACTGTCCTGTCAGTGAAATTTGTTTCGTTAGGGAAATGAGATCGGGAGGCCCGCAATGAAAGATCGTGTTGCCGTCATCGGAGCCGGGCCGTCCGGCATGGCCCAGCTCAGGGCCTTCAAGTCGGCCGCCGACAAGGGCGCCGACATTCCCGAAATCGTCTGCTTCGAAAAGCAGTCCGACTGGGGCGGCCTGTGGAACTACACCTGGCGCACCGGCCTCGACGAGCATGGCGACCCAGTGCACGGCTCGATGTACCGTTACCTCTGGTCGAACGGCCCGAAGGAATGCCTCGAATTCGCCGACTACACCTTCGAGGAGCATTTCGGCCGGCCGATCGGCTCCTATCCGCCGCGCGCCGTGCTGTGGGACTACATCAAGGGCCGCGTCGAAAAATCCGGCGTGCGCCAATGGGTGCGCTTCAACAGCCCGGTGCGCATGGTCACCTTCTCCGAAACGACAAAAAAATTCACCGTCACCGCGCATGACCGCACCAGCGACGTCACCTACTCGGAAGAGTTCGACCATGTCGTCGTCGCCTCGGGCCATTTCTCCGTGCCCAACGTTCCCTATTTCGAGGGCTTTTCGACCTTCAACGGCCGTATCCTGCACAGCCACGATTTCCGCGACGCCATGGAATTCAAGGGCAAGGACATTTTGATAATCGGCCGCTCCTATTCAGCCGAGGACATCGGCTCGCAATGCTACAAATACGGCGCCAGATCGATCACCTCCAGCTACCGCTCGAAGCCGATGGGCTTCAAATGGCCGGAGAACTGGAAGGAAGTGCCGCTTCTGCAGAAGGTCGTCGGCAAGACGGCGCATTTCAAGGACGGCAGCACCAAAGACGTCGACGCCATCATCCTGTGCACCGGTTACCTCCATTCCTTCCCGTTCCTCACCGAGGATTTGAAGCTGAAGACCGCCAACCGCATGTGGCCGGACGGGCTCTACGAGGGCGTCGTCTGGGAGAAAAACCCGAAGCTGTCCTATATCGGCATGCAGGACCAGTTCTACACCTTCAACATGTTCGACGCGCAGGCCTGGTTCGCCCGCGACGTCATCATGGGCCGCATCAATCTGCCCTCAGCCGACGCCATGGCCGAGCACGGCCGGAAATGGCGGGCACGCGAGGAAACGCTTGAAGACGCCGAGCAGATGATCTGGTTCCAGGGCGACTACACCAGGGAGCTGATGGAGCAGACCGACTATCCCGGCTTCGATGTCGAGGCTGTCAATCAGACCTTCATGGAGTGGGAGCACCACAAGGCGCAAGACATTATGGGCTTCCGCGACCATGCCTACCGCTCGCTGATGACCGGCACGATGGCGCCGCTGCATCATACGCCGTGGCTGCAGGCGATGGACGATTCGATGGAAAGCTACCTCGAGATGAAGGGCGTGGCGGCGGAGTAGCAGTCCGAACGGCGATTGACTTGCCTCAGACAACTTCCCGCGCCGGGTCGGCTGCCAGCGCCAGGGAATTTGCGACGTGCTCGAGGTGCTCCTCGTCCAGAATGCTGGTCGCGACGCGGACAGCGTTCGTTTTTCCGGTCGAAAACTTCGCTCCGGCATGGACCGCGATGCCGTGGGCGGCCAGCGTGACCATTGCGTAAGGTTCCGAAGCAACCGGAATGAGGACGCTGAGACCGTGTCCGGCGTCGATATCGACATTGCGTTTGGCCAGTTCGCCGGCGAGCCGTTCGCGACGGCCGCGGTATACCTCCTTCGCCTGCTCCACCAGGGCGGCCCTGGCCGGGTCTTGCAGCAGCCAGGCGGTGGCCGCCTGCAGGATGCGGCTGGTCCATCCCGAGCTGAAGCTGCGGTAGGACTGGATCTGCTCGACGATCGTCGCCGATCCGGACAGCACGGCGAGCCGCAAATCCGGGCCGTGGGTCTTGGAATAGGACAGGATATGGACGACGCGATCGGGAAAACGCCGGCCAAGCGAAATGCGCGGCGCCGAGGCAATATCGCCGACGCCGTCATCTTCGACAATCAGCACGTCGGTGCCGGCGAGCAGGTCGCCGATGACTTCCAGCCGCGCCGACGACATGCAGGCGCCGGTCACCGAATGGACGCGCGGCTGGAACAGGAACGCGACGGGCCGCTGCCGCAGAGCGTTGGCAAGTGCATCCGGCAAGGGACCGTCGCTGTCGCAGTCTACCGGGATGATCGGCACATCGAGATCCTCGAGGATGTCGAGCAGGCGAAGCGCCGTCGGGTTCTCGATGGCCACCGGCGCTCCCGGCGGGACCAGCGCATGCAGCAAGGTGTAGATGGCGTTGTAACCGCCATTGGTGGCCAGGAACGCGCCGGGATCGTACGGCCATGACGGGCGCACTGCCGCCTCCAGCTCGGGCAGGATGCGCACCCGCTCGTAGCTGTTGAGCTTTTCGGCGCGCGCACCATGCGCCAGCGCGATGTCGAGCGGCGGCAAGAGCCTCACATCGGGCTCCGCGATCGCCAGGTTCAGAACATCCTGTCCGTAATTGCCGCCGCTCATGTGGCGCTCGGGCCGGGCGGCAAAGCGGTTGCCCATGATCCAGGTGCCGTTGCGTCCGCGGCCGCCGATGATCTTGTAGCGCCGCAACTCGCTCCACGCCTGCGAGACCGTCGCCGGGCTGACGCCAAGCACATAGGCCAGATCGCGCACCGGCGGAAGCTTTGCGCCGACAGGCAGCGCGCCGCTTCTGATCAGCGCTCCGGTCTCGCGCGCGATGCCGCGCATCGTGCGGTCGCCAAGGCGTTCAGCGAACCATCCTGCATCGAAATCCATCGGCACCCGCGACCATCAAAGCTAATGTTCAATAACATAATAACATTTGATCGGCCAAAAATAAACATTTACCAATCGCCGGTCAAACATAGCTTTGAAGTTCATGCCGATGCCCGTCTCCATCACCATAGCCACCCGCGATTGGGACTATCTCACCCCTTTGGTGCTGGGTGACGTCGCTTCGAGCCGCTTGTCGGTGAAGGTTGACCGCGTCGCCACGCTCATTCCGGATCTCGGCACCGATCCGAACTACGATGCGGCGGAGGTCTCATTCAGCCGTTATGTGTCGGCCATGGCTTCGGGCAGGGATACGGTGGTTGGAACACCGTGCTTCATCATGCGCGGCTTTCGCCATCGCTGCATCATAACGGTCGAGGCCAGCCCGCTGGAACGGCTTTCCGACCTTGCCGGCAAACGCATCGGCGTGACCGGCTGGCGCGATTCCGGCAACACATGGACGCGCGCGGCACTTCGCCGGGCAGGCGTCGGCGTCGAGGATGCCTATTGGTTCGCCGGCAGGCTGACATCGGAGCACCCGATCGCCGATCGCCTCGACGGATTCGGCAGGCCGGGGCGCATCGAAGCAGCACCAGGCGAGCGCCCGATGATCGAGCTGCTGTCGCAAGGCGAGCTCGACGCCGTTTTCACGCCCTTCATGCCGGACGGCTTTTTCGGCCCGGCTTCCGGCTTCCGGCAAGTGCTGCGCGATTTTCGCGCGGCCGAACGCGCCTATTTCGCCGACGTCGGTTATGTCCCGGGCATGCATCTGGTCGCCGTCAAGGCCGCAGTGGCCAGGGAGCACCCCTGGCTGCCGCAGGAACTCGCCAGGCTGATCAACGAAAGCCAGCGCGTCTGGACGGCAAAGCGCCGAAAATATGCCGATACCTCGCCCTGGATCCTCGAGGAGCTGCTTCATGCGGGGCGCGACCTGCCTGCCTCCTGGAACGCCAGCGGCCTGCCGGCCAACCGGCGCATGATCGAGGATTTCGTCACCGAGCTCCATGCCCAGGGCATTCTGGCGGAACCGATTTCCGCCGAAGCCTTGTTTCCTTTCGAGGCCAGATCGCGGGCCACCGCAGCCTGACAACGTACAACGAAGAACACGAAGGAGAATGCCATGAGGACAATCAGCTTCATATTCGCCTCGCTCGTCACCATGCTGGCGCAGGCCAGCTTTGCCCAGGATATCCAGAAGCAATCGGTGAACGAGGATTTGCGGGCCCGGCTGCCGGAAGAGATCCGCACGGCGGGAAAGATCACAGCCGTCAACAACGGCTCGTTCCCGCCCTATGAGATCGTCACCGGCACCGAACTGTCGGGGGCGACCAGGGACATTTCCGACGCCATCGGCCAGCTGCTCGGTGTCGAGATCGATCATACCTCGGTCGCCGGCCTGCCGGCTTTGCTGAGCGGCATCAATGCCGGCCGTTATCAGTTCGCGATGGGGCCTGTCGGCGACTATCCCGACCGGCAGAAATCCAACGACTTCATCGATTGGGTGCGCGAATACGTCGTCTTCGCCGTCGAGAAGGGCAACCCGCAAGGCATCACCTCGCTCGACACCGCGTGCGGCAAGCGCATCGCGGTCATGTCGGGTGGCTCGGCCGAAAAGGTCATCAAGCAGCAGGCGCAGAAATGCACCGAGGGGGGCAAGTCGGTCGTCGAGGTGCAATCCTTCACCGACCAGCCGAGCTCGATACTGGCCGTCCGGTCGAAACGCTCCGACGCATTCTTCTCCTCGCAGGCGCCGCTGACCTATTTCGTCGAGCAGGCGAAGGGCCAGCTGGAACTCGCCGGGATCGGCCAGGCCAACGGCTTCAAGGACATCTATCAAGGCGCCGTCGTCAAGAAGGGCTCTCCGCTGGGCGGCGTGCTGCTCGACGCGTTCAAGATCCTGATGAAGAACGGCACCTACGCCGCGGTCATGAAGAAGTGGGGTCTCGAGAAGAACATGATCGATGCGCCAGGCATCAACCAGGGCCAGTAGAGGCTGCCATGACCGACGCCACCGCTGCCTACGCGGCCGGGCTGCCGCGACGTCCCGACGACGCGCTGCGCGACGTCAAACGAGCCCACCGGCCGTTTCCGCTCGCCCGGCTGGCGCTCTGGGCGTTCACCGTCGCCGTGGCAGCCGGCTTCGCCTATATCGTCGCGGTCAACCCGAATTTCGGCTGGCCGGTCGTCGCCCAGTATTTCTTCGATCCGACGGTCATGCAGGGGCTTTCCGTAACGCTCGGCCTGACGGTGGTGGCGATGATCCTGGGTATCGTGCTCGGCCTGCTGCTCGCCATCGCGCGCATGTCGAACGACAGGCTGGCATCCCTTCTCTCCGGCCTGTTCATCTGGTTCTTCCGGGGAACGCCGCTGCTGGTGCAACTGATCCTGTGGTACAACCTTTCGACGCTGTTTCCGCGCATTTCCATCGGCTTCGCCAGTTGGAACACCAACGACCTGATCACGCCTTTGACGGCCGCCGTTCTTGGTCTGGCGCTGAACGAGGCCGCCTACATGGCCGAGATCATCCGTGGCGGGCTGCTGTCGGTGGACAAGGGACAGGCCGAAACGGCTGAAGCCTTCGGCATGACCCGCGCGCGGGCCTTGCGGCGCATCATCATCCCGCAGGCGATGCGGTCGATCGTGCCGCCGACCGGCAATCAGCTGATCAGCATGATCAAGGCGACGTCGCTTGTCAGCGTCATCGCCATGGCCGACCTGCTCTACTCGGTGCAGTCGATCTACAACCGCACCTTCGAAATCATTCCGCTGCTGATGGTTGCAGTGCTGTGGTACCTGCTGATCACCTCGGTCCTCAATGTCGCGCAAGGCGCGATCGAACGCCACTACAGCCGCGGCGATCGCGGTGCGCGCGAGAAGACGGCGACCGCCACCCTGGAGGCCGCCAATGAGCGCGCATGACACGCCCCTGGTCCGGGCGCGCAACGTTCACAAGGCCTTCGGCCCGCTCGAGGTGCTGAAGGGCATTGATCTGGACGTCGCGCCTGGCGAGGTGGTGGTCATTCTCGGACCGTCCGGCTCCGGAAAGTCGACCTTCCTGCGATGCATCAATCATCTCGAGGCGATCGACCAGGGGTCGATCGAGGTGGACGGCGAGCAGATCGGTTACCGGTTGCACGACGGCCGCCTCGACAAACTTTCCGACCGCGCGATCGCCGCGCAGCGGCGCAAGATCGGCATGGTGTTCCAGCAGTTCAATCTCTATCCGCACATGACGACCCTGCAGAACGTTATCGAGGCTCCGGTCGGCGTTCACCGGGAGAACCGCAAGGAGGCGATCGGCTACGCCCGCGAACTGCTGACCCGTGTCGGTCTTGCCGACAAGATCGACGCCTATCCGCGCCAGCTTTCAGGCGGCCAGCAGCAGCGCGTCGCCATCGCCCGTGCGCTCGCCATCCGCCCGAAATTGATGCTCTTCGACGAGCCGACCTCGGCGCTCGATCCGGAGCTGGTCGGCGAAGTGCTCGCCACCATGCGCGATCTCGCCAGGCAGGGCTTGACCATGATCGTGGTCACGCATGAGATCGGCTTCGCCCGCGAAGCGGCGGATCGGGTGGTGTTCATGGACGACGGTAATGTGATCGAGGCCGGGCCTCCGGACGAGGTTCTCGCCAAACCCAGGCACCCGCGCACGCGGGCTTTCTTGAGCCGTTTCATCTAAAGGCAAAGCCGGCGCGGCACCTGCTCGGCCGGCAAAGGACCTTCCATGCCAAAGACCTCCAACCAGTTCGCCGATATTTCCGACTTCGCCGACAAGGCCGCCGAGCTTGCAGCGGCCCGCCAGCACCTGCACGCGCATCCCGAGCTTTCATTCCAGGAGCACGAAACGGCTGCATACGTTGCCGAACGGCTCGAAAGCTGGGGCTATGAGGTGACGCGCAATGTCGGCGGGCTCGGTGTCGTCGGTCGCCTGCGCCAGGGCAGCGGCCGCAGCATCGCCATCCGAGCCGACATGGACGCCCTGCCGATCACCGAAGCTACCAATCTCCCTTATGGCAGCCAGGCCAGCGGCAAGATGCACGCCTGCGGTCATGACGGCCACACCACGATGCTGCTCGGCGCCGCCGAATACCTGGCGCGCACACGGCATTTCAACGGCACGGTGAACCTCATCTTCCAGCCGGCCGAGGAAGCCGGCAAGGGAAGCGGGGCGCAGGCGATGATCGCCGACGGCCTGTTCGAGCGCTTTCCCTGCGATGCGATATTCGGGCTGCACAACCACCCGGGCGCGCCGACGGGTTCGTTCCTGATGCGCGCCGGGCCGCTGATGGCGGCGAGCGATACCGTCACCATCAGGATCGCCGGGCGTGGCGGCCACGCCTCGCGTCCGCACCTGACGGTCGACCCGATCGTCGCTGCCGCCAACATCGTCATGACCCTGCAGACGGTTGTGTCGCGCAACGTCAACCCGATCGAGACTGCTGTCGTCACCGTCGGCACGATTCACGGAGGCACGGCCTCCAACGTCATTCCGGAACACGCCGAAATCACGTTGAGCGTCCGCTCCTTCTCGGCCGAGATCCGCGACACGCTCGAGCAGCGTATTCGCAATATCGCAGCACTTGTGGCGCAGGCGCATGGCGCAACGGTCGAGATCGATTACGAGCGCGGCTACCCGGTGGTGGTCAATTCCGAGCGCGAGACGTCCTTTGCGACAGACATCGCTGTCGAACTCGTCGGTCAGGACAAGGTGTCCGTCTGCCCGTTGATCCCCGGCAGCGAAGACTTTTCTTATTTCCTCGAACACAAACCCGGTTGCTTTCTGCGCCTCGGAAACGGCGAGGATTCAGCCATCCTGCACAGCTCGAAATATGATTTCAACGACGGCAATCTGACCGTCGGCGCAGCGCTCTGGGCTCGTTTGACCGAGAGATTCCTGGCCGCCTGATCCATGACTGCGGCTTGGATTGTCGATCGGCCGGTCGAGCATTATTGGGGCGACCGGCCGCGCGACGATGCTCAACGAATTCTCACGCATTCCCCCACTTCGAATGCGATAAGAGCTTCGCTTTCAGACAAACAAAAAGTCACCCGTCGTCAGCGGGCTTGTAAAGTTTGCGAGAGTAACTTGATCGACTCCTGCGGTAATGATGGTGTCGGTTCCACTTTGCGCAATTGTGAGATCATCGAACGATTGCACGCCCTCCACGCCACTAAATACAATGGTGTCGTCTTGGGTCTGGCTGAAATCGTAGATGGTGTTTTGGGTTCCGACCGTCATTGAACCATCGTCCTTGAATATGAATTGATCTCTGCCGCCCTGAGCCAGTTCGCTCAGTTGCCCGTCACCCCACATGTCGTTGACGACGGTGCAGCCGGGTGCCGCGCTCCCGGCGTACAGGGTATCGTTTCCGCCCAGAGCCGAACCGGACATTTGCAGAGCGTCGCCGCACAGGAAGTTGCGGACCTGGCCGCTTTCGCTGTTGTGGCCCCCGGTAAGAATGTCGTTGCCGCCCGCGGCGGACCCGGACATAGCGAATGTGTCGCCATACAACTCGCTTTGAACATCAGGACCAGAGCTCTTATTGCCGCCGGTTAGGATATCATTGCCGCCCACAGCATTGCCGGCCATCGCGCCAGCGTCGCCATAGGCGAAATTATGGGTGCCTTGCAGCACGGCCACGTCATCGCCCCCGCTAGCAGAGTCGGACATGATGCCGGCCGCGTCACCATAGAAACTTATCACGAACCCACCCACGCTCGTGAAGGTGTCGTCGCCGCCCTTAGCAAAGTCGGACATATGTAGGCTCGCGTCGCCAAAGAAACTTTTGGTCTGAATCGTGCCACCAAAGTCTGTGTAATGGTCGTCGCCACCCTGAGCATGGCCAGACATGCTGCGACCGGCATCACCGTAGAAAATAGTGTTGGCGTCACTAGCGCCATTGAAAGTGTCGTTGCCGCCCTTGCTGTAGTCCGACATATCGCCGCTGGTGTCCCCGTAGAAAGCGTTGCTGGAGTCGCTCCTGGCCGTGAAACGGTCGTCGCCACCTTGAGCATGGCCAGACATGTTGTTCCCGGCGTCGCCAAAGAAAATGTTGACGGCCACGCTGGTGCCCTCAAAGGTGTCATTGCCACCCTTGCTGTGGTCGGACATATCGACGCCGGCGTCACCGTAGAAAGTGTTGAAGGAGTTGGGAAAGGCCGTGAAACGGTCGTCGCCGCCCTGAGCATGGCCGATCATGTTGCCGCCGGCGTCGCCGAAGAAAATGTTGCTGGCTTGCGCGGCGCCCGTGAAAGTGTCGTTGCCGCCCTTGCTGTGGTCCGACATATCGTCGCCCGCGTCACCGTAAGCAGTGGTGGTGGAGGAGCTCGACACCGTGAAGGTGTCGTCACCGCCCCGAGCAAAATTGAACAAGCTCCGAGCCGCGTCGCCGTAGAAGGTGTAGGTCGACGGTGCGGTTTCCGTAAAGGTGTCGTTGCCGCCTCTTGAGAAATCGAGCAGGCTGCCGCCAGCGTCGCCGGTCAAGATATTGGTATTCGGATCGCCTGTGAGGGCGTCATCGATACCCCACTGATGATCTGCTAGATCACCGGTAGTAAAGGGAACGCGTGTAGACATTATCCGCTCTCCTGTTGAGCCTGCCCGTCCCATAACAGCCGTACGATGTGAGGCAAAAACGAGCAATAATCCCGAATGGCTATGTCTTTAGACGTAGGGATCGGTGCCTCGTTAACGGCGCGCTTGGCGGCAGCTTCCTGAGGCCGTCCTATTCCGGACTATCCCAGCCTTGCCCGAGCCTTCGCCGTCCAGGCGTTGAACAGCCGGTCTGCGACGATGCCGATGAAGGCGATGGCTAGGCCGGCGACGATGCCGCGACCGGAATCGGCCTTGGACAGGGCGATGAACACCTCCTGGCCGAGATCGCGCGTGCCGACCATGGCGCAGATGATGATCATCGCCAGCGCCATCAGGATGGTCTGGTTGACGCCGAGCATGATCTCGGGCAACGCCAGCGGCAGCTGCACGCGAAAGAAGGTCTGGCGCCTGGTGCAGCCCGAAACCTTCGCCGCCTCGATCAGCGCCGGCGGCACCTGCCGGATCCCGTGATTGGTGTAGCGGATCGCCGGCACCACGGCGAACGCGACGGTGGCGATCATCGCGGTGACGTCGCCGACCCTGAACAGCATCACCACCGGAATGATGAAGCAGAACGACGGCAGCACCTGCAGCGTGTCGATGACCGGCGTGACGGTCTTTTCGAAGCGGTCGCTGCGCGATGCCATCAGCCCGATCGGGATGCCGATCAGGCAGGCGATAAAGGCGGAGATGCCGCACAAATAGACCGTCGCCATGGTCTTTTCCCAAAGTCCGGTGACGGCGCAGAACGCTGTCAAAGCCGCGACCAGGGCGGCGAGGCGCAAGCCGCCGAGCTGGTAGCCGGCAAGGCCGAGGAGACACACCGCGCCCAGCCACGGAAAGCCCTCGCAGAAGGCGCGCACCGGGTTCAGCACGTTGAGGATAAGCGCCACGCGGAACGCTTCGATCGTGTCGAAGAAGTTGATGGTGATCCAGTTCACCGCCGCCTTCCACAAAGGCGCGGTGGTGAAGGTGATCGCCTTCGGCACCGTGGCGAACGCCGGCACGAACAGGCCGAGCAGCGTGGCGACGGCGAGGATGGCAACGGCCAGCGTCAGATTGGGATAGCGCCGCCAGAAACTGGTGCTGGCCTGGTGGCGGACATTGCCCTTGGCGTGATTGTGCGCGATCGCCTGGCTCAGCCGGTCGAGTGCAATTGCCAGTGCGACGATCGCGAGGCCAGCTTCCATCGCCTCGCCGACCTTGAGCGCGCGCAACGCCAAAAGCACGTCATAGCCGAGCCCACCGGCACCGATCATCGAGGCGATGATCACCATATTGAGCGCCAGCATGATGACCTGGTTGACGCCGACCATCAATGTCGGCCGCGCCGACGGCAACAGCACCCGCCACAGCTTCTGCCGTGCCGTGCAGCCGGCCATCTCGCTGAAATCGTCGATCTCTGACGGCACCCGCGACAGGCCGAGCATCGTCGCCCGCACCATTGGCGGCGTCGCGAAAATTGCCGTCGCGATCATTGCCGAGACCGGGCTGTTGCCGAACAGAAGCAGCATCGGGATCAGATAGGCGAAGGTCGGGATCGTCTGCATCAGATCGAGGGCAGGGGAGATCAACAACCTCTCCGCCCAAGGCTTGCGCCATGCCCAGATGCCGGCGAACAGCCCGGTGACAATGCAAAACGGCACGGCGATCGAGATCAAGCCCAGCGTCAGCATGGCGCTGGTCCACTGCCCGAACAGCGCGATGTAGAGAAAACAGCCGCCGGCCAGCGCACCCAGCTTCCAGCCGCCGGCGGCGCGTCCGGCAAGGTAGGCGGCAGCGCACACGCCGACCCAGGACAGGCGCGGCAAGACGATCATATCCGCACCATGGCCGATCTTGAAATTCTTGGCCAGAAGACCGAGCGCGAAATCGAGCGGCACGCCAAGCACCGCGGTGATCGAGCGGGTCAGCCAGGAGAAGTTCGACTTCACCCAGTTCATCAGCGCACCGACCCAGTCAGCGACAGGAACGATCGCGCCGGCCGGGTAATTGACCGCCCAGGGCAGGCTTTCCTGCAGCAGGAAGACAATAAGCACGGCGGCGAGCGCACAGGCCCAGATCGCCAGCCAGGTTTGAACCGGCCGGGGCCTCGCTGCGCTGGCGCTTGCCGTGACGGTCATCCGCCGGCCCCACGACGCTCGATGCCGGCGAGAAGATCGACCACCGCCTGCGGCGTGACTTCGCCGATCGGCTTGCCGGTGCCGTTGACCACCGCGAAGGGCTTGCCGGCAGAGACGATATCTGCACAAAAACTTGATATCTTGGCATCCGGCGCGACCGTGCCGCCGTACTCGGCGCCGTCGCAGGCGCGCATCAGGCGGCGCGCCGAGATCACCTTGGCGCGATCGACATCGCGGGTGAATTCGGCGACATAGTCGGTCGCAGGGTTGACCACCAGCTCTTCCGGCGTGCCGATCTGGATGACCTCGCCGTCCTTCATGATGGCGATCCGGTCGGCCAGCCGGATGGCCTCGTCGAAATCATGGGTGATGAAGACGATGGTCTTGTGCAGCATGGTCTGCAGCCGCATCAGCTCGTCCTGCATCTCACGGCGGATCAGCGGATCGAGAGCCGAGAACGGCTCGTCGAGGAACCAGATTTCCGGCTTTGTGGCGAGGCTGCGGGCGATGCCGACACGCTGCTGCTGTCCGCCGGAAAGCTCGCGCGGATAGAAATGCTCGCGGCCGCGCAAGCCAACCAGCTCGATGACTTCACGGGCCCGCTTCTCGCGCGTCGGCCGGTCCTGCCCCTGGATGCCCAAGGGAAAGGCGATGTTCTCCAGTACGTTGAGATGCGGCAGCAAGGCAAAATTCTGGAACACCATGCCCATGCGATGGCGTCGCAGCTCGATCAGCGCGGCATCGGAAATCTTGAGCAGGTCCTTGCCTTCAAACTCGACCTTGCCGTGGGTCGGCTCGATCAGCCGTGACATGCAGCGCACCAGCGTCGACTTGCCTGACCCCGAAAGTCCCATGATGATGAAGATCTCGCCCTGGCGGATTTCGAGATCGACGGCGCGCACCGCGCCAACCAGTCCGGCAGCGGCGATGTCCGCCAGGCTGGCCTTGCCGTCGCGCCGGCGGATGAAATCGGCCGCGTCCGCCCCGAACAGCTTCCAGACATTGCGACAGCCAAGCTTTATCGGGCGGGCATCCTTGCCCGTTGCTTTCACCGCCTGTTCAATCGTATCGCTCATGCAATCGTCCTTCTGGAATAGGGGATCGAGACCCGGCCCTGACTGGCCGGGTCGTCGCGTTTCCAGTCAGACGGTCACTCGGCCCAGGCTTTCCAGTCGGCTTCGTGGGCGGCGATCCAGGCGGCGGCGACGTCTTCCGGCGTCTTGCCTTCGAGATCGATCTCGCCGCTCATCTTGTTGAGCTCGTCGGTATCGACCGTGTAGTTTTTCGCGACCTTGTAGGCGACCGGCCATTTGTCCTTCATGCCGGCCCAGGAATATTTCCAGATCTCGCCATGCGGCTTGCCGCAGTCATATTTCGCGTCGGGGTTCACACCCCATTTCGGGTCAGTGTAGCACTCTGTCGTATAGTCGGGGAATTCGACCCATTCGCCCTTGTATTTGGCTGGCGCCCAATGCGGCGAATAGATCCACAGCATGATCGGCGCCTTGCGCTGATAGGCCGAGTCCAGTTCGGCGAACATCGCCGCGTCGGTGCCGGCATGGATGACGGTGAAGGGCAGTTTCAGCGCCTCGACGCGTTCGTCGTCAAAACCTTCCCATGTCACGGGTCCGCCAAGATAACGCCCCTTCGGCGCGGTTTCGGCCGTCGAGAAGGCCTCGGCGCATTTCGGGTCTTTCAGCGCTTCCCAGTTCGGCAGGCCGGGGCATTTCTCTTTCATATATTCGGGAAACCACCATTCTTCCTTGGCCTTGGGTCCGAGCTTGCCGAGGCGTTCGGTCTGGCCCGTCGCGTCCGAGGCCTTCATCGCCTCGCCGGCCGTCGTGTCCCAGAATTCCAGGCCGACATCGATGTCGCCATTGGTCAGGCCGGTGGTCAGGCTGGAGAGATAGTCCGCGGTCGGATACTCGACGGTATAGCCGAGCTTTTCGAGGATGCCGCCGAGTATCTTGGCGTTCAGATTGACGCTGGTCCAATCGAACAGCGCGATCTTGATCGGGTCGTTGGATTCCGGCGCCGCCGCATAGGCCGAAGACGTCAGCGCGCTCGCTGCGGCAAGTGTTAAGGCTCCCATTGAGAAATTCGAAATCATGCTCCGAAGTGACATGCTTGTTCTCCTGTCAAGCTCTGGTGGAAATTATCGTTAGTTCCCTTCTTGCGTCTTTTTTTGATTGTGTTGGAAAAGCTGGTCGTTGCGCAAGGCCGTAGGCGCCACAATGCTGCCGAAGCGGATGCCGGCGCAAAACGGGGGTGGTGCCCAAATTGGTGAAGATGTGGCGGGACCGGCCGCGTCATGACTGCCGAAGGATTGCTGCCAAAGCAGTCATCCACGGATCGATCGCCGGTCTTGAGGGGCAAACCATCAAAGTCCCATGATCTCGGCTGTTGGCTCCGCAACTCGCCCAGAGCCACTTTCATGAGATGAAATTATATATACCAACGGTCATGTCGCGCAACGAATAACGCCGGTGCCAATTTCACGGCCCGTCTTTTTACATGGATCCGCAGATCGGTTCGAAAAAAGCCAAGGTTGCCGATCATCCCGTATGCGAGCCGCAAGATAGGGTACCGATACAATGCAGCAGACCTCTTCCTTGAACAGACTGCGCATCGCCGTGCTCTTTGGCGGACGTTCCGCCGAGCATGACGTTTCGGTGCTTTCAGCAACCAATGTCATGCGTGCGCTGCTGCCCGCCAAATACGATGCCGTCCCAATCTTCGTCACGCGCGAAGGACAGTGGCTGCTGAGCAGCTTCCAGGATGGTACGCTCGCAAAGCCTGCGGGCGGTTTGGAAGTTTGCCTGGTTCCGGGCGGGCACGGACGGATGATGGCGATCCCGGCCGACGGCACGCCCTATGACCTGCCGAAGATCGACATCCTGTTTCCCGTACTGCACGGCTCTCATGGCGAAGACGGCTCGGTACAGGGGGTGGCCGAGGTGGCTCGGGTGCCGCTCGCCGGCTGCGGCATCCTGGGTTCGGCAACCGCGCTGGACAAGGACATCGCCAAACGGCTCCTGGAAGCGGCGGGGCTGCCAATCGCGCGCTCAGTGACGATCCATGAAGGTGCGGCGCCCGCCCTCGCCACACTGGAAGGCGAGCTCGGCCTGCCGTTCTTCATCAAACCGGCGCGTCAGGGATCGTCTGTCGGCGTCGGAAAAGTCCATGCCAGCCAGGAATTCGATGGAGCGCTTGCTGAAGCCTTCCGGCACGATTGCAAGCTGTTGGCTGAGGAATTCATTCGTGGGCGCGAGATCGAATATAGCGTGTTGGAGGACCCGGCAGGCGACCTGTTCGTCTCGCGGCCAGGCGAGATCGTGCCGGCCGAAAGCCACGATTTCTATAGCTACGATGCCAAATACATCGACGAGAACGGCGCGGCGCTAAGAGTGCCGGCCGATCTGCCGCCGGAGGTCGAGGCAGGCATGCGGGACGTGGCCGCAAGGGCTTTCAGAGCCGTCGGCTGTGACGGGATGGCCCGCATCGACTTCTTTCTGACGCCGGACATGCAGTTCCTGGTCAATGAAATCAACACCATCCCCGGCTTCACCGACATCAGCATGTATTCCAAGGCAATGGCGGCAAGCGGCGTCAGCTATTCCGAAATCATCGACCGGCTCGTGGAACATGGATTGGCTCGGGCGGGCCGAGCAGCCTGAACGCAGCGAAGCGGCATTCATATCCGGTCGATGGTACGTCGGCCCGCGCCGCTCACGACATGATCAGGCCGCCATCGACATTGATGGTCTGGCCGGTGATGTAGGCCGCATCGTCGCTGGCGAGAAAGCTGACCAGGCCGGAGACATCCTCGCCGCTGCCGGCGCGGCCCATCGGGATGTTCTTCACCCATTCGGCCATCAACTCGCCGGGCTTGTACTCGCCCATCAACTTGCCCCATGCGGCGTCGTTATAGGCCCACATATCGGTGTCGATGATCCCGGGGCAGATCGCGTTGACGGTGATCTTCTCCTTCGCCACTTCCTTGGCCAGGCTCTGGGTGACGCCGACGACGCCGAATTTCGACGCCGCATAATGCGGCGTGTAGATAAAGCCCTGCCGCGCCTGGCCGGATGCGGTGTTGATCAGCCGGCCGCCATCGCCATGCTTGCGGATGCGCGCGATCGCCTCCTGGCAGCACAGGAACACGCCCTTGGTGTTGACCGCCATCACCTTGTCCCATTCGGCCTCGGTCATCGCCTCGATCCTGGCGATGGTGATGACACCGGCATTCTGCACGGAGATATCGACGCGGCCGAACTCCTGCTCGGCCAGGTCATAGAGGGCGACGACTTCGTCTTTCTTCGTCACATCCATGCGCAGCGATGCGACCCTGGCGCCCGCAGCCTTGAGATCGGCGGCGACCTCTTCGACGCGCGCGTCGATGGCGCTGACGACGACCGCGGCACCTTCCGCCGCGAAGCGCCTGGCCATTGCCGCGCCGATGCCGCCGCTGGCGCCGGTGATGACCGCCGTTTTTCCCTGGAATCGCTTCTGCATCTTTTCTCCTACCAGCAGACGAAGCCGCCATCGACGATCAGGTCGATGCCGGTGACGAAACTCGAGGCGCGGCTGGCCAGGAACACGGTCGGGCCGACCATCTCTTCCGGCGCCGCCATGCGGCCCATCGGCGTGTCGCGCTCAAAGATCCTGACCTGGTCGGCGACCTCCGGCCGCTTGTTCATCGGCGTCAGCGTGTAGCCGGGGCTGACGACATTGACGCGCAGGTCGCGATCGGCCCATTCCATGGCGAGGCTCTTCGACATGTGGATCACCGCGGCCTTCGACGAATTGTAATGCGCCTGGGTCAGACCGCGATTGACGATCGAGCCCGACATCGACGCGATGTTGATGATCGAGCCCTTGCGTCGCGTCAGCATGGCGCGGGCCTCGGCCTGGCAGGACAGGAACACGCCGCTGACGTTGACGTCATAGAGCTTCTGCCATTTCTCCAGCGACAGCGTCTCTGCCGGCTCAGCTCCGGCGACGCCGGCATTGTTGACGGCGATGGTCAACGCGCCGAGTTCCATCTCCGTACACTCGATCGCGGCCGCGAGATCGGCCTCTGAAGTCACCGTGCCGGTCAGCACCAGCGCCTTGCGGCCGAGTGCCGTGATCCGGTGCGCGGTCTCCTCCAGCCCGCCTTTCGAGGCATGGCCGAAGCAGGCTATGTCGGCGCCGGCCTCGGCCAGCCCAATGGCGATTGCCTGCCCGATGCCGCTGCCGGCGCCTGTCACAAGTGCCACGTCACCATGAAGGTCGAATAATTTCATCGTCGGTCCCTCTGCTCCAACCGCCGTCCTCCGGAAATAAAGGGGCGCCAACTCTGTTGCTGGCGCCCCGCGCGGTCTGGTGCCCGGGAGGATACCACCTGCTGCGCTTTGTTTCGATGGGCGTCCTAGCTCGTGGCTAGTTCCATCACGGCGATATTGCTTGCTTCGCTGCGGTCGAGAATGCCGCGTTGCCGGCCGCGGCTCAGCACCAGCACGCGATGTGACAGGCCGAGCACTTCCTCGAGGTCGGAGCTCACCACCACCACCGCCATGCCGGAGCGGGCAAGGTCGGCGATGACATCATAGATCGCGGCGCGTGCACCGACGTCGATGCCGCGCGTCGGCTCGTCCAGGATGAACACCTTGGGCGGGCGCGACACCCATTTGGCGATGATCACCTTCTGCTGGTTGCCGCCTGAAAGCTTGCTGACCGCCTGGTTCGGCCGGCCCTTGACGCCAAGCCGGCGAATGCCGGCCTCGGCGAATTTCTGCACCGCCTTCGGAAACACCCAGCCATTCGGCGCGACATGGTCGAAATTGCCGATCGCCAGGTTCTCGCCGATCGTCTGGTCGAGCACCACGCCCTGCGCCTTGCGGTCTTCCGGTACCAGGACGACGCCGGCCTTGATCGCCGCCGCCGGGCCATTGAGATGCACCGGCTTGCCGGCGACGCGCACCGATCCCGATGAGATCGGATCGGCACCGGCGATCGCCCGCACCAGCTCCGTGCGTCCGGCGCCGATCAGCCCGGCAATGCCGAGGATTTCGCCGGCCCGCACTGAAAAGCTGACATTTTGAAAGCTGCGTTCCGGCGAGGACAGGTTCTCGACCTCGAGCAGCGTGTCGTTGCCCGGCGCCGATATCGTAGGGAACATCCGCTCGACACTGCGGCCGACCATTTGCTCGACGACGGTGCGCACCGGAATGTCGGCGCGCTCGTGCCGGGCGACGATGCGCCCGTCGCGCATCACCACCACGCGATCAGCGATCTGGGCGATCTCGTCCAGCCGGTGGCTGATATAGATGAAGGACATGCCTTCCGCCTTGAGCTTGCGGATCTGCTGGAACAGGAGCTCCGTTTCCTCGCCGCCAAGGGCGGCCGTCGGTTCGTCGAAGATCAGCAGCTCGGCATTGAGCGTCAGCGCCTTGGCGATCTCGACCTGCTGCTGGGCGGCGATACGCAGCGTGCGCACCTTGCGCTCGGGCGAGACATCGAGGCCGAGGCGCTTCAACTGGGCCGATGCCCGTGCGTTCATTGCCGCGCGGTCGATGCGGCCGCCACGCATCGGCAGGCGGCCGACATAGACATTTTCGGCGACCGACAGATCGGGCAAGAGCTTCAGCTCCTGGTGGATCATGCCGATGCCGGCGTCGATCGCCGCGGCAGGATTGGCGGGGGAATAAGGGTTCCCCCGCCAGGAGATGGTGCCAGCATCGGGTTTGGTCGAGCCGGCGATGATGTTCGAGACGGTGGACTTGCCGGCGCCGTTTTCGCCAAGCAGCGCCACGACCTCGCCCGGCCGCACCTCGAAGCTCGCATCGGCCAGGACCTGCACCGGCCCGTAGCTTTTGCAGAGGCCGCTGACGACGAGCCCGTTATTGGCGCTGTGCGTGTGGCGAGGATCGGTGGACATCGTTGCGCTCGTCGACTGCCGGACTGGTCTCAATCAGGGATGCTTGGCGATGAACTGCTCGACATTGTCCTTGGTGGTCAGCGTCGCATCCTGCAGTTGTTCGGCGGGAATGGTCTCGCCGGCCACCAGCTTGATTGCTGCGTCGACGGCGAGCCGGCCCATGCCCTGGGTTTGCTGCGTCGCGGTCACGTCGAAGACGCCGTCCTTCAGTGCCTTGAGCGCCGCCACATCGCCGTCGAAGCCGGCAACCCAGACCTTATGGCCGGGATTGGCGACCTTGACCGCCTGCGCCGCACCGAGCGCCAGCGCATCGGCCTGGCCGATGACGATCGACACGTCGGGGTGCGACTGCAACAGATCCTGCGTCAGCTTGAAACCTTCGTCCTGGTGCCAGCCTTCGCTCCACAATTCTCCGACAACCTTGATGTCGGGATAGCCTTTCAGCGCTTCGCCGCAGCCCTTCGAGCGGTCGACTTCGGGCGTCGTGCCCTTCTGGCCGTGGATGATGATCAGCTCGCCCTTGCCGCCGGCCTGCTTGGCGATGTAGTCGCAAACCGCCTTGGCCGATGCCACGCTGTTGGTTGCGATGAAGGTATCGCCGGGCGCGCCATCGGCGTTGCGGTCGACATTGACGACCGGGATGCCGGCAGCCTTGGCGGTCTTGGTCGGCACGGTGGCGGCGGTGGCGCCGGCCGGAATATAGATCAGCGCATCGATGTTCTGCGTGATCAGGTCCTGCACCTGGCTGACCTGAGTCGCCGAATCGCCCTTGGCGTCGACGGTAACGACCTCGATGCCCTTTTCCTTGCCGTAGGCTTCGACGGACTGCTTGATCTGGTTGAAGAAGTCGGCCTGCAGATTGGCGACGGCGAGCCCGAGCTTTTTGGCCTCCTTGGCCGAGGCCATGTCGGACAGGCCAAGCAGCGGGATGACGGCCGCGGCGGCAAGCAGCAATGAACGTTTGGTCAGCATGTTTATTCCTCCGTTGATGTTCAATCTGTCCTGCCCGCGCATCGCGGCGCCCCTTGGCCGAACAACTCCCAGTTTCGGATCACCGATCCGTTTTCGCCCGAATATCGGGGCGAATCTCATTGAGCCCAATTCTTCATTGTGCCCCATTCTTCATTGTGCTCGGCGCCGCCACGTGTCGGTGGCCACCGCCAGCGCGATCACCACGCCGATAACCACTTGCTGGATGAAGGGCGAGACACCGAGCAGGTTCAGCCCGTTGCGCAGCACGCCGATGATGAGGACGCCGATGGCTGTGCCGCCGATCGAACCGACGCCGCCCGACAGGCTGGCGCCGCCGATCACCACCGCCGCGATGGTGTCGAGTTCGTAGCCAAGGCCGGAGCTCGGCTGGACGGAATCGAGCCGGGCGGCAAGCACGATGCCGGCGAGACCGGCCAGCACGGCGCAGATCGCATAGACCCAGTTTGTCAGCGACTTGACCGGTATGCCGGACAGCCGGGCGACTTCGGCGCTGCCGCCGATTGCGTACAGGCTGCGGCCGGTAGCGCGATAATTCAGGAAGATCGCGAAAATGACGGCAAGCACGATCATCAGCCCGACGGTGACCGAGAGGAATCCGAAATGGCGGATTATCGACAGGCTGGTGAACCAGTCGGGAAAGCCGACGATCTGCGAGCCGTCGGTGATCATGTTGGCGAGGCCGCGCGCCACCGACATCATCGCCAACGTGGCGATGAAGGGCGGTAGCCTGGTGACCGTCACCAGCAGGCCCGAAACCAGGCCGCAAAGACCGGCGACGACGAGGGCCGCGGCGATGCCGGCGGGCAGGCCGAGATTGAGATAGTCCGGATGGGCGACGAAGCCCATCACCATGGAAGCCAGCGCCAGCACCGAGCCGACGGACAGGTCGATGCCGCCGATCAGGATGACCAGCGTCATGCCGATCGCCATGATGCCGAGCACGGTGACCTGGTCGAGCACGTTGAGGATGTTGCGGATGGTCAGGAACGTGTCGGTAGTCAGCGAGAGCGCCAGGCACAGCAGAGCCAGCCCGATCAGCGGACCCATGGTTCCGGCAAAGACAGCCGAAAACCTTGCGCCCGCCGTAGCCTGCGCGCCAGAGCCTGCCTTCAACTCGCCTGCCTTCAAATTGCTTGCGTCGTTGCTCACAGCCACTTTGTCTCCTCCACAGCAATCCGGCGCTGCATCACCGGGCCACTTTGCTCACCAGGCCCCTCCCTGTGAACAATTTATCTTTAACATGCAATTTTGTTCAGCTAAACTGTTCGTCGGAAAATTGTCAAGGCCTGCCGCTTCATTCGACGACGGGTTTGCGCTGTCCGCCGGTTTGCCTTACGCAAGGTCTCCGAAATCTTGGGCATTTCGAAGTCGCCGGATTGGAATATCATGAGCAGAGCCGGCGGCTGCGGCAAGGCAAACAGATGACGATCGTTGAGAACGAAAAAGCCTCGCGCTTCCCCGACGCCGAACTCAAGGCCCGCGCCGCCTGGCACTATTACGTCGAGGGTCTTACACAGGAGCGGATTTCCGAAATTCTCGGCGTCGGCCGCATCAAAGTGCATCGCATTCTCTCCGCCGCCCGCGAAGAGGGTGTCGTCCAGTTTCGCATCCGCGACAGCGTCGTCGAATGCGTGATTTTGGAGGAAAGCCTCAAGCAGCGGTTCGGGCTCAGCCAGGCTGTTGTCGTGCCGTCGGCGGCCGACCGAAGCAACGCGCCGCTGATGATCGGCCACGCCGCCGCCGCCTACCTGGCCGACCATGTGAATGCCGGCGATGTCATCGCACTGGGCTGGGGGCGGACACTGAAATTTGCCATCAATGAATTGCCGCGGCGGCCCATCGCCAGGACGACGGTGGTTTCGATGCTTGGCGGCCTCACCCATGCCCAGCCGCTTAACCCGACAGAAAGCGCCTGGGATTTCGCCGAAAAGATCGGTGCGGAGTGCTTCCTGCTGCCGGTGCCGGTCTATGCCGACAGGCCGGAGCAGCGCGACGCTTTCATGAGCCAGCGCAGCGTTCAGGACGTCGTCTTCCGTGCACGCCGGGCAAACATCGCCGTGCTCAGCGTCGGCTCGTTTTCCAACGACAGCCCGATCGCCAATTACGGCTTCATCAAGCCAAGCGAACTCGAGGAATTGCAGGCGGCCGGTGCCGTCGGCGATATTCTGTGTCATTTCATCGACGCCGAGGGCCGCCCGGTCGACCACGAGGTCAACCGCCGCGTCTGCGCCTATCCGCTGCAGGATCTGTCGGATATCCCGAGCATCATCCTGGTGTCGGGAGGCAGCGAGAAGGTAGCGGTAATGCGGGCTGCGCTCGCCAACACCAAGGTATCGGTTCTGATCACCGACGAAGACGCGGCCAAGGGCCTGCTCAACCGCTAGATTTCGCCGAGAGCGCTGAGGCGGGTGTGGATGTCGCGCGTCGCCTGATAAAGGTCGCGGTAGATTTCCTTGCGGCTGCGATAGGCGGCGACAAGCCCGTCGACCGGATCGACATGCCTGGTGGGAGCGGCAGCCATTGCCTGCGCGGCGGCTTCCGGCGAGGCAAACCAGCCGACAGCCGCTGCCGCCAGCATGGCAGCGCCGAGTGCGGCGGCTTCGTTGACCGGCGAAACCGAGAGCGGCCGCTCGAGCACGCTTGCCATGATCTGCATGAGCAGCGCGCAATTGGTGCCGCCGCCGGCGGCAATCATCGCGGCCGGTCCGCCGGCCTGGGCTTCCATGGCCTCGGTGGCGACGGCCTGCTCGAAGGCGATGCCTTCCAGGACAGCGCGGAAGAGATGCTCCGGCCGGTGATCCAGCGACAGGCCGACAATGGCGCCGCGCGCCGCACCGTCCCAATACGGGCTCATGACGCCGGCCCAATAGGGCATGATGAGCAGGCCCTCGCTGCCCGCGGCAACATCCAGCGCCACTTTCTCCAGCGCTGCCGCCGAGGGCGAACCGGTGGTTCGCACGATCCAGTCGACCAGCTGCATGCCCGAGCGCAGCACGGTCTCCAGCATGAAACCGGAGCCGGTCGGCGAAACCAGCGTGCGAAACGCGTCCGAGGTTTTCACCTTGCCGGAATAGCAGCCGCTGACCACGCCGGAGCCGAGCGAGAGATAGCTCTTGCCCTCCCCGTAGACGCCCATGCCGAGGCCCATCGCCTGGCCGTCCCCAGCGCCGGCAACGACCGGCGTGCCGGCCCTCAGGCCGGTCAGCTGCGCTATGCTTGCGGAAAGACTGCCGCAGACCACGCCTGGCGCGACCAGCTCGGGCAATTGCTCCGTCTGCAGTCCGGCGGCCGCAACGAGGCGGGGATGCCAGGTACCTTTCTCGACGTCGAGCAGCCCGAGCGGATCCGCACTTGCGGTGCTGGTGACCAATCGCCCGGTCAGCCGCTGGACGAAGAAACCGTGCACGTCGACCAGTGCCGCTGCCTGGCGAAGCACTTGCGGCTGGTGCTCGGCAAGCCAGGCAATGGCGTAGAGCGCCGGCGTCGGGTCCGGCGGCTTGCCGCTCCAGTCGCGGATCGCCTCGCGGCCGAGTTCGGCCGAAAGCCTGATAACTTGCGGCCGGGCGCGTTCGTCCAGCCACAGGATTGCCGGCATGAGTGCTTTGCCGGCGCTGTTCACCAGCGTGAAGGTCTCTCGCTGGTGAGCGATGCAAACCGCCGCCACCCGCGCTGCGCCGACCGCCTCGGTGACCTGCTTCAATGCGCCAAGCAGCGCCGTCCACCACTGTTCGGCCTCCTGCTCGAAATGGCCGGGCTTCGGATTTGAAAGCGGATAGGTCTCGCGCGCCTGGAACAGCTCCTCGCCGGCGCGGGTGAAGGCAATCGCCTTCACGGCCGTGGTCGAGGCGTCGATCCCGATTACGACATCGTCCATCAGGCGGAGATCCGGCGGGGTCAGGCTGCGTTTGTAACGAACCGTCCGTCCGACTGGTCGAGACGGCGGCGGATCTGGGTTATCACCATCGAATCGTCGGGTACACAATTTTCATAGGTCAGGAAGTCGCCGGTCTTGAGCGGCTTGACCACCTTGGCGCGTTCGGCAAGGCCGAGCGGCAGGGCGCCGCGGGCGCGCGCATCCCCCCAGGTCATGGCGAAGCCGCGATAGTCATTCTCGCCGATCATGCCGAGAGATTGGCCCACACCAAGATCGCTCTTGGCGACCGCCACCGCCTCGGCGACCGGATGGTCGAGCGGCTCCATGTCCGCACGCTTGTAGACCACCGCACGCGCCGCCGACAGCGGCACTTCCAGGCTGGTCAGATGATAGGGCCGGAAGATCGTGAAATAGGGCCCCTTGCCGACCTTGAGGTCGATCATGCGCTCCAGCACACGCGGATGCCGGGTCTCGATGATGCAGAACACGCCGGGCGCCACACCCTTGCCGATCGAGTAATCGACCACGCCCTTGCGATGCAGCACGCCGCCATCCTCGCGCGGGCAAAGCACGCTGGCCAGTTCCTCCAGCGTCGCGGTCGGGCCGTGCATGCCCGGCACGTCGGGCACCAGCCCGGTCGCATTGGCGATCGCCACCATCTCGATCGCCGTCTTCGAGCCGTCGACGAATTCGACCAGCATGCGCGCATTCATGTTGCGCTCGGCCGCCTCCTTCTCGTAGTCGGCCGGCATGGCGTCGATCTTCAGCGGATTGTTCTTGCCCTTGCCGGCGGCGATGATGTTGAAGCCGAGGCTCTTGGCAAAGCCGATGATCTCCAGCGTGCAGGCGGGCTCGTCGCCGGCCGCACCGGTATATACGACGCCAGCCTTACGCGCTTCGTCCTTGAGGAAACGGCCAATGGTGATGTCGGCCTCGACATTGAGCATGACGATGTGCTTGCCGTTCTTCATCACTTCCAGCGCGAACAGCGTGCCGATATTGGGATTGCCCGTCGCGTCGATGATGACGTCGATCCGGCCGGCCGCCGCCAGTGCATGCAAATCTTCGGTCACCGCGATCTTGCCGGCCTCGATGGCGCGGTCGATCGCGGCCGCATTGCCGGCCTGGACGATGTCCGAATGGTCATGGCCAGCGAGCAGCGCCGCGTCGATCGCTGCCTGCGGCCTGACTTCGGAAATAGCGCCGATCCGCATGCCCGGCATCAGCGCGACCTGGACGACGATGTCGGTGCCCATCTGTCCGGCGCCGGCAAGCCCGATGGTGATCGGCCCCTGCTGTTCAGCGCGCTGCAGAAGTTCCGCTGCAAATTGCGGATGGGACATGTCGTTTCCTCCAGTTCCTGACGCGCCGCAGCGTCCGAATCAGCATTTTGAACATTTCTATTTGCAAATGAAAAATATTTCAACCGGCAATTGGGCATTGTCGCTCTGCAATCGGCCGAAGACGATTGGATGAGCGGTCAATCCACACGGCCGTGCCTCCGCAGTCAGAAGGACGCGGCATATTCAGCTTGATTGGGTGCAGCCTTATTGCAGCTCAGCTGCCGATTTCGAAGAAGGGCGCACCAAGCAGGCCGGGAACGACATCGATGCCGAGGCCCGGCCCGTCCGGAATGCCCATGCGGCTGCCCGAAACCGGCGGCATGTTGGATGCGGTGCGCACCGTCACCCATTCGTGGAAGGCAATGGCGTGCAGCCGGCGCTCCTCCGGCGTCGACAGCGACAGATGCGCCATGGCCGATGTGTCGATCTCGGCGCCGCCAGTGTCCTCGACCGTGATCATGAAGCCGAGGTCGACGGCAAGGTCGCGGATCTGGCGCGTTTTGGTGACGCCACCGAGGCGTGAGATCTTCAGCGTCAGCCCGTCGGCCGCGCCCTTGCGATGGATATCGAGCATATCATCAAGCGAGGCGACGGATTCATCGAGCACCATCGGCTTGTCGAGCGAGCGGCGCACCGACAGGCATTCGTCGATCGTCGTGCAGGGCTGCTCGAACGTGTAGTCGATGGTGCGCGTCGCATCCACGAACTGGCGCGCCTGGTAAGACGTCCAACCGGCATTGGCGTCGCAGAAGATGACGGTGCCCTTCGGCACCGCGGCGGCAATGGCCGTGACGCGTTCGATGTCGTCATGGACGTTGCCGCCGACCTTGACTTGCAGCCGATGAAAGCCGTCCTTGACGATGCGCTTGGCGAGTGCGGCCATCGCGTCGACCGTGCCGTGGGTGACGACTTTGTAGAGTTCGGCCGTCTTGCTTTCGCGCCCGCCAAGCAGGGTGACCAGCGGCACGTCGGCGGCGCGCGCCGCGAGATCCGAGCACGCCATGTCGAGCGTCGACTTGACGTAGGGATGGCCCTTGAACACCGTGTCCATCAGCCTGTTGATACTGGCAAGCCCGCGTGGGTCATGGCCAATGAGATGCGGCGCGATCTCGACGACACCGGCGCGAGTACCCGCAGCGAAGGCAGGCGAATAGAAATTGCCAAGCGGCGCCATCTCGCCCCAGCCGGTTAGCCCGCTATCGGCGGTGACGGCGACGATCACCGCGTCGAACGCATCGGCGACACGCCCCTTCGACATGCGGTAGGGCCCGTCGACGAAGGGCTGCACGACATGGTAGGCCTTGATGGTTTTGATCTGCACGTTTTCTGTCCGTTGTCTCTGTTCCGGGATGTCCGTCAAATTTGTCGGGCTCAGCCGCCTCTAGGTCGGCCGGCACGATCGGCACCGGCGCCCTTTGAGCCGCGCTGTTCCAGCCCGCGCGCATAGGCGAGCAGTTCTTCGAAATCCAGGTCGATATGCTCCTTGGCGTGGCGCTGTGCGGCGCGCATGTCGCTGCCCTTGAGCAGCCGTACATAGGTCTCGTGAGCATCTTCGGCAGGCACCGGCTCGTTGCGCGCCCGCTGGTGCAACGCGAAATACATCTGCAGCCGGCTGGTCAGCCGTTGCCACGTTTCAAGCAGCACCGAATTGTCGGCCCATTCGTGGATCAGGCCATGCAGTTGCAGCGCTGTTTCGATCTGCCGCGTCGTGTCCAGTTCGCGCGTCGCCTGCTTCACCGCCGCATGACGCCGGTCGAGTTCGTCGAAGAAGCGCTGGTCGCGAAGCGGCCAGGTCCGCGCGATGGCGAACTCGTCGAGCACCTTGTTGAGCGAATAGGCGTCGTCGATGTCCTTGGCGGTGACGTCGATGACAAAGGTTCCGGCGTAGGGAATGCTGGTCAGGATGCCTTCCTGCACCAGCTCGCGCATCGCCTCGCGCAGCGGCGCGCGGCTCACCCGCATCTGCTCGGAAATCCTGAGTTCGTTGAGCTTCTGTCCAGGTTCCAGCTGGCCGGTCAGGATCGCCCGCCGGAGCAGCCCTACGATCTCGGCCCTGCGTGTCGTATCCGCGATCGGACTGAAATCCAGCTTTGCCATTCGGCTGCTCCAGGGAACCGAAATCAAGACAAGCAGATTGTCGACAATCTAACAAGAGGCGGGTTGTGGATTTCTTGACTTCCGCTTGGCCGGCTGGCTTGCGGCGCCGGCAAGGCCGTCAGGCCGCACGGCCGCAAAAACCGACCCGTCTTTCATCGCTGAACATCACACCGGCTTCTCGAAGCCGGCGTATGTAGCGCTTTCCCCAAGGAATTGCGTAGAACGAAACATAGCAAAACGGCGCCCTTGGCGTGGGAGCCGAGGGCGCCGCGGAACCGGACCTGATGGGGGTTATCAGGTGGCCGGTTTCTCGGGCAGCGGCGAGACCGGCATTCCCGGGCCGATCTTCTGCAGATTGCCGGTAATCACCCGGTCGCCTTCGGCCACACCGCTCAAGATGGCGACCTGATCGCCATTGGTCGGTCCGAGCGAAACGATACGCTGGTCGACCGTGTTGTCCTTGCCAACGACATAGAGGTATTTGCCGAGCTGGCCTGAGCCGAGTGCCGTCTGCGGTACCATCAGCGCATCGGGCTGCTCTTTGACGTGCAGCCGGACGCGGACATATTGGCCGGGCAGCAGCGTGAACTTGCCGTTGCCGATCGTCGCCCGTGCCGTGATGGTGCCGGTCGAGCGATCGATCGTGTTGTCTATGAAGGTAAGATCGCCCTTCTGGCGCGGTTCCGTTTCACCGGGAAGCAGGACGTCGACGCTGATCGGTCCCGCGGCCCGGGCTTCCTCGATCTGTGTCAGGTCCGTTTCGCTCGGATTGAAGGTGACGTAGATCGGATCGAGCTGCACCAGCGAATTGAGCACGGTGCCGGCAACGCTGACCAGCGTTCCAACGGAAGCCTGGCTGCGTCCGATGCGTCCCGCGAACGGGGCACGGATTTCGGTATAGCTCAAATTGAGCTCGGCGGTCCGCAAGGCGGCCTGGTTCACGGCGAGCGAGGCCTGAGCCTCACGCAAGGTGCTGGTGCGCTGGTCGAACACGTCCTTGGCGAGATAGCCGCTCTTGGCGAGTTCGCTGCCGCGCCCGAGATTGGAGCGCGCATAGTCGAGCGTCGCCGTGTCGCGCTGGATAAGCGCCTTCGCCTGCTCGAGGGCAGCCTGAAAATCCTCCGGCGCGATCTTGTAGAGAAGGTCGCCCTTCGCCACGTCGCTGCCGTCGGTGGCGACCTGCTCCTGCAGATAACCCGGCACGCGCGCCTGCAGCGTGATGCTGCGGATCGGCTCCACCCGGGCGGCGTAGTCGAGATAGATCGGGATCGTCTTCTTGACGACGCTCACCACCGGCACCGGCATGACAAAGGCTTCCGGCTTGGGTGTCGCCGCCCCGGCTGTGCCCGCGTTGAGGCTGAGGCTGCCCATGTCGAGCAGGTGAACGCTCGCCACCGAAATCGCCCCAAGGGCGACGGCCGTTCCCAGCGCGATTTTCCATTTACGCATGATCAATTCTCCAGTCCTATTCGGCGGCTTCGGCCAATGGCTCGAAGGCGGGTTCGGCAGTTGGTTGTTCGGTCGCTTCGGAAACCGGTTCGCTCTCGCTGCGGCGCTCGCGCAGCTGCTCGATCACCGCATAGAAGACCGGCACGAACACCAGCGACAGGATCGTCGCCGCGACCATGCCGCCAAAGACGGTGGTGCCGATCGACTGCCGGCTTGCGGCACCTGCACCTGTAGCGAACATCAGCGGCAGCACGCCGAGGATGAAGGCGAAGGCGGTCATCAGGATCGGTCGCAGCCGAAGCCGCGCCGCTTCCATCGCGGCGTCGACGATGCTGAGGCCTTCTTCGCGCCGGCGCCGGGCAAACTCGACGATCAGAATCGCGTTCTTGGCCGCCAGTCCGATCAGCATGACGAACCCGATCTGCGAATAGACGTCGATCTGCATGCCGCGCAGCCACAGCACGACGAACGCACCGAACAATGCGAGCGGCACCGCCAGCAGCACCATGAACGGCATCGCCCAGCTCTCATATTGCGCGGCGAGGATCAGGAAGACGAAGACGATCGCGAGACCAAAGACAACGGATGCGATCGATCCCGCCTTGAGCTCCTGATAGGTGATGCCGGTCCATTCGTAGCCGAAGTCTCTCGGCAACGCCGTGGCAGCGGCACGTTCCATTGCCGCCACCGCCTGGCCGGACGAAAAGCCGGGCGCGGCGCCGCCATTGATCAGGGCCGACGCATTGTTGTTGTAATGCGGCACGGTCTCGGGGCCGACGATCGGCACAAGCTTGCCCAGCGTGCTCAGCGGCACCATCCCACCCGACGCATTGCGGACATAGAGCCGCGATATGTCGGCCGGACCGGCGCGAGAATCCTTGTCGGCCTGGATCGTTACCCGGAAGGTGCGGCCGAACAGGTTGAAATCGTTCACATAGAGCGAGCCGAGATAGATCTGCAGCGTATTGAACACGTCCGGCAGGTTGAGCCCGAGCAGCTTCGCCTTGGCGCGATCGAGATCGTAGTTGAACTGCGGCGTCGAGGTCGAGAACGACGAGAACAATTGCTGTGGGTTGAGCTCGGGCTGCTTGCGCGCCTCGGCAATCACCGCTTGCGTCGCATCGTTGAGCGCCACGCTGCCGCGGCCGGTCAGGTCCTCGACCTGGAACTCGAAGCCACCAGTGGTGCCGATGCCCGGGATCGACGGCGGATCGAAGCTCAGCGCAAAAGCCTCCGGAATTTGCAGCAGCTTGTTGCGCACGTCGGCGACGAGCTTAGAGGCGCTCTGGTCGGGGCCGCGTTCGTCCCATGGCTTCAGGATCGCGAATTCGACCGCCGAGTTCGACTGCGCGGCGCTGGTCAGGAAGTTCAAGCCGCTGATCGAGCCGACGATGTCGACGCCGGGCGTGTTCTGCAGGATGTCGCGTGCCTTTTGCGCCACCGC
This sequence comes from Mesorhizobium sp. M0968, assembly GCF_040319065.1. Taxonomy (NCBI): domain Bacteria; kingdom Pseudomonadati; phylum Pseudomonadota; class Alphaproteobacteria; order Hyphomicrobiales; family Phyllobacteriaceae; genus Mesorhizobium; species Mesorhizobium sp. M0968. The sequence continues at coordinate 255,974 of NZ_JAMYNL010000004.1, forward strand.
GTCGGTGCGTTCCAGCGAGGCCCCGTCGGGGAGCTGGATGACGACGAAGAAATAGCCCTGGTCCTCGACCGGAAGGAAGGTCGAGGGCAGGCGCTGCCAGACGAAATAGGTCGCGACAAGTCCGGCCGCGAACACGCCAAGCATGATCCAGCGCAGGCGGATGAGAATGCGCACACCATTCGCATAGGCATGCGCCAGCCGTTCGAAGCCCATGTTGAACCAGCGGAACAGCACGAACTGCGTTTCCGGCCGGTGGCGCAGGAAGGCGGCGCTGAGCGACGGGGTAAGCGTCAGCGAGACGAAGGCCGAGATGCCGAAGGAGATCGCCACCGTCAGGGCGAACTGGTTGTAGAGCCGGCCGGACACGCCGGGAATGAAGGCAACCGGCACGAACACAGCCATCAGCACGGCGGTCGTGGCGATGATCGGGCCAGTGACCTCGGCCATCGCCGTGCGCGTGGCAGCCAGAGGTTTGAGACCGGCCTCAAGTTGGCGTTCAACATTCTCGACGACGACGATGGCGTCGTCGACGACGAGGCCGATCGCCAGCACCATGCCGAGCAGGCTGAGCATGTTCAGCGAGAAGCCAAGCATATGCATGACGGCCAGCGTCGCCACCAGCGACACCGGAATTGCGATCGTCGGGATGATCGTGGTGCGCCAGCTTTGCAGGAAGATAAACACCACGGCGACGACCAGGACCAGCGCTTCGCCGAGCGTGATCAGCACGTCGTGCATCGAGGCCGAAACGAAACGTGTCGTATCGTAATGCATGGCGTAGCTGACGCCCTTCGGGAAACGGGCCGACAGCTCCTGCATCTTGTCCTTGACGCGCTGCTGCAGATCGAGCGCGTTGGAGCCCGGCATCTGGTAGACCGCGAGCACCACCGTCGGGTCCTTGCCGAAGAAGGCCGACGACGAATATTGCAGCGCACCGAGTTCGATGCGCGCAACGTCGCGCAGCCTGACCAGCGAGCCGTTGGCGGTATTGGCCCGCACGACGATGTCGCCGAACTCCTTGGGATCGCTCAGCCTGCCGACGGCGTTGACCTGCATCTCGAAGGCAGTGCCGGCCGGAGCCGGTGATTGCCCGATCTTGCCGGCCGCCACCTGGACGTTCTGCTCGGCGACGGCGTTCTGCACGTCGACGGCAGTAATGCCGAGATTGGCGAGCTTGTCGGGGTCGAGCCAGATGCGCATCGAATAGCGCCGCTCGCCGAAGATCTGCACGTCGCCGACGCCGGGCAGGCGCTTCAGCGGATCGACCACCTGCAGATAGGCGAGGTTGCTCAGCGCGACCGGGTTGACGGAACCGTCCGGCGAGGTGAGGTCGACGATCAGGACGAAGTTCGGGTTCTGCTTCTTGATCGTCACGCCGCCCTGGTTGACGATGGCCGGCAACGAGGAAGCCGCCTGCGAAACGCGGTTCTGGACGTCGACGGCCGCCGTGCTCAGATCGTAGCCGACGTCGAAGGTGATGGTGATCGTCGACGAGCCGTCATTGGAGCTCGACGACGACATATAGGTCATCCCCTGGACGCCGTTGATCTGCTGTTCGAGCGGCGTCGTCACCGTGTCGGCGACGACCTGCGCGCTGGCGCCCGGGTAATGGGCGCTGACCACGACCTGGGGCGGCGTGATGTCGGGAAACTGCGAGACGGGAAGGAGGAAATAACAGATCGCTCCGGCGAGCACCATGATGATGGCGATCGCCGACGCAAAGATCGGACGATGAATGAAGAAGTTTACCATGATATGCACGCCTCGCCCGATGCTCTGGCCCGGCCAAACGCCCTGGCTACCCTGGAAAGCCGCCGGCTGCGTGTTGAGCCGGAATCTTCGAGAAAGCCGAAATCTTCAAGGCGGCGCGGCGCATTGCGGCGCTCGGCCTGTTCGTCCGCCAGCGCACGCAGCATCGCCTCGAAGGACCGCGGGTCGACGCGGTCGGCCTTCATCAGCATGCGGATCATCGGATCCCTCACGACTTCATCGATCGTCAGATCATTGCGCTGCGACATCGAAGCGGCTCCTGGTTTTTGGCGATCCGCGGCAAGCCCCGGATCGGGTGTTTTCTTGCTCGCCGGCCGAGGCCGTAAGGTGCGGTTCGTCCCCTTGCCGATCGGGGCGGGGCTGGTGGCCGGCACTTGCGAGTTTGACATGATGCAATGCGGGTGTTACAGGTAAGTAACATCTCTAACGTTACAGACCGGTAACACCCTAGTCAAGAGGTGCACCGAGGGAATTTCGGGAAACGCAATCACGGAGGTTTTGATGACAGACGGTGTTGTGGAGCGTGTTCGCCCCCGGGACAGGATCCTGGAGACGGCACGGGACATGTTTCACAAGCATGGCATTCGCGGCGTCGGCATCGACGCCATCACCGAGGCCGCCGGCACCAACAAGATGACGCTCTACCGGCATTTCGAGTCCAAGGACGACCTGATCATCGAATGTCTGCGGGCGACCGCTTGCAGCGCCAACGCGATGTGGGAAAAGTTCGAGGCCGAGAATCCGGGCGACAAGCTGGCGCAGCTGCATGCCTGGGTCCGGATGGCGGCCGATTGCCTGATGTCGGATCGTCGCGGTTGCGACATGGCCAACGCCGCCATCGAGCTGAGCGAGGCCGATCATCCGGCAAGGCAAGTGATCAAGGAACTCAAGGAAGCGCAGCGCGAGCGGCTGGTCTCGCTGTGTCGCGATGCCGGCATCGGCCAGGCCGAGCTTCTTGCGGACACGCTGTCGCTGTTGCTCGAGGGCGCCCGCGTCAGCCTGCAAAGCGTTGGCGCCGAGGGTCCGAGCGCGCAGTTCGTCCGCATGGCGGAAGGCCTGATCACGTCTTTCAGGGCCAGATAGCGGCGAAACGACACGTGGCGTTTCGATTGCGGGCCGCGCCGCCGGGTGATGTCTCGTCCCATCGCGATGTGCCATCTCGCGTCTCCTGTGCCGATCCTCCGCACCATGGCCGGCGCGGCGTTGATTGCTGGTCGTGAGGCAGGATAGGGCCGCCGGCGAACCGGTGAGAGTGACAAGTGTGACAGGATTCTGCCCGACAAGCCGCGGCGGTCGCAGCGAAGCTCATCGATCCGCGGATCAGCAAACGTGTCCGGTGCTGTCCCGACCGCAAGCATTGGCCGCTATCCCGGAGCTGGAACAAAAAAAGCCCGCTGCCGGGAGGAGGTGGCAGCGGGCTCGATTTCGAATACGGCACGGGAGGAGGTGTGCCGCACTCAGCGTCGGCATCGCATCTGGGAGGAGTAGATGGCCGACACCTGCGAAACTATCGATTGCCCAATGATTCGGCAACCACAAAAGTTGCATAGGTGATGTGCAGATTTGCGGTATCAACCGAATTTTAACCATCGAGGCCCGAGCGACCATCGCCTCGCGCGACATCACTGCACCGGGACATTTTCCTTGAAGATCAGGCGCGGCTCGATAAATTTTCGCGTCAGATAGGGCGCCGACGAGGCGATCGAGCCGAGCAGGCGAATGACCGACTGTTCGGCAATCAGCCGCGCATTCTGGTCGATGACGACGTCGAGCAGATCGTCGACGAGATAGCCGCGCGTCTCGCGCGTCAGATCATGGCAGATGAACACCGGCTTCGTCTGCGGCCTGACTTCGAGCAATGCTTTTGCCACGCCCGAGCGCCCGGCGCCGATACAGTAGATGCCGAGCAGCTCCGGCTCGCTGTGCAGCGCCTTCATGGTCGCGGTATAACTGGCCTCCGGCTCATCGTTGATCTCAACGGCGCTTGTGACCGTCAGATTGGGGAACTCCTCGCCGAGCACGGAACGAAAGCCCATCTCGCGTTCCTCATGGCCGCGGTAGGAGCGTGAGCCGACGACCATCGCCAGATGGCCCTGGCGGCCGCCGAGGAACCGTCCCATCAGCAGCGCCGCGGTGCGGCCGGCCACCCGGTTGTCGATGCCGACATAGGCCGAGCGGGGCGCACCCGGAACATCGGACACCAGCGTGACCAGGCGGATGCCGGCCTCGACGATCTCGCGCAAGATGTTGCGCGTTCTCGGATGATCGATGGCGATGACGCCGACGCCGTTCGCCTTGAGCGAGAGGTTTTCGACGGCCGCCTGCAAGGCGCTCGGCGAGATGCCGGCGAGCTTGTGGATGCGGCAGGAGGCGACCAGCGGCAGGCGCGCCGCATAATCCTCGATGTGCCTGGCCAGATCGGCCATGAAGGCATTGCTGCCGATCGGCAGGAAGAATTCGAGATGCGCCGGCCGCGATGGCAACGCGACCTGGTCGACGACCGGCAGATAGCCGAGCTGCTTGGCCGCCTCCATCACGCGCTGCCGGTTGGCGGCACTGGCCCCCGGCCGGTTGTTGAGCACGCGGTCGACCGTCGCGGTCGACAGGCCGCAGCTCCTGGCAATATCCGAAACGGTGGCTTTCATGTCGCAACCATGTGGCGATGCGATCCAGTGCCTCGACGATCAGCCCGACCCCCGGCTGCTCAGCCGGGCCGTTGCGTGCCCTCGACCAGCGCGTCATGGATCTCCTTGTCCGACATGCCGGTGATGACACGTTCGACTTCGGCGACGCTGGTCTTCTTCGGGTCAATATCGTCGGCGACCACCTTACCGCGGCGCATGACGACGATGCGGTCGACCACCTGGAAGACATGATGGATGTTGTGGGCGATGAAGATGCAGGAATGGCCGGAATCGCGGGCGCTGCGCACGAAGCTCAGCACGCCTTGCGTTTCGGCGACGCCGAGATTGTTGGTCGGCTCGTCGAGGATGATGAGGTCGCTGTCGAAATGCATGGCGCGCGCAATCGCCACCGCCTGCCGCTCGCCACCGGAGAGCGAGCCGATCGGCGTCGTCGGCGGGATGTTCTTCGAGATGCCGACCTGCTTGAGCAGGTCGCGGGCAACCACGTTCATTGCCTCCTGGTCCATCCGATTGAGGAAGCGCGGCGGCTTGATCGGCTCGCGCCCGAGAAACAGGTTGCGGGCGATCGACAGCTGCGTCACCAGCGCCGAGTCCTGGTAGATCGTCTCGATGCCATGCGCGATGGCGTCGCTGGTAGTGCGCAAATTCACCTTCTTGCCGCGGATGAAGATATCGCCGCTGGTCAGCGGGACCGCGCCCGACAGCACTTTGATCAGCGTCGACTTGCCGGCGCCGTTGTCGCCGAGCAGGCCGACGATCTCCCTTTCGTTGACATGGAAATTGGCATCAACCAGCGCCTGCACGCGGCCATAGGACTTGCGGATATTTTCCATGCGGACAAGCGGTTCGGCCATGGTTCAAGTCCCTGCCTGATGCCGGCGTTCCAGCCATGAATGGAGCGCCATCATGCCGAGGATGATGGCGCCGATGAAAATATTATAGGCAAGGCCCGGCACACCGATCAGCACGATGCCGTTGCGCATCACGCGCAGGATCAGGATACCGAGCACCGTGCCGATGATTGTGCCGCGCCCGCCTGTCAGCGCCGTGCCGCCGATCACCACCATGGCGATGACTTCGAGCTCGTAGCCGGTGCCGCTGTTGGGGTTGGCCGCCGAGGTGCGCAGCGAGGAGATGACCCCGGCAAGCGAGGCCAGGATCGACGACAGGATGAACAGGCCGATCTTGACACCGCTGACATTGACGCCGCGCGCCCTTGCAGCACTCGGGTTGCCGCCGGCTGCCTGGATCCAGTTGCCTGTCCGGCTCTGCGTCAGCACGTAACCGAGCGCGATTGCGGCGGCGATGAACCAGAACAGCGACATGTAGATACGGAACGGCCCGATGAAGAAATCGCCGACCAGCGCTTCCGCCAGCCAGCTGCCCTCGGCGCTCCAGGTCCGCTGCGGAAACCCGTTGGTGACGAACAAAGCGGTGCCGCGCACCACCAGCAGCATGCCCAGCGTCACCAGGAAGGACGGGATCTTGAGCTGCGTCACGAACCAGCCATTGACCAGTCCAATGAACGCAGCGACCACCAGCGCAATGACGAAAGCAGCTTCCAGCGAGGCGACGCCGCTGTTGAACAACGTCCACATCAGGACCGGCGAGAAGCCGAACACCGAGCCGACCGAGAGATCGAATTCGCCTGATGTCATCAACAGCGTCATCGCCAGCGCGATCAGCCCGAGCTCGACCGTGAAGGCCAGCGTGTTCGAGATGTTTTGCGGCGACAGGAAGTCGTGGTTGATGCCCCAGAACACGGCGATCTCGATGACGAGCAGCACGAACGGCCCGAACTCGGGCCGCGCGATCGAGCGTTGGATAAGAGAACGATTTTCCACCTTGGACCCGCGATAGGATTGGATTTGGCCGCGACCGCAACCGGCTTCGGCGGAATGATGAGACAGTCACGGCCGCCGAAGCGGCCGTGACCAACTCGATCGCGGATTTATTTGCCGGACAGGATCTTGTCGTAGACTGCCGCGGTGTCCTTCTCGTAGAGCGCGCCGGTGATCACGTCGAAGCCGGGCGGAATACCGCTCGCCGCCATGTTGGCGAGCGAGAGCGCGACGTAGCTGGTCGCCTGCGGATCCTGCCACTGCGCGGCATTGACGTAGCCGTTCAGCACTTCCTGGGTGGTGTCGAGCGAGTTGCCCCAGCCGACGACCGGGATTTCGCCCGGCTTGACGCCGACCTGGTCGAACACCCGCTTGATCGAACCGGTGACAAGGTCGCCGAGGCCGATAACCGCCTTGACCTTGGCCCTGTTGGCAGTGAGGTAATCGACCATGCGGTTGATCACTTCGGCCTGGTCGAGCGTCGCTTCGGTGATTTCGTAGGTGATGCCGAGCGGCTCGAACACGCTCTTGATGCCTTCCTCTTCCTGGACGCCATAGGTGGCGCCGGGAATCTCGACCGGCATCCAGACGAAGTCGCCCTTCTTCACAAGGCCCTTGTCGACCAGATACTGCGCCCAATGTTTGCCGAAGGTGACGTTGTCGCCGCCGACATAGGCGTTGAAGTCCGCCTTCGGGTCGGGCGTGTTGAAGTTGATGATCGGGATGTTCGCCGCCCGCGCTTCCTTGGCGATCTCGACAAGGCTGCCCGGATCAGGGCTGGTCGTGGTGATGCCGTCGGCCTTGGCGGAAATCGCGGCGCGAACAGCCTCCTGCTGCGACGCCACGTCGCCATTGTGGAACGACGTATTGACGGTGTTGCCGGTGTCCGCCGCCCATTGCTTGGCGCCGGCAAGGAAGTAGGTCCAGACCGGATCGGCCGGGCCGCCATGCGAAATCCAGTAGAACGTCTTGGCCTGTGCCGCGGCCGGAATGGCCAGCGCCACCACCAAGCCAAGTACAAGCAGTCTTAGCCTCGTCAGCATTTGATTTCCTCCCATTTGAACCGAACTCCTCCTCCGACGACGATCGCGGCCAAAAACCGTGCGCGGCCAAAGCCGTGATCGCATTTACCAGCGTCGACCTGGGCGCATTAGAGCATTCCCTTTTTTGATCGATGGCAAGCCTCGATTGCCAATGGACGTTGGCGCAAGGCACCGCGCCATCAGCAATCCCATCAGATTGCATCAGTTTGGCGGGTATTTTCCAGGCGGCCGACGATCGGCCTTGCGACCGTCATGCAATCCCGCGCGGCGGCGCGCCGAGCACGTGTTGCTCTAGGTCGATAAGCGTCCCGGTCATCAGCCCGGAGGCGTCGCTGAGCAGGAACAGCGTTAGCTGGGCGACTTCGTCCATGGTCAGCAATCGACCAAGCGGCAGGCCGGCGGCGGCAATCTTTGCCCAGTTTTCGCCCTTGCCCAGCGTGCGCGCCTGCATCTCTTGTTCGGCCGGCGTCGCTACCCAGCCCATGTTGATGCCGTTGACGCGGATGCGATCGGAAAGATGCGCGTTGGCAATGTTTCTGGTCAGCGTCGAAAGCGCGCCCTTGGTTGCGGAATAGATGGCAAGGTCCGGCGCACCGCAATGCGCATTCACCGACAGTATGTTGACGATGGCCCCCGCCGCCCGCCGTGTCTTCATGTCGGCTACGGCCGCCTGCATGAGGAAGAACGGCGCGCGCGCATTGACGGAAAATAACCTGTCCCAGTCGTCGATTGTGCCAGTTTCCAGCGAGGCCCGGTCGGTGAGGGCCGCGGCGTTCACCAGACAATCGATGCGGCCGAGTCTTTTGATCGCTTCCGCCATGACAGCTGCAGGCGCGGCCGGATCTGCAAGATCGGCCTGGATGAAGACGACGGGCCGGCTTGGTCGTGAAAGCTCTTCGGCGATGCGTCTGCCACGCTCGGCATTGCGGCCGACAATGGCGATCCCTTCGCCGCCGTCGGCTGAGGCCAGCCGGGCGATGGTCTCGCCAAGCCCTTGCGTTCCGCCGGTAACGACAAGGGTCTTGCCCTCAAGAGCGACGATCAATGGACTCTCCCGAATGCCGACGAGCAGGTAATTTCCAATCAGAGAATTCTAGAAACTATCGGATGTTAGGCTGCGGGACTAGATGAGGTCGGCCCTGGCGAGGTCGCGCATCAGGTGGCTGGCGCCGTAGGTCCAGTGCGGACAGTCGGGCGACAGCCGCACGCGGTTGACCAAGGCGCCGAATTTCTCCGACGAGATGGTGACGATGTCGCCGACCTTGTGGGTAAAGCCCTTGCCTGTTTCGCCCCGATCCTTCGACGGCACGAACATGGTGCCGAGATAAAGTGCCAGCCCGTCGGGGTATTGATGATGCGGCCCCATGGCGGCGGCGACCAACTCTTCCGGCGAGCGGCTGATCTCGGCCATCGAACTGGCGCCCTCCAGCGAGAACCCATCCTCGCCCTCGACCTTCAGGCGTACGATCGCCTGCTTCACGTCGCCAATGGAAAACGTCTCATCGAACAGCCGGATAAAGGGGCCAAGTGCTGCCGAAGCGTTGTTGTCCTTGGCTTTGCCGAGCAGCAGCGCCGAGCGCCCCTCGACGTCGCGCAGATTGACGTCGTTGCCGATCGTCGCCCCGACAATCCTGCCGCTGCTGGCGGCAATCATGGCGATCTCCGGCTCCGGATTGTTCCATGTCGAAACCGGATGCAGGCCGACATCGGCGCCGAAGCCGACCGAGGCCATCGGCTGGCACTTGGTGAAGATCTCGGCATCGGGGCCGATGCCGACTTCCAGATATTGCGACCAGGCGCCGCGCGCAATCAGCTTGGCCTTGATCTCCATCGCTTCCGGCGAGCCGGGCTTGAGCTTCGACAGATCGTGGCCGATCAGCCCGGCGATGTCGGCGCGAATGGCGTCGGCCTTTTCCGCCGAACCGCGCGCCTGCTCCTCGATCACCCGTTCGAGCAGGCTGACGACAAAGGTGACGCCAGACGCTTTGATCGCCTGCAGGTCGACGGGGGACAGCAGGTACGGTTTCCCCGGATCGCGCGCTGTCTCGAAACTGCTGGCGGCAATGGCATCGAGCGGGCCGATCGGCCGCCCCTTGGCCGAGCGGACGTGCCCCGCCGGATCCGGCAATTCGCAAACGTCGCGCACGGTCGGCGCCACATTTGACGTGATATCGAAGACCGTGCCGTCACGCACCGTGACCACCAGCGGATGGGAAGCATCGCTCGCCCTGGCGCGGCCCACGAAGAGGCCTTCGGCGGGCAAATGTGTGGCGTTCGTCATGGCTTACATTTCCTGTTGTCTTGTCCTTCGGCCGCGGCACTTTCAACAAATTCCCGCCAAAGGTCTATCCCGCCTGCAGGACGAGCTTTGTCAATTCTTTCAAGCGGTCTTCGCATCGCCGGACCTTGATTGAGCCTGACGTGCGCCAACGGCGACGGAAAACGCTCTTTCAAAATAATGAAACCGTCGCTAGGGTTTTCACCTACTGAAATCTCCAGGTGACGCTTGCCCGTACGGTTTTCCGATCCAATCTGGCAGAAGCCGCGGACAGCCACCGCGTTCCAGTCGCTTTTTCCCGCCGGCCAATGCGTCGATGTCGTTATCGTCGGCGGCGGTATCATGGGGCTGTCGACAGCCTTGCACGCTGCCCGGCTCGGCCTTGCCGTCCAGGTGCTGGAGGCCGGCGAAATTGGCAATGGCGCATCCGGCCTGAACGGCGGTCAGGTCATTCCCGGCCTGAAATACGATCCGGACTGGCTGCTGGAGCATTTTGGTCTCGAACGCGGCGAAGCGCTCGTCAACTTTGCCGCCTCGACCGCTGACACCGTCTTCGAATTGATCCGCGACGAAAGACTGGCGGTGCCGTTCGTCCGCAATGGCTGGATCCAGGCCGCGCATACCGAGACCGCGCTGAAAGCGGCGGCAAGCCGGGATCGGCAGTGGCGGGCGCGCGGCGCCGATGTCCGGCTGCTGAGCGCGACGGAGATCGCGACGATGACCGGCGCGCAAGGCTATCTCGGCGGCTGGCTCGATCGCCGCGCCGGTGTCATCGATCCGCTCGCCTACACGTCGGAACTGGCGCGCGTCGCTGTAGCGGCGGGCGTGAAAATCGCCGAACGCCAGAACGTGATGCAGATCAGCCAGAATGCCGGCATTTGGCACGTTTCTACGGAAAGCGGCGCCGAACTCAAGGCCAAGGCGATTGTCCTGGCGACCAACGCCTATACCGGCGGCCTGCTTCCCGGCCTCGCCGAGACGATCGTCCCGCTGCATTCCTTCCAGATCGCGACAGCACCGCTATCGTCCAATCTCGCGGCGGCTATCCTGCCGGAAGGGCAGGCAGTGTCGGATTCGCGCCGCATCCTCGTCTATTACCGCAAGAGTGCCGATGGCCGGCTGGTGCTCGGCGGACGCGGCCGCATGGCCTTGCCGAACGGCCCGGCCGACTGGGCGCATCTGGAGCGCGCGCTGCTGCGGCTTTATCCGGCGCTGTCAGACATTGCCATTGAAAAGCGGTGGTTCGGCCGAGTGGCAATGACGCCGGACCATCTTCCGCATATCCACGAGCCAGAGAAGGGTCTGCTGGCGGTGGTTGGCTGCCAGGGCCGCGGCATCGGCCTGATGACCGCGCTTGGCGAGCGCATCGCCTCCTATTTGTCGAGCGGCGACACCAGGCAATTGCCGTTCCCGGTCTCGCCGATCCGACCGATCCCGTTTCACGCCTTTCGGCAGGTCGGCGTCGCCGCGACCATCGCCTGGTACCGGATGCTGGACGCGTTCGAACGCTGACGTTCATGCCCAAGCATGAAACAGCTTGACAATTTCATAAATATGAAAAAAGCTTAATCGATTTCAAATTTCGATGGACAGCCGATGTCGACCATCGTCGTAACGCAGTCGTTGCCGGAAACCCGGTCTTCGCCGGCCTTCCGCTTCGCCATGCTGCTGCCCGGCGGGCTGGTCACCTTCTTGCTGATCCTTTTCGCCCTTGGCCTGGTGTTCTTTCTCGCCTTTCGCGGCAATGACGGCTCGCTGCTGGGGGCTGGTTTCACCCTTGCGAATTTCGTCACTGTGGCCACCGATCCGCTGTACTGGACGGTGACGCTGCGCTCGCTGGGTATCGCCGGCCTGGTGACGCTGGCAACCGTCGTCACCGCCTATCCCGTTGCCTACTATCTGGCTTTCCATGCCGGGCGGCGGCGCGGGCTGCTGTTGTTCCTGCTGACCCTGCCGTTCTGGACCAGCTACCTCCTGCGCGTCTTCGCCTGGAAGATCGTGCTTGCCTATAATGGCGTGCTGAACTCGGCGCTGATCGAAAGCGGCATCTGGTCGGAGCCGACATTGGCCTTCCTTAATACGCCGGCAGCGGTCGTCGTCACGCTCGCCCACGCTTATGCGCCGTTCGCCATCCTGCCCATCTATGTGGCGCTGGACACCATCCCGAAGTCGTTGCTCGAGGCCGCTTCCGATCTCGGCGCAAAACCATTCACCAGCTTCCGCCGCATCGTGCTGCCCAATTCGATGCCGGGCGTGCTGGCGGCCGCTCTCGTCGTCTTCGTGCCGACCGTCGGCGATTATGTGACGCCGGCGCTGGTCGGCGGCCCTGCCAGTACAATGATCGGCACACTGATCCAGGCCGAGTTCGGCAAGGCCAATGACTGGCCGTTCGGCGCCGCACTCGCCGTCGCCGTCATGCTGGTCATTCTCGCCGTGGTGCTGGTGGTGCGCTTCGCCGACCGGCGATACGGCAGCCGCACATGAACACGGCGCGTATCGATGCAAGGCAGGGCGGCGGCTGGCTGGGTGTCTATGTCCTTGCCTATCTGGTGTTCCTGTATCTGCCGATATTGCTGATCCCGCTGTTTTCCTTCAACAATTCGATCCAGGCGGCATTTCCGCTGCAAGGCTTCACACTTGAGTGGTACGGCACACTTTACGGCAATTCGGCGCTGTCCGGTGCGCTTGCCACCAGCCTCGTCATCGGCGCCATTGCCGCCAGCGGCGCAACACTCTGCGGCATCACCGTGTCCTATATGGACCTCTACGGTCGCTCGCCGCTGGCCGCCACCATCAGTGCCATTGCGCGGCTGCCGATCCTGATCCCCGGCGTCATCGTCGGCATCTCGCTGTTGATCCTGGTCAATCTCGCCGGTTTCGGGCCGTCGCGCATTGCCATTGTGCTCGGCCACGTATTGGTGGCGCTGCCGACGACGGTGGTGGTCATGCGCAGCCGCTTCGCCGCCATCCCGAAGACCATCCGCGAGGCAGCGCTCGACCTCGGCGCCTCGGACTGGACGACCTTCAGACGGGTGATGCTGCCGCTCAGCCTGCCCGCCATTATTTCGGCGTTCATGCTGGCCTTCCTGACCTCGTTCGACGAGTTTATCGTCGCCTTCTTCCTTGCCGGCACCGAGCCGACGCTGCCGCTTTATATCTGGAGCCAGCTGCGCTTCCCGAAATCGCTGCCGACCGTCATGGCGCTCGGCACGGCGATCCTGGCCGTGTCGTTCGTCATCGCCGCACTCGCCGAAATCCTGCGCCATCGCGGGCTTGCCGCCACCCGGCGGCCAGCGCCCGCCAGCCTGTCAAAACCAGAAGAAACCGAAAGAGGAGAACTGCAATGGCATTCGACTTGAAATCGATAACGGCAAAGACAGCGAAAACCGGACTGGCTGCCTTCGCGCTGGCGCTTGCGTCGACTGTCGCCTTTGCCGGCGACAAGCTGCAATATTTCACCTGGTCGGGCTATGAACTGCCCGACTTCAACAAGAGCTTCCTCGCCGCGCACCCCGATGGTGTCGAAGCCTCGATGTTCGGCGACGACGATGACGCCTTCACCAAGGTCAAGGCCGGCTTCCGCCCCGATGTCGCGCACCCTTGCTATGACAAGGTGGCGCGCTGGAACAAGGAAGGCCTGCTGCAGCCGATCGACACCAAGCGCATCAAGAACTGGGATTCGATCTTCCCGGTCTTCAAGAACCTGCCCGACCTGCAGGCCGGCGACGGCAAGGTCTGGATGGTGCCGTGGGACTGGGGCAATACCTCGATCCTCTACCGCACCGATCTGGTGAAGAACCCGCAAGCCAGCTGGAACCTGCTCTGGGACAAGCAATATGCCGGGCGCATGGCGACCATCGATGCCGTCCACGACACACCGGTGGTGGCGGCCCTTCTGGCCGGCGTCAATCCATTCGACATGACACCGGAACAGATGGACAAGGTGGCGGAAAAACTGCGCGAGCAGCGCCCGCTGCTCTCGAACTATACCACCGACATGACCTCGGTCGAACAGGCACTGGCGAGCGGGCAGCTGGTCGCGGCCATGACCTGGAACGCCTCGGCCACCTCGCTGAAGAAGCAGGGCGTGCCTGTCGAGTTCATGAAGCCGAAGGAAGGCATGCTGACCTGGGCCTGCGGTTTCGTCATGCTCAAGGACGCCAAGAACGTCGACCTAGCCTATGACTTCATCAACAGCCGGCTGGAAACGGATTCCGGAAAGTATCTGATCCAGGCCTACGGCTATGGCAGCTCGACCAGCTCGGCTTTCGCCGCTGTGCCGAAGGAGGAGTTGGAGAAACTGCAGCTGCCTTCCGATCCCGAGGTGATGCTGAAGACCACGATCTTCACCGGACCGATGAAGCAGAATGACGAACTCGCCAAGATGTTCGAGAAGGTCAAGGCAGGCGGCTGAGCCTGGTTCTTCCTTCTCCCCTTGCGGGAGAAGGTGTCGCCGAAGGCGACGGATGAGGGGTGTTCCAGATGGCACCGACAGCACTCCGGCCAACACCCCTCATCCGTCTCGGCGCCTCGCGCCGATCCACCTTCTCCCACAAGGGGAGAAGGGAAAACCTAACCAAACAAGGACGAACGAATGGACATGCTGGACGAAGCGGCTGAGAAGCCGAAGGACGACGCCGACGTCAGGGTCGGCCGGCGCGTGCGGGCGCTCAGGCTGGAGCGCAATCTCTCGCTGGCCGAACTTGCCGCCAAAGCCGGTGTCTCGATAGGTGCGCTAAGCCAGATCGAGCGCGGCATGTCGTCATTGCGGGTCCGCGTGATCTGGCCGCTTGCGGCCGCCCTCGATATAGAGCCGTCGGCGCTGATCGCCGACGGCAATGATGTCGGCAACGATCTTTATTGCGTGCGCGCCAACAGCCGGCGTCAGATCCCGGTCAAGTCGGAAGGCATCGCCAAGGCGCTGCTGTCGCCGCCGGCCGCCACGCTGACCGGCATGCTGGTGACCGTTGACGCCGGTGGCGGCACCGCCGAAGCTTACGCCCATGCCGGCCATGAATTCGGCTTCGTCCTGTCGGGCGAGGTCGAGCTGGTGGTCGATTCGACCAGATACGGGCTGAAGGCCGGCGACAGCTTCGCCTTCAAGAGCACGTTGCTGCATGCCTTCCGCAATCCGGGCAGCGAGCGCTGCCAGATTCTGTGGGTCAACACCACCAAACCGTCCGAGGTTCGCGATGGCGCCTGATCCGCTCGTCCGGCTGGACAAGGTCTCCAAGATTTTCCCCGGCGGCATCATCGGGCTCGACGCCGTCGATCTCGATATTTCGCGCGGCGAGTTCCTGACCCTGCTCGGACCGTCCGGCTGCGGCAAGACCACCAGCCTGCGGGTCATCGCCGGCTTCGAGAGCCCGTCGAACGGCAGGGTCCTGCTCGAAGGCCGCGACATCACAGCGCTCAGGCCCTTCGGCCGTCCCGTCAATACCGTGTTCCAGGACTACGCGCTGTTCCCACACATGAACGTTGCCGAAAATGTCGGCTTCGGCCTGTCGCTGCGCAAGCTCTCCGGTGCCGAACAGGCAAAGCGCGTCGGCGCAGCGCTCGACATGGTCGGCCTTGCCGAGAAGCTCGGCGCCCGCGTGTCCGAATTGTCGGGTGGCCAGCGCCAGCGCGTCGCGCTTGCCCGCGCCATCGTCTGCGAGCCGCGTGTGCTGCTGCTCGACGAGCCGCTGTCGGCGCTCGACGCGCATCTGCGCGAGCAGATGCAGGTCGAACTGAAGCGGCTGCAGTCGCGGCTTGGCACCACTTTCGTCATGGTCACGCACGACCAGACCGAGGCGCTGTCGATCTCAGACCGCATCGTCGTCATGAACAAGGGCCGCATCGAGCAGATTGCGCCGCCGGCGACCCTTTACGATCGACCCGCCACCAAATTCGTCGCCAGCTTCATCGGCACCATGAACCTTCTGCAGTCGCGCTTTGTCGGCCGTGACGGCGAGCGCTTGCGGTTCATCGCCGGCGCTCTGCCGCTGGAAGCGATTTCGGATAAAGGCGAGCTGCCTGGCGAGGGCACGGTGCGCACCATTGGCGTGCGTCCGGAGGACCTTTTGGCCACGACCGAGGCGGCGGCCGGTACTGCACCGGTGCGGGTGAACAGCATCGTCTTTCACGGCCGCACCTTGCGCCTTCATGCAGAGTTGGGGCAGGGGACACAGGTGGTGATCGACGCGCCGCGCCGGACAGAGGGTTTTCAATTCAGCGTCGGCGACGTGGCGCATATCAGCCTGCGCCGTGGTGCCAACTGCCCTATGCTGCCTAGCTAGTCTCACTCATTTCCAGAAAACCGGAGCACGACCCATGAGCAATCATCTCAATTTTTTCATCGGCGGCAAATGGGTCGGCCCGGTGGTTCCGGCAACGCTGGATGTGATCGATCCGTCCACTGAAGAGGCCTACACCAAAATCTCGGTCGGCTCGAAAGCCGATGTCGACAAGGCCGTGGCTGCAGCCAAGGCGGCATTCCCGGCCTTTTCGCAAACGACCAAGGCCGAGCGCCTGAAGCTGCTGAAGCGTATCCTCGACGTCTACAATGAGCGCTACGAGGACATCGCCCAGGCGGTCAGCCAGGAAATGGGCGCGCCGATCAGGTGGGCGCGCGAGGCGCAGGCCTGGGCGGGCAGGGCGCACATGGAAGCTACCATCAAGGCGCTGGAGGATTACGAATTCAGCGAGAAGCGCGGCACCACCATGGTGGTCAAGGAGCCGATCGGCGTCTGCGCGCTGATTACACCGTGGAACTGGCCGCTCAACCAGATAGTCTGCAAGGTGGCGCCGGCCATCGCCGCCGGCTGCACCGTCGTTTTAAAGCCTTCCGAAATCGCGCCGATCAGCGGCATCATCTTTTCCGAGGTGATGGACGCCGCCGGCACGCCGAAGGGCGTCTACAATATGGTGAATGGCACTGGTCCGGATGTCGGCCAGGTCATGGCTGGCCATCCCGACGTCGACATGGTCTCGTTCACCGGGTCGACCCGGGCCGGCATCATCGTCGCCAAGACGGCGGCCGAGACGGTAAAGCGCGTCGCGCAGGAGCTCGGCGGCAAATCGGCCAACATCGTGCTGCCCGACGCTGACTTCGAGACGGCGGTGCGCAAGGGTGTCAACGCCTGCTTCGGCAATAGCGGCCAGTCTTGCGATGCGCCGACTCGCATGCTGGTGCCGGCCGCCCGTCACGACGAGGCGCTGACGATCGCCAGGAAGGCCGCCGAACGGCACAAGGTCGGCGACCCGCGCTCGGAGGAGACCAAGCTCGGGCCGGTGGTCAGCAACATCCAGTTCGACAAGATCCAGCGGTTGATCGAGGCAGGTATCGCCGAGGGTGCGACGCTGGTCACCGGCGGCCCCGGCCGGCCGGAACACCTCAACCGTGGCTATTATGTGCGACCGACCGTTTTCGGCCACGTCAGGCCTGGCATGACCATCGAGAAGGAGGAGATTTTCGGGCCGGTCCTGTCGGTCATCTCCTACGATGACGATGATGATGCGGTGAAGATCGCCAACGACACCGTCTATGGCCTGGCTGCCTATGTGCAGTCCGGGGATATCGACCACGCCCGCAAGATTGCCAGCCGGCTGCGCGCCGGGCAGGTGTCGATCAACTATCCGGAATGGGATACGTTCGCGCCCTTCGGCGGCTACAAGCAGTCCGGCAACGGCCGCGAATACGCCGACTGGGCGATCCACGATTTCCTCGAGATCAAGGGCATCATCGGCTACGGCGCCTGAGCGTTCAACATTGGCATTACGCCAACGTCAAGTTTGTTGCGAGCGTTGGTGCCTCGGCACCGGCGTTCGGTTGAACGGCCACGACGGCTTCGTGGCCGCAATGTGAGTGCGAAGCAGGGTCGCCTCAGATCGTCATGAGATAGTCGGCCAACTGATCCGCCACCGTGCCCCAGCCGTCGTGAAAGCCCATGTCCTCGTGACAAGCGTGAAAATCGCCGACGGCCGGCGAGGCCGCTGGAAAACCGAGAGGCGCGGTTTTACGGTGCCGCTAGAATCGACCGGTCCGAGGATCCGTTTTGACGATCACCATGTACGGCATCACCAATTGCGATACGGTCAAGAAGGCGCGTTCCTGGCTGGCGAGCCACGATGTTGCCTATCGCTTTCACGACTACAGGGCAGACGGGCTTGAAGCGGATCGGCTGGACGGCTGGTCAGGCAAGGTCGGCTGGGAAATCCTGCTCAACAAGGCGAGCACAACGTTCCGTGAACTGTCGGACGAGGACAGACTGGGCTTGGACGAGAACAAGGCCAAGGCGCTTATGCTGGCCAAACCGACGATGATCAAGCGTCCGGTGCTGGAACTTGGCGACAGGGTTCTCGTTGGCTTCAAGCCTGATGTTTATCAGCAGGCGGTGAGTGGGAAATAGGACCGACCCGCCATGATCCGTCGCGTCCCCCTCTGTCCTGCCGGACATCTCCCCCAACAAGGGTGGAGATTGGCAGCTTCGGCGCTCCGCTCACCACTGCGACCTTGGAGATTGGCGAAAGCCGGCGACATCCGATCTCCCCCCAAGTGGGGGAGATGGCCGGCAGGCCAGAGGGGGCGCTGTCCCGGCGGCGTGACTAATTGATCCCACGTAAATAGCTCGCCAGTGCCGCCGCATTGTTGTGCGCCTCGTCATGGGCGCCGTAGAGCAGCGTCACCTTGCCTTCACGGAGCAAGGCACGTAGTTCCGTCACCGCCTCGCCGTTCCGGTCGAGCTCATCGCGGTATCGCCGCTGGAATTCCGCCCAGCGCGCCGGCTCATGACCGAACCATTTGCGCAACCCATTGCTCGGCGCGATGTCCTTCAGCCAGACCGTCAGCGCCGCGTCCTCTTTGCGGACGCCGCGAGGCCATATACGGTCGACGAGCACCCGCTGCCCGTCATCGGGCGCCGGCTGCTCATAGATGCGCTTGACCGCGAGCTCCATTGCCAACTCCGCATGGGCCAGCAGGCGCCGCTGCTTGCTGGTCTTCGCTTAGAGATCCCGGGCCTAAACCCACTCGCCCTTGCGCATCACCGGCACGCGGCTGCCGTCCTTATGGACGCCGTCTATGTCGATCTTGTCCGAGCCGATCATCCAGTCGATGTGGATGAAACTCTTGTTGCCGCCGCGCGCCGCGATCTCGTCCTGGCCGAGCGAGGCGCCGTCGACGAAGCACTTCGAATAGCACTGGCCGAGCGCGATGTGGCAGGCGGCGTTCTCGTCGAACAGCGTGTTGAAAAACAGCAGCCCGCTCTTGGCGATCGGCGAGGAATGCGGCACCAGCGCCACCTCGCCGAGACGGCGCGAGCCTTCGTCGGTATCGAGCACCTTTTGCAGCACATCCTCGCCTTTCGTGGCCTTGGCCTCGACAATGCGGCCCGCCTCGAAACGCACCGCAATGCCGTCGATCAGGGTACCCTGATAGGACAGCGGCTTGGTGCTGGTGACATGGCCTTCGACGCGCCTTGCATGCGGTGTGGTGAAAACCTCTTCGGTCGGGATGTTGGGGTTGCAGGTGATGCCGTTCTTGGCGGTCGAGGCGCCGCCCATCCACTCGTGGCCGTCGGCCAGCCCGACGGTCAGGTCGGTGCCGGGGCCGGTGAAATGCAGCGCGTGGAAATTGTGGCCGTTCAGCCATTCGGTGCGGCTCTTCAACGCCGCATTGTGCGCCGTCCAATTGCCGATCGGGTCTTCGACATCCACCCGCGAGGCGGCAAAGATAGCCTCGGCGAGCTTGGCCACGGCGACGTCGTCGGCGTCGTCCGGGAATACCTGCTTGGCCCAGGCCTGATCGGGATAGGCGACGATGTTCCAGTTGATGTCGAAGCCGGTGATCTTCTCCAGCGCCGGCTTGTAGGCCATCGAATTCGCCTTGTTGGCACGCGCCACCTTTGCCGGGTCCTGCGCCGAAAGCAGCGACGGATCCTCGCCGCGCACGGCGAGCCTAGCCGCATTGTTTGCGAAGGCTTTTGCCATGCCTTCGTAGAGCCAGCCGGCGGCGCGGTCGAAACCGGCGTCGGCGCCGTAGCGGAAGCGCGCGAGAGTGATCTCATCGTCGTTGAAGATCGGCGTCACCAGGCCGGCACCTGCCTTGTAGGCGTGCTCGATGATCCGCCGCGTCAGAGGCAGCGCGGCGATAGACGAGGTCAGCACCAGATCCTGCCCCGGCTGCAATTGCAGCCCGACCTTGACGGCGACCTCCGCCAGCCTGTCGAGCTTCACCGGGTCGATGCTTGCGGAAACGCCGCGCGAATGTGTGGTCATGATCCTGCCTGCCGTGATTGGGGACTGTTTCTTACATAGACCGGCGCTGCCGACCTTTCCACTCTGATGACGCCGGCAGGTCTAGCTGGCCCTCTCGAGCGATCTGAACTGCGCCATCGTCGCCTCGATCTCTTCGCGGATCCAGGTCTTGAAATCCCTGACTTTGCGACTTTCGCTCTTGCTAGCCGAAGTTATCAGCCAATAGCCGAGGCCGCTCTGGGCGCGTATGCCGAACGGCGCAACGAGACGGCCGTCGGCCAGCGCGTCGGCGGCCAGCAACTGCCAGCCGAGCATGACGCCGTGACCGGCAATCGCCGATTCCAGGCACAGCATCGGATCGGTGAAGCGCGCGCCTTTCATGAAGGTGACCGGCTCCACCCCGGCGGCTTCGAACCAGCTCTCCCAACTGATCATCGACCTTTCGTCGGTGATCGCACAGGTCAAAGCAAGGTCTTCGATCGATTTCAGCTTGCTGGCGATCACCGGTGCACAGACCGGAAACACCTCCTGCGCCAGCAGCAATTCGGCCCGCCCGCCCGGCCATTTGCCGTCGCCGAGCCGGATGGCGACGTCGATGTCCGAACGATCGAGATCGGCAAGCCGCACCGAGGCATCGATGCGCAGGAGCACGTTCGGATGGCGGGCAAAATGCCGCGACAGCCGCGGCAGCAGCCATTTCGAGGCGAAAGCCGGCGCCACCGAAACCACCAGCGTGCACTCCGAGCTTTCATCGGCAAGCGCCACCGCCTGTGCGAGTTCGCGGAAGCCTGCGCTGAGCCGCGCGCTAAAGACGGTGCCGAATTCGGTCGCCACCAGGCCAGCTGGCGTTCGTTCGAACAGCGCCCGGCCGAGCTGCTTTTCTGTCCGGTTGATCTGCTGGCTGACGGCGCTGACCGAGACGTTGAGCTCGCCGGCCGCCGCCGCGAGCGAGCCCAGGCGGGCAACGGTTTCCACAGCGCGCAAGCCGTTGAGATGGACGCGGTTCAGAGTAGCCATACAGTTTTTCTAAACTGGAGCGGCGGAAATCTCAATTGCCAGACGCTAACGAACGGCGGATTCTAAGTGGGTTACGCAGAGTGAGGAGGCAAATCCGATGAAGATTTTATCATGGCTCGGCGCCTTTTCCCCGATCGGAACGCAGCCGCACCGGCATGACAGCGAGGCCATCAATTGGGTGACCGATCCGCTGTCGCATCCGGTGCTCGACACCATGTCGGAGCGCGAACTCGCCGACATGCCGTTCAGGCTGACCGCGCGTCGTACCCGCTTCGAGACGGCCCCGCCAAGGACCTGCTGCGGCTGAACAAGGACTTGCTGGCACTTCAGGTGAGCCGGCCGCCGACGCGGCTGCGCAGCCCTTCTGGCCCAATAAAAGGCGGATTGTCTCGCCGGCAGGCGCACCTATGGTGCACCGCGATGAACATCGCTTCGCCCTTGCGCCTGGCAATCGCCGGCATGATCGCCCTGGCCGTCGCCATGGGCATCGGCCGTTTCGTCTATACGCCGATCCTGCCCGGCATGATGGAAGAGCTCGGCCTGTCGCCGGCCGATGCCGGCTGGATCGCATCGGCCAATTATCTCGGCTACCTCGTCGGCGCGCTTGCCGCCACCGGCGGCTGGGCGCAAGGCCGCGAGCGCCAGCTGATGCTGGCCGGCCTTGCCGCCACCGCGATCCTCGCCGGCCTGATGGGCCTGAGCGGCACCATGCCCGGCTTTCTCCTCATCCGCTTTCTTGCCGGCCTCGCCAGTGCCTTCGTGCTGGTCTTCATGACCAGCATCGTTTTCGGTCATCTCGCCGCGGCCGGGCGAAACGACCTGCAGGCGCTGTATTTCGGCGGTGTCGGCCTCGGCATCGCGGCATCCTCGGCGCTGTTGGCGCTCCTCGTCACCGAACATGCCGGCTGGGCGGCGGGCTGGCTGTGGTCGGCGGTGATTTCTGCCTGCGGCTTTGCCGCCGTCGCCTTGCTGGCCGGCGGCACCTCGGCCGCGAACAGCACCACCGGGAGCGAGCCGGCCTTGCCGAAGCACCGGTCGCTGGTGAAGATCATCGTCGCCTACGGCCTGTTCGGCTTCGGCTACATCGTCACGGCAACGTTCCTGGTCGCCATCGTCCGCCAGGGCGGCGGCGGCCGCGTCTTCGAGGCCGTGGTCTGGATGGTCACCGGCCTTGCCGGTTTCCCCTCGGTCTGGCTGTGGCAGAAGCTTACGGCCAGGATCGGGCTCTATGCCACCTACGCACTGGGGTGCCTGGTCGAGGTGGTCGGCGTCAGCGCCAGTGTCGTCATGGGCGGGCGCACCGGGCCGCTGCTCGGCGGCCTTCTTGTCGGCGGCACCTTCATAGCCATCACCGCGCTTGGCCTGCAGGCCGGCAGGCAGCTTGCTCCGCAAGCACCACGCCGGATGCTGGCGGTGATGACGGCCGCCTTCGGCCTCGGCCAGATCATCGGCCCGATCGTCGCCGGGCTGCTTGCGCAGGCCTCGGGCAACTTTTTCCTTGCCTCGATCGTGGCCGCCGCCGTCCTGCTCGCTTCCGGCGCGATCGCCTGGTCGGCTGCGCCAAAATCGCCATGATTATGGTCTTGCTCGGTTGCGGGCATCGGGCACGGGCATTTTCTTTCCCACTAATGTGTGACTTTATGCCCGCTGAACCCCGCTGATTTGCGCATCGACCGAGGATTTCGCCACAGTGTTCGTATCGTTTTTTCCGCAGCCGAAGCTGTTCTTCAGTTCGGTCGCCGTCTGGAGCCTCGCGGCCGTTCTGTTTTGGTTTTTTGGAGGAGAGCAACTTGGAGCAGTGTTTGGACTGCCCCCGATGGCCGCCGGCGTCGACAAGATCATTGGCGTGTCGCTCTTTTGGTCGAAGCCATTTCTCTGGTTCTATATATATTTTGCGGCTGTCGTCCTCATCTTCTACGGCTTTTGGGCCTGGTACCGACCTCATCCATGGCGGAATTGGTCGATTCTTGGCACCTCACTGATTCTCTTTGTGATCTATTACCAGGTGCAGGTAAATGTCGCCTTCAATGACTGGTATGGCCCTTTCTACGATCTTATTCAGAAGGCTTTAGGCACACCGTACTCTACGACGCCGTGGGACTTCTATATCCAACTGCTGACAATCATGTGGATTGCGCTTCTGGCTGTGACCGTTGGCGCCCTCAACCGGTTTTTTGTAAGTCATTGGATATTTCGTTGGCGCACCGCAATGAACGAATACTACATGACCAACTGGGAAAGATTGAGGCGCATCGAAGGTGCGTCCCAGCGTGTTCAAGAAGACACGATGCGCTTCTCCAGCACGATGGAGGATCTGGGCGTAAGCTTAGTCGGGTCCATCATGACACTGATAGCGTTCCTTCCCGTGCTGCTGCATCTCTCTGAAAACGTCACGGAACTGCCGATTGTCGGCACGGTGCCTTACTCCCTGGTCGTTGTAGCAATCCTTTGGTCGGCCTTCGGAACTACTTTCTTAGCTGCGGTAGGAATCAAACTGCCGGGTCTCGAATTCCGCACCCAACGTGTCGAGGCAGCCTACCGCAAAGAATTGGTCTATGGTGAGGACGATGCAGATCGCGCCCAACCGCCAACTGTCGCTGACCTTTTTAGAAGCGTAAGAAGCATCTATTTTCGTAAATATTTCCACTACTTATATTTTAACGTCGCTAGAATATTCTATCTACAGATCGACAATATATTTCCATATATTGTTCTTGTTCCTACGATGGTCGCGGGAAAGATCAAGCTCGGCGCTCTGAACCAGATTCTCAACTCCTTTGAGCAGGTCCGATCTTCATTTCAGTATCTGGTCAATGCCTGGCCGACGGTCGTGGAACTGATCTCGATCTACAAGCGCCTGCGCGCCTTCGAGGCGACGCTCGAGGGCGAGCCACTGCCCGAAATCGACCAGCGTTATCTCGAACGTGAGCAAGCCGGCTTGCGCCCTGAGGATCAGCCGGTAAGCTAAAAAGTATCGGGCGGCGGGCGCTTGCGGCTCAGCCGCCCACCGCCGCCTGCCTTTCGCCTCGCCGCGAAACATAATCGTGAAAACTGATGCACTCGACGTCCGCTTTGATGCAGACCTCGCCGGCAAAGCGTTCCAGCGCGTTCCAGTAGGCGCCGTCATTCATCAGCGTGAAGTGGAAGCCGAGCTCAAGCGGAATGCGCTTGCCCTGGTATTGCGCATCGAAGGCGGCGCGGAACGCGTTATAGGTCCGGTCAGCGAACTCTTCCGCCATGCTCGGCCGCTCGAAGCCGCCGGAATGTCTGACATAGAGATTGTAATCCATGGCGATCACCCGCCTTGAGCTCGGCCCTTCCGGGATCTGCGGCAGCGAAAAGCGCGTGATGCCGTTGACGGTCGGTGGCTCAACCGGCCCACGCGAAACGCCGCTTGCGTCGAGCAGGAAACCGGCCGCGGGCAGCGCCTCGTAGAGCGCCTTGTTTGCCGACAGATAAGGCGCGCGAAACCCGACCACCGACTTGCGGGTAAAATCGCGCCAGCCCTTCGGTTCAGGAGCAATGCCGTTGATCGAATAGGCGTTTTGGAGAATATGCTTGAACGAGCCGAACTCGCTCAGCCAGTCGGCCTTGCTCCAGTCCTTGCCGTCGAAATGGCCGCAGCCATGGCTGCCGATATCGTGGCCTTCCGAGGCGGCGAGGTTGATCTGCTCGAGCCGGTCGGCGACTTCCTGTTTGGAGGCGGCAAAGCCGATGTTCGATTTGCCTTCTGTCTTGCCGGGCGCGGTGTATTCCTTGCGCGTCTCGAGCGACAGCAGGAATACGCAGGAGACGAAATAGGTGAAATGCGCACCCGTGCGTGCGGCCAGCGCCCGGCTGCGCTGCCACTGCGAAATGTCGCGGGCGCTGTCGAATGAGATGATGACGATCTGCTTCGGTTTTGCCGGCGGCGCCGGCGGGTCGGCAAAAGCCGCGCCGGCAGCAAACACGGCAATGGAAAACGCAATAACGCGGGACAAACGGGGCAAAGGCATCTGACTTGATTTAGGGAATGTAGAAGCGACGCCTACCGGTGAAATATGGCACGGGTACGATCGACCTGTCGGCCGCCGTTGGCGGCGACTGCCTCGTGAATAGGCGATTTTCCTGCCGAACCCCTTCCATGCCGGCAAAATTTCGCTAAAACGCGGGCTCATCAACCGCCCCGCCCGGGGCAGGAAATGGTTTTGATCCATGTCGGACGACAGTTTTATCCGCGAAGTCAACGAAGAGATTCGTCGCGACCAGGCGCATGCGCTGTGGGACCGTTTCGGTCCCGCCTTGCTTGTGCTGGCCGTGCTGGTGGTGCTCGGCACTGCCGCTGTCGTTGGCTACCGCTATTGGGACGAGACCCGCGCCAACCGCTCCGGCGATGCCTTCTCGCAGGCGCTGAAGCTTGCCAATGACGGCAAGAACGACGAGGCGCTTGCCGCTCTGGAGGCGTTGGAGAAGGACGGCTACGGCGCCTATCCGCTGCTCGCCCGCATGCGCGCGGCAACCGTCAAGGCGGACAAGGGCGACGTCGACGCCGCCGTCAAGGATTTCGACGAGGTCGCCGCCGACACCAAGATCCCCTCCGGCATTCGCGACATGGCGCGTCTCAGGGCAGCGCTACTTCTGGTCGACCGCGGCTCTTTCGCCGATGTCTCCAGCCGCGTCGAGGCGCTCACCGCCGACACCAACACGCTGCGCCATACGGCGCGCGAGGCGCTTGGCCTTGCCGCCTGGAAGGAAGGCAAGGCGGCGGATGCATTGAAGCTGTTCGACCAGATCGCCGCGGATGACGGCGCCCCGCGCAACACGCGCGAGCGGGCGACATTGATGTCCGAGCTGATCCGCGGCTCGGGCGGCGTGTCGTGATAGTCCATGACCTTCAAAGTCGCCATCATCGGCCGGCCTAACGTCGGCAAATCGACCCTTTTCAATCGGCTGGTGGGAAGGAAGCTGGCGCTTGTCGATGATACCCCCGGCGTCACTCGCGATCGCCGCGTCCATGCCGCAAAACTCTACGATCTGCATTTCGACGTCATCGACACCGCCGGCTTCGAGGATGCGGCCGCCTCGACGCTGCCCGGCCGCATGCGCGCCCAGACCGAGATCGCCATCCGCGAGGCCGACCTGATCTTTTTTACGATCGATGCCAAGTCCGGGCTGATGCCCGACGACAAGACGTTCGCCGAGATCGTGCGCAAGTCCGGCAAGCCGGTTGTCGTCGTTGCCAACAAGGCCGAGGCGCGTGGCGCCCAGGGCGGCATGCTGGAGGCCTGGGAGCTCGGCCTTGGCGAACCGATCCCGGTCTCGGCCGAACACGGCCAGGGCCTGCCCGATTTGCGCGACGCGGTGATCGCGGCACTTGGCGAGGCGCGCGCCTTCGGCGAGGACGAAGAGGCCGGCGAGGATGAGGTCGCCGCCAGCGAGGTGCTGATCGGCGAGGACATCACCGACCCGGACGCCGAGCCGAGCTATGACGACACCAAGCCGATGCGCATCGCCGTCGTCGGCCGCCCCAACGCCGGCAAGTCGACGCTGATCAACGCGCTGATCGGCGAGGAGCGGCTGTTGACCGGTCCTGAGGCCGGCATCACCCGCGACTCCATCTCCGTCGACTGGGACTGGCATGGCCGCCGCTTAAAACTGTTCGACACCGCCGGCATGCGCCGCAAGGCCAGGATCCACGAAAAGCTCGAAGTGATGTCGGTGCAGGACGGCTTGCGCGCCATCCGCTTTGCCGAGATCGTCATCATCGTGCTCGACGCCACCATTCCCTTCGAGAAGCAGGATCTGCAGATCGCCGACCTGATCATCCGCGAAGGCCGTGCCCCGGTGATCGCCTTCAACAAATGGGACCTTGTCGATCATCCCCAGGAGTTGCTGGCCGAGCTGCGCGAAAAAACCGAGCGGCTGCTGCCGCAGGCGCGCGGCATGCAGGCGGTGCCGGTGTCGGCCGAGACCGGGCGTGGCCTCGACAAGCTGATGGATGCCGTCATCCGGACGCATCGAGTTTGGAACAGCCGTGTGTCGACCGGCAAGCTCAACCGCTGGCTGGAAGGCATCCTGGCGCATCATCCGCCGCCCGCTGTCGCCGGGCGTCGGCTGAAGATCAAATATGTCACGCAGGCCAAGACGCGGCCGCCGGGCTTCGTCGTCTCCTGCTCACGGCCGGATGCGATGCCGCAATCCTACGTCCGCTATCTCTCGAACAGCCTGCGCGAGGCTTTCGACATGCCCGGCGTGCCGATCCGCATCGCCTTGCGCACCTCGGACAATCCTTTCGCCGGCAAGGCAAAGAAGCGCCACTGAGCCTCTGCCTTTACGCTACGTTGCGCAGAACGGGCGCCGGTTGCGTCTGCGGCAAGGCTTCCAGCGCTGCCTGCAGCAGGATGTCGCCAAGCCGCGCCGCGACCGCGTCGGGCTCGGCCTCCTTGCGATGCAGGAACAGCGCCATCTTGGGCAAGGCGGGCAGCCCGGCGATCTCAGGCGTCATCGCCCTGACGCTGGCCGGCAGGCCGATATCGGTGCGGATCGTCAGTCCGAGCCCGGCGGCGACGGCTGCCCAGATGCCGCCAAGGCTCGGGCTGGAGAAGGCCATCCGCCATGCCAGTCCGGCGCGGTCGAGCGTTTCGGTCGCCACGCTGCGCAGCAGGCACGGCGCTTCGAGCGCCACCAGCGGCAACGCCTCGCCATCGCGCAGGCTGGTCTCGATCTGTTTTGCCGGGCCGATCCAGCGCATCTGGACGTCGGCGACATGCCGGCTGTAGGGCAGCGTCGCGCCATTGTGCCAGGCAAGCGCGATATCGAGGCTGCCCGAAATGACCCGTTCGGCAAGCTCATGGCTGCGTGCGATCCTGGCCTCGATCTTGACCTTGGGATGGGCGCGGGCGAAGCGCCCGAGCACCTCCGGCAGCACCGCCTCGCCGAAATCCTCCTGTAGCCCAAGCCGCACCCAACCCTCCAGCTCGACATCGTGGATGGCGGAGGCGGCCTCGTCATTGAGCTCGATCAGCCGCCTCGCGTAGCCGAGCATGGTCTCGCCCGCGTCCGTCAGCGCCAGGCCACGTCCAGATTTGCGGAAGATCGGCGTCGCCGCCTGCTCCTCCAGCCTCTTCAATTGCGCACTGATTGCCGAGGTCGAGCGGCCGAGCCGGTCGGCGGCCTTGGCGAAGCTGCCCAGCTCCATGCCGGTAACGAAGCTGCGCAGAACGTCGAGATCGAATGTCACGCGTCGCATGCCAATAATCCTGATATTCGGGACATTACGTCAAAAACTTCCTGATATTCAGTACGAAGCTATGGCGGTAGAGAGAGCGCGTCAAGACCGAATACAGCCGACCCATGCAGGAGCTGAACCATGTCCGCTGTCGCCACACGAGCAGATTGCAAACCGCTTCGCCCGGCCGCCGTTGCCGCCCCGTCAGAAGCGGCGGCACTTCGAGCCAGTCATCGCTGGAAGGTGCTGGGCATCGGCGTCGCCGCCAATGCCTGCTTCTCCGCGACCTTCTCCGGCATTCCGGCGACGGCGGTGTTCCTGCGCTCGGGCTATCATCTCTCCAACGGCGAACTCGGCCTGGCGCTTGGCCTTCTCGGCCTGGGTGTGGCGCTGAGCGAATTGCCGTGGGGGCTGCTGACCGATCGCTGGGGCGACCGCCGCGTGCTGCTGACGGGGCTCGGCGCAACCGCGGTCTGGCTGCTTGTCATGGCCGCGCTGGTCGTGCCGTCACCGGCCCATATTCCCGGCATCGCGCTTCTCGCCGCTGCCCTGCTGGTCACCGGATTGCTCGGCGGCAGCGTCAACGGCTCCAGCGGCCGCGCGATCATGGCCTGGTTCGGCGAAGGCGAGCGCGGCTTTGCCATGAGCATCAGGCAGACGGCGGTGCCGCTTGGCGGCGGGCTTGGCGCGCTGGTGCTGCCGTCGCTCGCTTCGGCCCATGGCTTCACGGCGGTCTTCGGACTGCTGGCGGCTGCCTCCGCGGTCTCGACCTCGCTCGCCTGGCGCTGGCTGCATCAGCCGCCGGCGCATGACGACGCCCGTTCGAGCAGCGCGGCAAAGCCGGCCGGCCCCGCGCCGCTGCGCAACCCGGCCGTCTGGCGCATCGCGACAGCCATTGGCCTGCTTTGCTTTCCGCAGGTTGCGGTGCTCACCTTTGCTTCCGTGTTCCTGCATGATTTCGCCGGCATGGGAACAGCCGTGATCAGCGCCAGCCTGGCTGCCGTCCAGGTCGGCGCCATGGTCATGCGCGTCTGGAGCGGCCGCTACACCGACCGTCACGGCAACCGCCGGTCGTTCCTGCGTCTGTGCAGCATGCTGAGCGTGGCCGCCTTCACCGTGCTTGCCGCGCTCGTCTTGTTGGCGGCCCAATTCTTGTCAGGCCAAGCGCCGATGCTGTCGCCGGCGATCGTCGCGATGCTGGTCGTGGCCGGCATCTGCGTCTCCTCCTGGCATGGCGTCGCCTACACCGAGCTTGCGACGCTGGCCGGCGCCAGCCAGGCCGGAACGGCGCTCGGCCTTGCCAACGGTCTGGTCTTCATCGCCTTCTTTCTGGTGCCGATCGCCATTCCCGGGCTTCTCGTGCTCTGCTCGTGGGCAGGCGTCTGGCTGGGTGCGGCTATTTGCGCGCTGATCGCGTGGCCGATCTTTCTTCCGCCAACGGATAGCCGCAAAAGCGCCTGACTTCGACACGAGATGGGAAAACAACGTTCTAAGCTGTTAACGCCCCATCAAGGTTAATGCATCATTGTAGCTCTCCAGTGGGGTCCGTCGCGTTTCTGGAGAGTTCCGTGCATCGACGTGTTTTGACGCGGCTTGTCGCCGCCGCCGGTGAGAAAAAGCGTTCCTTCCTGTCTCCCCTCGTTATTGGCCTTGGCATCTGGATCGGCTTTCCGACGGTCGCTGCCTATCAGGACATGACCAGCCTCGTCTCCGGCCTGGAGGCGCCGAGCGTCCGCTGGAACGCCTATGTCGAGAAATCCGTCGCCGGCTCCGTTCACGCAGCCGAAATGCCCTTCCTCGATTCCAGCAGCACCGGCTCGCTCTCCGGGTCCGGTGTCCAGTTGCCCGGCATCGGCGCCGTTTCGTTTCGCGGCAAGGGCGGCATCGCCGGCACGACGCCGGACGAGAACCGCATCACGCGTGCCGACAAGAAGGGCCGCATCATCCAGGTCTCGCCCGTCTCGCCGCCGAAGAACTTCAATGCCGGCTCGATCTTCGAGCGCACCTCTTCGCTGCTCCGCCCAAGCATGGACAGCGGCCTGAGGATGGCTTTCGCCAAGCCCGAGATCAAAGGCAAGGAAATCCAGATCGCCGCCGCCTTCCACACGCGCATCGACAAGAAGCCGGATCCCGGCGTACCGGCGATGCTTGCCGCGCTGGTCAACAATGATCATCCGGACGTGCTGGCGACCGCCTACGCCTCGTCCGCTCCCGATTATGCACAGGCGTCGCCCTTCGAGGCCTTGCTGCAGGACGAGGACCCGAACGACGGCCGCTTCATTCCGCCGCTGAGCAAGGGCGACCATTCCTGGATGCAGACGCCGCTGCCGGCGAGCGTTTTTTCCAAGCAGGAGCAGGCCTGTCTCGCCAACGGCATCTATTTCGAAGCGCGCGGCGAATCCGTGCGCGGCCAGGCCGCCGTCGCCCAGGTCATCCTCAACCGCGTCCGCAACCCGGCCTATCCGAACTCGATCTGCGGCGTCGTCTACCAGAACGACAACTGGTTCAACCGCTGCCAGTTTTCCTTTGCCTGCGACGGCCGGAAGAAGCGCATCGACAACGCCGCCGCCTACCAGACCGCACAGGATGTCGCCATGGCCGTCACAGCCGGCAAGATCTTCATTCCCGAAGTCGGCTCGTCGACCCATTACTACGCCAACTACGTCCATCCGGGCTGGGCGCGGACAATGCAGAAAATGACCAGGATCGGCCTGCACATCTTCTACCGCACCTATGGCGGCGGCTGGAGCTGAGCGCTCGGGCGGCCCTTGCATCTTTCCCGCGAGAGCGGCCGATCGAAGACGCATCGCCGCGGGGATTCGGCCACGGCCCGCCGGAGACTGTGTCGGGCACGATGTCGCACCCAGGCAAGTAGCTGATTTATAACGGAAAAATACTTGAGCTTGAACGTCCGCCCGTGGCTTGACGGGCGCTGACCCTCTAACTATGTTGCCGGCGACTTTAAGAAGCGGACGGACGGTGACGGTCTGACCGGGCAGGGGGGGTTGCGTGGCCGACAAGAATGGGCCAGACGGAACCGGCAATACCGGCCGCGGCAAGCAGCATGAAGCCGACATCCGCGACGACGATCTTGAGCGCCGCCGGCGCGACCTTGAAGCATCGCTTGCGACAAGGCGGCCGGACCGGCTCGAGGGGAAAGACGACGGGAAAACGGGCAGTGTGGCCGGGTACGGCCAGGCGCTCAAGCTGTCCAGCGAGTTCATCGCCGGGATAGTGGTCGGTGCGGCTCTCGGCTGGTTTATCGATCGCGTGGCGGGGACATCGCCATGGGGTCTGATAGTCGGGCTGCTGCTGGGTTTTGTCGCCGGCGTGCTCAACGTCCTGCGTTCAGCCGGGCTTGTGTCGGAATTCGGAACGGGCGACAAACCGCGCGATCCGAAAGAATGAATTGAGGCGCCGCATGCCGGCGCATTGAACAGAATGCTGAAGCCGTCTGCGGCTTTGATGGGGATTTAAAGTGGCTGCTGACAAGGTCGATCCGATCCACCAGTTCCAGATCCATCCGATCATTCCGATTCACATCGGCGGCTACGACCTGTCCTTCACCAATTCGGCTCTGTTCATGCTTGCGACGGTCGCTGTCGCATCGGCGTTTCTCTACCTCAGCACGTCGAGCCGCAGCCTGGTTCCGGGCCGCCTTCAGTCGGTCTCGGAAATGGCCTATGAATTTGTCGGCAATATGCTGAGGGACGCCGCGGGCACGCAAGGCATGAAGTTCTTCCCCTTCGTGTTCTCGCTGTTTATGTTCGTGCTTGTCGCCAACCTGCTTGGCCTGTTCCCGTATTTCTTCACCATCACCAGCCACATCATCGTCACTTTCGGCCTCGCTGCGCTGGTGATCGGAACGGTCCTCGTCTACGGCTTCACCAAGCACGGCCTTGGCTTCCTGAAGCTGTTCGTCCCGCATGGCGTGCCGGTCTACCTGCTGCCGCTGGTGGTGCTGATCGAGGTGATTTCCTTCGTCTCGCGTCCGGTCAGCCTGTCGGTTCGTCTGTTCGCCAACATGCTCGCCGGTCACATCACGCTGAAGGTGTTCTCGGGGTTTGTCGTCAGCCTGAGCGCGCTCGGCGCGGTCGGCGTGGCTGGTTCGGTTCTGCCGCTGGCGATGGCCGTGGCGCTGACGGCGCTGGAGCTGCTGGTCGCGTTCCTGCAGGCCTACGTCTTTGCGGTGCTGACCTGCATGTATCTCAACGACGCCCTGCATCCCGGGCACTGACAAGGTTTCCGGCATTGCCGCCGGATCGATTTTGCAACGGAATTTTAGATCCAAAGGAGTTGAACAAATGGACGCAGAAGCAGCAAAGTACATCGGTGCCGGCATCGCATGCCTCGGCATGGGCGGCGCGGGCATTGGCCTCGGCAACATTTTCGGCAGCTATCTGGCGGGCGCGCTGCGCAACCCGTCGGCAGCCGACGGCCAGTTCGGCCGCCTGATCTTCGGCTTCGCCGTGACCGAAGCGCTGGGTATTTTCTCGCTTCTCATCGCGCTTCTCGCTTTGTTCGGCTGAATGCTTGTTCGGCTGAACATTGGGAAGAATTGAACAGGTCGGCCGCGATCCTGCGGCGGGCCTGAATTTCGGGGATAGTCCATGTTCGTGACATCTGCCTTTGCGCAAGAGTCCGCGCCCGCCGTCGAAGGCGGCAGCGCTAGCACCGGCGTGCCTGCCGAGGCGCACGGCACGTTCCCGCCATTCAATCCGGCGACGTACCCCTCGCAGCTTCTATGGCTGGCAATCACCTTCGGGCTGTTTTATCTCTTCTTGAAACGGGTGGTGATGCCGCGCGTTGGCGGCATCATCGACGTGCGCAACGACCGCATTACCCAGGATCTCGACCATGCTGCCCGGCTGAAAAGCGAGGCCGATGCCGCCGTTGCCGCCTATGAGCAGGAATTGGCGGAAGCCAAGGGCAAGGCCAATGCGATCGGCCAGCAGGCCAACGATGCGGCCAAGGCGGAAGCCGAGGCTGCCCGCAAGACGATCGAGGCAGCGCTTGACCAGAAGCTTGGCGAGGCCGAGGCGCGTATATCTTCCATCAAGGCCAATGCCATGAAGGAAGTCGGCACGATCGCCGAGGACACCGCTTCGGCCATCGTCGAGGCGCTTGTCGGCGGCAAGGCCAGCAAGGCCGAAATCGCGGCCGCGGTCAAATCCGTGGCCGGGTGAGGAGCGCATCATGGACGCCACATCTCTCGCGACGCTTTGGGCAACTGTTGCCCTCGTAATCTTCCTCGGCATCGCCATCTACATCAAGGTGCCGGGCATGATCGCCAAGGCGCTTGATGCGCGTGCCGACAAGATCAGCTCCGAGCTCGAGGAAGCGCGCCGGTTGCGCGAAGAAGCCCAGCAGCTGCTTGGCCAATACCAGCGCAAGCGCAAGGAAGCCGAGCAGGAGGCCGCGGCCATCGTCGCCGCCGCCAAGCGCGAAGCCGACATGCTTGCCGCCGAGGCGCACAAGAAGACCGAGGATTATGTCGCTCGGCGCACCGCCTTGGCCGAGCAGAAGATCGGCCAGGCCGAGCGCGAAGCGATCGGCGAAGTGCGTGCCAGCGCTGTCGACATCGCGGTCGAAGCCGCGCGGGCGCTGCTGGCCGGCAAGATCGACGCCAAGGCCGGCGCCGACCTGTTCAACGCCTCGCTGCAGGATTTGAAGTCGAAGCTGAACTGAACGGCTGCATGAACAAGTCATCGAAGCCGCCCGGGAAACCTGGCGGCTTTTTTGTTGGCGAAAGCGACTGAGCGCGTAATCTCCCCCCTCGAGGGGGAGATGGCCGGCAGGCCAGAGGGGGTCGCCGCGCGTGAAGCGCCAGCCTTCTCTTTCGTCCCGCATGGCGTCGCGCCAGAACGTACCGACCCCCTCTGTCGCCTTTGGCGACATCTCCCCCTCGAGGGGCGAGATCACACCTTGCCGAATCGCTCAATCCAAACCCGAAAAACCCTCTTCCTCCAGCACCTCGGTGCCGCCGAACCGGAACGGCGCGAAGGAGGCGCGGTGCAGCCGTGCCACTGGCCCGTGCAGATCGATCGCCGTGCGATGGCGGACAGTGGCGTAGCCCATATGCAGTTCGAAGCCGTAACGCGCATGATGGCTGCCGCAGCCGCACATCATGCGGTCGCGCATCACCTTGGCGACGATCGAGGCTGCGGCGATCGACTGCGAGCGCTGGTCGCCCTTGATCAGTGCTTTGCCCTCGCAGGGCAGGCCGGGCGGCACGTCGCGGCCGTCGGCCAGTGCCAGCTTCGGCCGGATTGACAGGCCGGCCACGGCACGGCGCATCGCCTCCAGGCTGGCCTTGAGGATGTTGGAGGCATCGATGCCTTCGGCGCTGACCGAGGCCATCGATACGGCGAGCGCGGAGCCGAGGATTTTCAGGAACAGCGCCTCACGCTGCAAATGCGTCAGCCGCTTGGAATCGTCGAGGCCGTCGGGGATGTTGGCGGGATCGAGCACCACCGCTGCCGCCACCACCGGCCCGGCGAGCGGGCCGCGGCCGGCCTCGTCCATCCCCGCCACCGGCCAAAGGCCTTCGGCCATCGCCCTCGTCTCGAACGAGAAGTCGGGTTTCTCGACGATTTCGAAGAGAAGCGGAGAATCGGAACGCGGGCGAGCCATGGTGCGGCGAGGTTCGCATCGGCTCCGATTCTCCGCAAGTCCCCTCCGGGTCGGGCGGGGCACCGGACCAGGAGGGGGCTACCGTCTGCAAGCCCGGGGACAGGACAGGCCGGACGGGATTTTTTGCCCGTTGCCGGCCGTTTCAACCGGCTGGCGCGAGACGCTTTGTCACAGCAGCATCAGCTGCTCGGTAGCCTTGGCGGCGGGGACGAACTGGTCGGTCCTGAGCGAGCGCCGCTCGGCGTTGAGGCCGAGCCGTTTGGCAGCGATCTCGAAACGCCGGCCGATCTGCCAGGCATAGGGACCGGAGCCTTTCATGCGCTTGCCCCATTCCGAATCGTAGTCCTTGCCGTCGCGCATCGAACGGATCAGCGACATGACGTGGCGATAGCGATCGGGATAATGGCGCAGCAGCCAGTCCTTGAAGATCGGCGCGACCTCCAGCGGCAAGCGCAGCAGCACATAGCCGGCCTCGCGCGCGCCCGCTGCCTGCGCCGAATCGAGGATGCGCTCCATCTCCGGGTCGGTCAGTCCGGGGATGATCGGCGCGACCATCACCGAGGCCGGAATGCCGGCGTCCGAAAGCTGCCTGATCGCCTCCAGCCGCTTGGTCGGCGTCGACGCTCGCGGCTCCATCGTTCTGGCCAGCATCCTGTCCAATGTCGTCACCGACAATGCCACCTTGGCCAGCCCGCGTTCGGCCATGCGTGACAGAATGTCGATGTCACGCGTCACCAGCGCCGACTTGGTGACGATGCCGACCGGATGGCCGCGCGCCTCCAGCACTTCGAGGATCTCGCGCATGATCCGGTATTGCTTCTCGATCGGCTGATAAGGATCGGTATTGGTGCCGATGGCGATGGTGCGCGGCTGGTAATTATCCCTGGACAATTCCTTGTCGAGCAGCCGCGCCGCATCCGGCTTGGCAAACAGCTTCGATTCGAAATCCAGCCCCGGCGACAGGCCCATGAAGCTGTGCGTCGGCCGCGCGAAACAATAGACGCAGCCATGTTCGCAGCCGCGATAGGGATTGATCGAGCGATCGAAGGAGATGTCGGGCGATTCGTTGCGCGTGATGATGGTGCGCGGCTTCTCGACCTGTACCTCGGTCTTGAACGGCGGCAGCTCCTCCAGCGAATTCCATCCATCGTCGAACACATGCCGGCTGACCGGCTCGAAACGGCCGGACGGATTGATGCCCGCCGACCTGCCGCGATTGCGGTCCGGACGGACACGCATGCCGCTCTGCTCGATCATCGCATTCGCCATTTCGGCCCTGCCAGCGCCGAAGGCTGCAATATCGGCACGCACGATCTGTTCCATCTTGGCCCTTTCCCAGGGACTGTCCGCCCGCTGTCGAATCGCTCTGCTCATGAATGTATTCCTATCGTATCGATGAGAACAAAGCAAGAACTTTCTCGCGGTGCGCCGCAAAAACTGGCGCTGCCCGCCGCTTTCCGCTATTCGGCTAAACATGCTCAGCGTCCTGATCGAAACCCTGAATGACGAGGAGGGCCTTGCCCGCACGCTCGCCTCGCTGATCGGCGGCGCGGTCGAAGGCGTGGTGCGCGACGTTCTCGTCTGCGACACCGGCTCGACCGATCAGACGCACCGCGTCGCCGAACATGCCGGCTGCCACTATGTCAGCGGCGGCATCGCCGCCGGCATCAGGCAGGCCAAGGGCGACTGGCTGCTCTTGCTGGAACCGGGCGCGCGGCTGGGAGAGGGCTGGATCGACGAGGTCGTCGCCCATACCGCCAGGCAAACCATGGCGGCGCGGTTCTCGCGGGCACGCGGCAGCCGCACGCCGTTCCTGTCGCGCGTCTTTGCCGGAAATCGCGCTCTCGCCGAAGGCTTGGTGATCAGCAAGCGTCAGGCCGCGGCGCTGTCGAAGAACGCCCGCAGCGCCGAAGCGATCGCCCGCGGCCTGGCGACCAGGAGGCTCCACGCCGAGATCTGGGTCGCGCCGCGGAAGTGACGGCTTACCGTCCCGGTTATGGGAACTCCGCCCAAGCACATTTTCTGGCGGGTCGTCGTTTATTGTGCATTGCACAAAATCTGGCCGGGGGTTACCATTCCCGGCGATATGGGCGAATAGGGTTTGGGGTGTGCCGGAGCGGCGACGACTAACGTCGATGCTGTTCCCTCGACATTTTGAGGACCCCGATGACCCTTTCAAGCCCTGACAAGTCCGGCGCTGCAAGCCTCGAGGCGATCGCACGAAACGGCGGCACGCTGCGCCGCATCGCCGCCCGCATCCCGACCTATCTTTCCGACCTTCGCGAGAATCCGGCATGGCTGCCGATGTTCATGCTGGCCCGCACCATGCCGGCGCGGCGCCTGCACTGGCGCGGTGCAAAGCCCGTTCCGCCGGCGCGCAATGTCGGTGAAACGATGTTCGCCGGCGTCGATCGCGATGCCGTCGTCGGCGCGCTGCGGACGGAGGGGCTCTATTCGGGCCTGATGCTGCCGGCCGCCATCCATGAGGAGATTGTCCGCTTCGCCGAGCGCACGCCATGCTTCGGCAATTTCGACCGTCGGCTGGAATTCCTGCCCGAAAAACACGCCGATGCCGAAAAGCATTTCGGCCGCCCGCTGCTCAGCGGTCACTATTTCGAACGGGTCCTCGACTGCAACGCTGCGGTCGCCGTGCAGCGCGATCCGCTGCTTCTCGATATCGCAGCGCACTATCTCGGCAGCCAGGCCAAGCTGATCACCACCCGCGTCTGGTGGAGCTTTCCGACCGGTGGCGTCTCGGACGCCGACAAGAACATGGCCTCGCTCGGCAAATACCATTTCGACCTCGACGACTGGCGCATGCTGAAGTTCTTTTTCTACCTGGTGCCGGTCGACGCCGACACTGGGCCGCATGTCTATGTCCGCGGCTCCCATAACCGCCGCATCCTGAAGCATCAGCTGACGCTGCTGGTCGGCCATTCGGCGGAAGAGGTGCTGGGCGTCTACGGCGAGCAGAGCCCGGTCACGCTGACCGGGCCGGCCGGCCTCGGCTTTGTCGAGGATCCGTTCGGCTTCCATATGGGCACCGTGCCGACGCTCACGCCGCGGCTGATGATGGAGGTTGGCTTCGGCGTGTCGCCGCCGTCGCGCCGGCGTTTTCACGGCGAGCCGGTCATTCGCTAAACCGAGGTCGCTTGGCTGATACTTCGGTTCGTCTCAGCCGCGCCGCAAATGCTCGTCCAGCCGCGGCATGATCTCGACGAAGTTGCAGGGCATGTGCCGATAGTCGAGCTGCGGCTTCAAGATGCCGTCCCAGGCGTCCTTGCAGGCGCCGGGCGAGCCCGGCAGCACGAAAACGAAGGTGGCGTTGACGACGCCGCCGGTTGCCCGGCTCTGGATCGTCGAAGTGCCGATCTTGTCGTAGGAGATGCGGTGGAACACTTCGGAAAAGCCGTCCATGCGCTTTTCGAAGATCGGCTCCAGCGCTTCCGGCGTCACGTCGCGGCCGGTGAAGCCGGTGCCGCCGGTGGTGATGACGACATCAATCGCTTCGTCCCTTGACCAGCCCAGGACCTTGTCGCGGATCTTGTCGCGGTCGTCGGTGACGATGTCGCGGGCGGCCAGGACATGGCCGGCCTCGGCAATGCGGTCGGCCAGCGTCTGCCCGGATTTGTCGTCGGCGAGGCTGCGCGTATCGGAAACGGTCAGTACTGCGATGTGCACGGGAACGAAGGGGCGGCTCTCGTCAATCCTGGCCATGGGCATCAACCTCCGATGTCACGCTTCGCGTCGCCGCGACAAACCAGTCGGGATGGCGGCTGCGAATATCGACGGCCGCGCGCTTGGCCACATTGCCGGTCTCGAACAGCCCGAAGCAGGTGGCGCCGGAGCCGGACATCCTGGCAAAACCGGCTCCGGCCTTGTTGAGCACGGAAAGCGCCTTGCCGATCGCGGGCTGGATTGCGCGCGCCGCAGGCTCGAGATCATTGCGGGTGATCTCCAGCCAGTTGCGGATGCTGTGGAAGTCGAGGTTGCGCGGCAGCGGCGGCAGTCCCGCATTGTCGCGGCGGCCAAGCGCTTCGAACACGTCGGCCGTCGAGACGGCAGTGCCGGGATTGACGAGCACCAGACCCAGCGCCGGGAAACCCGGCACGAGCGTCAGCTCGTCGCCGATGCCGCGGGCTATCAGCGGCTTGGCTGCGAGGCACATCGGCACGTCGGCGCCGAGCGACAGGCCGATCCGCGCCAGTTCGGCATCGCCGATGTCGAGGCTCCAGGTCTGGACCAGGGCGCGCAGCACAGCCGCCGCATCGCTCGACCCGCCGCCGACACCGGACGCGACCGGCAGGTTCTTTTCGAGTCTGATGGCGACAGCCGGTGCGTGCTGGGGACCGGCCTCGCGCCGCAGTGCATCGCGCGCTCTCACCACCAGATTATTGTCGTCGACAGGCACCGCGGAGGCGTATTTGCCGGACATGGAAAACCCATCGCTGTCGGCAAGTTCCGTTTCGATGCGGTCGCCGAAGCGCGTGAACACAGCCAGGCTTTCGATCGTGTGATAGCCGTCGGCGCGCTGGCCGGTGACGTGCAGCGCGAGATTTATCTTGCCGTGCGCATGCGACGCCCGGATGCTGGCCTCGGCGTTCACTGGCTCGGCCGCGAGGGGGACGACGGTCAATCCTTGGCCAGACGGTATTCGCCGGTCTTCGGGTCCTTGACCAATGTTCCCATTGTACCGTTGGCGGCCTGCTTTTCGGTACGCCGCACCTTGGCGGTCACACGCTCGGCTTCCCTGACGAAGGAGCGGTAGCCGAAATAGGCGGCAATGCCGACGACGGCGAAGAAAATGATCTGCGGCATGTCAAACTCCTCCCTCGCAAGGCCGGCAAGGCCGCCGGTCGGGTCGGTTGATGATTTATGCTAGACGCTTTCACCGGCTTTTCAAAGCCCGAAGCGCGCCCACAGCGCGCGCTCTTCCGCCGCATCGATGACGCCGCTTGCCGCGGCGGCGGCGATATCGGGCGCCGAAAAGCTCGAGCCGAACAGGCCGAAGCGGCCGAACAGGCCGCGCGGCGCGGTGATCAGCTTGAGCTGGGTTTTCGGCCCGAAACGGCTCTTCAGCACGCTGCGCATGTCGCCGAGCGCATCGACCAGTCCGAGTTCAAGCCCCTTCTTGGCCGTCCAGAACAGGCCGGTGAACAGGTCGGGATCGTCCTTGAGCTTGCTGCCGCGCCTGTCCTTGACGAGGTCGATGAAGGTCTCGTGGACCTCGAGCTGCAGCGCCTTCAGGCGCTCGACGTCCTCCTTCTTTTCCGGCTTGAACGGGTCGAGCACCGCCTTGTTCTGGCCGGCGGTGTGGACGCGGCGCTCGATGCCGATCTTCTTCAACAGCTCCGGAAAGCCGAACGAGGCCGACACCACGCCGATCGAGCCGACGATGGAGGACGGGTCGGCAAAGATCTCGTCGCCGGCGACCGCGATCATGTAGCCGCCCGATGCCGCCACGTCCTCGACGAAAACCAGGACCTTCTTGTTCTTCTCGCTCGCCAGGTCGCGGATGCGCCTGAAGATCAGCCGCGACTGCACCGGCGAGCCGCCTGGCGAATTGATCGAGATGGCGACCGCCGGCGCGTCGAAGGAAAACAGCTTTTCGAGAAGGCCGGCGGTGGAAGCGAGCGACAGGCTCGGCCGGAACTGGCCGCCGCCGGGCATGATCGTGCCGTGCAGCCGGATGACCGGAATGGTGACGACGGCGGAGCGCCAGGATTTCGGCAGCAGGCGGTTGAAAAGGCGTTTCACGAGGGGGCGGTCTCCGGTCGATTTGCTTGACGCATGTAGGAATTCGCCGGCCAACGGCAATGCCGTCACCCCGGCAATCAGAATGGATCAGTCTCCGAAAAGCGACGCCAGCCCGTTATTGATCAGCTCTGCCCGCTCCGAAGGGCCATTGCCTGAATAGGCATGCAGCATCAGCGGTGGTTGGATCGACAGTTTGCCGCGTGCGCCGAGTGCTGCCCGGACGACGATGCGGATCGCCGCCGCTTCGGGGCGAGGATGGACGGCCAGCATCTCGGCATCGCCGAAGCGGCCGGCGATGGCATCGAGGATGGCGCCGAGCTGTTCCGGCCGGGCGATGACGGCCAGCCCGCCGCCCGGCCTGACCACCGCGGCCGCGCTGCGGATCCAGCTGTCGAACAGCCCGTCCTCCGAGACATGCGCGGCCTTTCTCAGCGGATCGGGCGTCGCGCGATCCTCGGCGGCATTGAACGGCGGGTTCATGATGACGAAATCGAAGCTGTTGTCCTCAAGTCCGGCGGCCGTTCGCGCCCGGCCCGACAGCGCGACATCGGCGACGAGCACCGAGGCGCGGTCGCTGAGATGCGCATTGCCGGGGTGGGCAAGCGTGGTGGTGGCGAAGGCCGCCATTTCCGGGGAACGCTCGACGAGCACGGCCGCGGCCCCGGGGCAGCGCGACAGGACCGCCAGGCCGGCCGCACCAGCGCCCGCGCCAAAATCGGCAAGCCGCCCGGCGAAGGAGGACGGCACGGCAGCCGCCAGCATCATCGCATCCATGCCGGCGCGGTGGCCCGCCTTTCTCGGCTGCACCAGCCAGAAGCGACCGCGATGAAAGGCATCGACCGTATGAGCCGGCATGTCCGGGACAAGGGCAGCGGGCGACGCGGACATTATTTTTGGCGGATCTCGTTAGCGATGCCGGCATCCGTCAGGATGCGCCGCGCCGCATCGGCCTTGTCGGCGTCCACCATGACACGGCGGGGCAGGATGCCGATCGAGCCGTCGAGGACGCTCATGTTCTGGTCGGCGACGAAACAGCCGATGCCGGCATCGCGCATGAGCGATTCGACAAACGAAATGATGACGGCGTCGTTGGTGCGGATGAGCTCTATCATCGGATTAGGGCCATGATC
This sequence comes from Mesorhizobium sp. M0968, assembly GCF_040319065.1. Classification (NCBI taxonomy): domain Bacteria; kingdom Pseudomonadati; phylum Pseudomonadota; class Alphaproteobacteria; order Hyphomicrobiales; family Phyllobacteriaceae; genus Mesorhizobium; species Mesorhizobium sp. M0968. The sequence continues at coordinate 297,531 of NZ_JAMYNL010000004.1, forward strand.
TATCGATATGGTCGAAATGGCGCCTGAAACGGCAAGAAGATGCGAGGAGAAGCGTGAAGGTCGGGGTCTTTCCCCCGGCCGAGCGGTTCGACGACGCAGCTTGCAGCCGTTTCGGCGTCCGGAGGATGTGGTCCATCTGCCCGGCTACTTTGTCGCGAAGGACTTGAAAGCCGAATGGCTTCCTGCGCCTTCGCTCCGCGTATCCGGACAGATGGCCTCACACCATTTCGATCATATCGATAGATCATGGCCCTAAACTCGCAGTTTGCGGCGTTGATGTAAACGTAGGCGTGATCATGTACCAGAGCCGGCGCGCCAATTCGCCTCTTGCCGCAGCAGTGGGTGACACCCTAGAGTCTGTCCAGGGACCATGTTGCCGTCGTGCATATCGAGGTTGGGAGTTTTGCCGTGGGTGTCGTTCTCAACATTGAAAACGGGAAGCGCGAAGCCGCCTCGATAAAGGACCTCATCGACCTGACAGCGGCCGACATGGGGCGCGTCAACAAATTGATCCTGTCGAAGGCCGGCTCCGATGTCGAGATGATCCCGGAGATTGCCAACCATCTGATCTCGTCGGGCGGCAAACGGCTGCGGCCGATGCTGACGCTCGCCGCCGCCCAGATGTTCGGCTATTCCGGCGACGGCCATGTCAAGCTCGCCACATCGGTCGAATTCATGCATACCGCGACACTTCTCCACGACGACGTCGTCGACGAAAGCGGCATGCGGCGCGGCAAGAAGACGGCGCGTATGATCTGGGGCAACCAGGCCAGTGTTCTGGTCGGCGATTTCCTGCTCGGCCAGGCCTTTCGCATGATGGTCGATGTCGCCTCGCTGGAAGCGCTCGACATCCTGTCCAGCGCCGCTTCGGTCATCGCCGAAGGCGAGGTGATGCAGCTCGCTGCCGCAAAAAACCTCGAGACCACCGAGGACGAGCATTTCGCGGTGATCAAGGCCAAGACCGCGGCGCTGTTCTCCGCTGCCGCCGAGGTCGGCCCGGTCATCGCCCAGGCGACGCGCAATGATCGCGCAGCACTTCGCTCCTACGGCATGAATCTCGGCCTTGCCTTCCAGCTGATCGATGACGCGCTGGATTACGGCGGCACCAGCAAGGATCTCGGCAAGAATGTCGGCGACGATTTCCGCGAGGGCAAGGTGACGCTGCCGGTGATCCTCGCCTATCGGCGCGGCACCAAGGCCGAGCGCAGCTTCTGGAAACGCGCCATCGAGGACAATGCCGCCGACGATGCCGGGCTGGAAAAGGCCATCGGCCTGATGCTCCGCCACGGGGCGATTGCCGACACCATCGGGCGCGCCCGCCATTTCGGCGAGATAGCCCGCGACGCGCTGGCGCCGCTCGAGGCGACGCCGCAGAAGTCTGCACTGATCGACGTCATCGATTTCTGCATCAGCCGGGTGAATTGACAGGCGTCGCGGCGCGAGGCCGGGACGCCGCCTGTTCTCATCGAGCCTTTGCCGGAAGCACTATTGCTGCCAGCAAACTGACGACGATGCCCGCCGCCGCGAGCCGAGCCGGAAGGCAACCTGGATGCCGTCGGCGACGGCAATTTTCAACGCATCGCCGGACAATTCGCCGATTTGGCTGTTCGCAATCGCAATCAGCACGGCCATGCCGATGGCGTTGCCGACATTGAGCGTCGTCGAAGCCATCCCCGAGGCGACGCCTTGCTGGTCATGGGCAACGCCGGAACCGGCGGCAATCCACATTGCGGTCCAGACGATGCCTTGTCCGACGCCGGAGACGATCAGGCCGGGTACGAGGGGCAGATAGCTGCTGTCGGCAGTCGCGCCTGATACCATCAATGCTGTGCCGACCGCGCCGACGATCATGCCGCCGACCAGGGTTCGGCGCGTCGAAAAGCGCGTTGCCAGACGCTCGCCGAGTTGCGTGCCGGTGGCGATGGCGACCGACGGCACGAGAAAGGCGAGGCCCGTCTGCAAGGCAGTGAAGCCGTGCACGTTCTGCAGCAGCACGGTGAGGAAGTAGGGCAGCGCGCCGAAAGTGCCCATGTAGAGGAAGGTTATCGTCATGCCGGCGACGAGGCTGCGGTTGTGGAACAGGCGCAGCGGCATCAGCGGGTCGGCGCTGTTGGCCTCGATCACGGTGAAGGCGATCAGGAAGAATGCCGCCAGTGCTGCGCTGACGATGATTGCGCCAGAGCCCCAGCCATATTCGGGCCCCTGAACCAGGGTGAAGACAAGCAGCGTCGCGCCGGCGGTGACGGTCAGCGCGCCCGGCAGATCGAAGCTGCGCTGCTCGTGCCGCTTGCGATCGCGCGGGATGATGGCGAAAGCCGCGATGATGGCGATCCCGGCCAACAGCACGTTGACGTAGAAGACCGACGGCCAGCCGAAGGCGCTGGTCAGAAACCCGCCGGCAAGCGAACCGAGCGTCAGGCCGCTGGCGCCCGCGCCGCCCCAGACGGCGAGCGCCCGGTTGCGTTCCGGTCCCTCGGCGAACAGGCGGTTGATCAGCGACAACGTCGCAGGAAACAGGAACGCGGCGCCGATGCCTTGCACGGCGCGGGCCGCGATGATGATTTCCGGCGACCAGGCGAGGCCGCCGACCAGAGATGAGAGCGCGTAGAGCCAGAGCGCGAAGATGAAGACGCGGCGCTGGCCGATCAGGTCGGCGGCCCGGCCGCCGAACAGCAGGAAGCCGCCGGTGAAGACGGTGTAGGCGCTGACCACCCACTGCAGGGTCTGGCCTGAAAATCCGAGGCCGGCGCCGATCTCCGGCAACGCCACGAAGACTATGTTGAGATCGAGCGAGATGATGAGCTGCGCGAAGGCGAGCAGCGCCAGCGTTGCGCCATGTTTCGCCCTGCTTGCTCCCTGCGTTATCGCCCCGAGCGGCGCGCCTTGATCCAGTGAACTCATGCCGGTCTCCTTGTCGACAATTATTTAATGATCGACAAAGAATTGAGATTTGCAATCCGAAGTCAAGCGGATTATTTGTTGATCGACAAAAATTGGAGACCGCCATGGCGGGAAGGCCAAGGGAGTTCGACCGCGACCAGGCGCTGGAGAAAGCCCGCGACGCTTTCTGGAGACGCGGCTACGAGGGCACCTCGATGGCCGATCTCGTATCGGCGCTTGGTCTCGCATCGGCGCGCATCTATGCCGCCTTCGGCTCGAAGGAGGATCTGTTTCGCGAAGCGGTGGCACTTTACGAGGCCAATGAGGGCGGCTTCGCCACACGCGCACTGCAGGAAGAACCAAATGTCCGGCGCGTTATCGAGCGCATGCTTCGCGACGCCGTCGAAATCTATACGCGGCCGGGGCAGCCGCAGGGCTGCATGGTGGTGACGGCCGCGACCAATTGCGCCGTCGAAAATGACGCCGTGCTGCAATGGCTGGCGGAGCATCGGCTGGCGCGTACCGCATCGATCGTCGAGCGGTTGAAGCAGGCGGTGCGCGATGGCGAATTGAAGCCGGACACCGACGCCGAGACGTTGGGGGATTATTACGCCACGCTGCTGCACGGCCTTTCGGTGCAGGCACGCGACGGCGTGCCGAAAAAGCGGCTGCACGATCTTGTCACCGTCGCCATGCAGGCGCTCGACGCAAGCCTTTCGCAAACGTCCTGAGTTTCAGGGCCGTGACGCCTCACTTGCCGGCTTGTTCGGCGGCCCTTCTGGGATTGACCGCCGGCGTCGGCGGGTCGGGTATTTCGGTGGCGACAGGCTTTGGCGGTTGCGGCTCCGTCGCCGGCGCTTCGGGGCCGGCCTTGCTGAGCGCGACCGAGATGCCGAACACCTTCCATTGCCGTTCGACCGGCGCAAACAACAGCTCGAAATTGACCTGCATCGGCACCGAGGGAAAGAAACCGGCCATATGCAACATGCCGTTGGACTCGATCTGCGGCAGCAGCGTCAATTGCGGCTCCAGCACCGCGACGCCGCCGAGGTCGATGCCGTCATTGCGGTGGCTGGCGAAGATTTCGGCAAGCTTGGCCGCATTGTTGGTCTGGAAGCCCGGCGCGCCGAGATCGCGCAGCACCGTGTAATTCCCCGTCTTGTTGGCATGGTCGAGCGCCAGCAGCGAGCCGCGCACCAGGATCAGCACGCCGTTGCGGTCGATATTGGCCGGCTTCGGCGCCTGCGGCTTGGCCGATTTCTGGGTTTTCGACGTTTGCGCCAGGGCAGGCTGGACAAGCTGCGGAACGGCTGCCGTCAGCACCAAGGCGGCCAGCAACATTCTGCCCGTCGGCCGCACCGATCCCGGCAACTTTGCGGTCATGCCGGCTGCATCAGTTGAGTGTCCACGATGCGCCGACGCTGACGCCGACATCGCCACGGTTGGTGGAGGCCGACACGGCGGCGTTGAGGCGGAAATCCAGGCTCGTGCTATAGCCAAGGCCGAGCGCCAGGCCCGACTGGCCCTTGAAATGGCCAAAGCCGCCGGCCAGCGACAATTTGCCGGGCCTGTCGTCGTAACGCAATCCCGCCGTCGCCAGCGCAAGCGCCGTTCCGGCGCGGGCTTCCGAGCGGTTTTCGCTGACCTGCTCGCCAAGGTTCTGCAACCCGCCTTCCAGCGCGCTGACGCGGCCGTCGAGCAGGGCGATGTTAGCCTCGTTGATCGTGGTGCGACTGTCGAGGCTGAAAATCTGCGCGGTGTGCAGGTTGAGCGTGTTGGTATTGTTGGTGATACGCGCCTCGTGATCGGCAAGCTGGATCGTATGATCGCCGACCGTCGTGTTGAGCGCGTTGATCTGGTTGGTGTTGTTGGCAATGCGCGTCTCGTGATCGGCAAGCTGCATCGTGTGGCTGCTTACCGTGGTGTTGAGCGAGGCGATCTGGGTGGTATGGGCTGCAACGTCGTCGGCCAGTCCTTCGAGTTCGTCGATGTTCACGGAAGCGGTCGCCAGATTGCCCGCGGCGTCGGACGTCACCAGGTATTTCGGTCCGCTCTGGGCGTCCCTGCTGGCTGCGCTGTTGATGCCGGATAGAGTGTAGGTGGCGCTGCTGTTGCCGATAGCCACCTGATTGGCGCGTGTCGTGGTCACACCTTGGCCTACGGCGACTGAATCGGCAAAATTGGCCGTCGCACCGGTGCCGAGGGCGGTGGCATTCACCGCATTCGCCTTGGCCGAGGCGCCAAGAGCGGTAGCGTTGGCCTGGTTAGGGCCTCCCGCACCAGCCTGAGCACGGGCGCCGATAGCCGTCGTGCTTGCATTGTTATGGTTGATGGGACCCGAGATTCCCCCGGCCCACGCATCATCGCCAAGAGCGGTACTGAGGTCTCCATCAGAAACGGCTCTACCGCCGACCGCCGTCGAGGATCCGCCCGCAGCTTGGGCGATAGTTCCGCATGCCATACCGGTGGGCGAAGCCCCGGCGCCATCTGCGCCATAATTTATATCTTCACACACAAACGCAGCCGCCGGAGTCGGCGCGAGGGCCACCAGGCCGGCTGCCGCGGCTATCACCAAAGCTCCGGCCCCGCGAACCGGCACGCGGGACGACATCAGGATGCCGGCAGCCCCCAATGCAGCCGACCACTCAAAGCCTTCTACAACACGGCTCTTCATCGAATTATCCCCTTCTTTCCAGAACGGCGCCGGCCGATCGCAAAGCTCCCGATGAGATGGACCATGCATGAAGCCGGCAACGGCCGGACAGTCGGCAAATGCCTACACTTCGCGGCATTCCCCCTGTTCTTGCAGCGTTTTCAGTCCTGGCTGTTGCAATCTTGCAACGTCGGGCCGGTTGACTGACCGAAATCACGAAAACGGCCGCGCGCTCGTCAGCAGCGCCACGAACTGGCTTTGGCGACTGGTTCCGGTTTTCCGAAAAATTCGCTCGAGATAAGTACGGGCCGATTTGACGGCGATACCGACTTCGAGGGCGGCTTCCTGTACGGAACGGCCTGAGGCAAGCACGACGGCGAGCCGGGCTTCCGCCGGCGTCAAGTCGAACAGGCCCGAAAGGATATCGGGCGACGGCACCGTCGCGCTGATGCTGACGGCAGTTGCCGCGACAAGGATATCCGCGCCCGAAAAGATGTCATGTGCGGCACGGCGCAACGGCAAAAGGTGAACGATCAGCGCAGGCCGCCCCTCAACGGCTGGGACAGGGATGGACCGCACAACGCGATGGTCGTCGTTGTGCATGATGGCTTGCTGGAAAAGCGCGTTTGCAGATAGGTCCGCAAGCACCATGCCGCCGCCGGCCTGGGGGATGAACACGTCCTTCATATCTTCCAGCAGGCGGTTGACCGTCAGCACACGGCCTGATCCGCTCATGACAGCGGCCGGCAGTCCGATTTCGCCCAGCGCCGATGCGGCGGTCCTGGCGCGTTCCATGCCAAGACGCGCGGCAACAAGGCCGGCCCGCGCCAGATGCGGACGCAGTCCGTTCAGCAGGTCGATCGCCGCTTGATCGTACTTGCCGTCCTTCAGCCAGCGCTGGAAGACGAACAGCACCAGCTCTCCGCTCGGCATGGGAATCGACGTGCAGACGGGCGATCCGACGCCGAAATTTCTTGCCCATGCGTAGATCGGGTCCCGCTCGATCTCATCGCCGGTCATGAAGTCGTCGACCCGCACAAAGCTTGCCGGCTGGGTGCTGCACATGCGCTGCACGCTCTCGGAAAATTTCCAATCTGCCATGAAAGCGTCGATCAAGGGCTCGGCCTGCGCCTCGCCGATGGCGCGAAGCGGGGAATGATCGCTGATCATGAAAATCGAGCCGCTTGCCGAGCGCGTGATCGCACTGGTCGCTTCCAACGCTCCCGGCCACTGCTCGGCGGCGAACGCTGCTTCGTAGATACGATCGACGATGGCGAAGGCTTCTTCGTCGCGCGGCACTTCCAGCATCGGCGCCCCCATGGCTGGCGAAGCAAGAATTGAAATCTCATCCTGCCACGCAAAGTTGCATGGCGGAAGCTTTCAACCGCTGGCGCTTAGGGATCGCTTACGGCGTCGGGAAATAGCACCGCGCAGGCACCGCCAAAGCGGACGCCACGCGGTCAAGAGTCGCAGTTCAGGCCCTTTCGGCATGGTTTATTAATTGCTTGACCCGATTGTGAATTCGGGCCGGGTTGAAGCGCGACCCCAAAAAGGCCATGCTTTACCTGTAAAAATCGAGTCTACGGCGATCCCGCTGACGCGGAGATGGCGTTTGGCTGAAAGGGATATGATGCGGCAAGGATATGCGCGCTGGCTGACGGGGCTGGCAATCGCGACGGGCATGGCGATCTCGGCTTTGCCGGCGCATGCCAAACAGACCGCCGAGCCGGTCAGGATCACATCCTTCTCGGGGGCCTATCTCGCCGCCAGGATTGCCGACGGCGACAACGACCTCGACAGCGCCATTTCCTATTACAAGCAGGCGCTTGCCTTCGATCCGAACGATACGGGACTGCAGCAGAGCCTGATGCTGTCGCTGATCGCGCAGGGGCGCTTCGACGAATCCCTGGTCTATGCCGACAAGCTCAAGGCGGTTCCCGATGTCGAGCGCTTCTCGCGCCTGGCGCTGGCCATCGATTCCTTCCACAAGAAGGATTTCTCCAAGGCCGAATACTGGCTCAAGCTGTCGCTCGAGTCCGATCTCGACCGGCTGATCTCCGGCGTCATGACCGGCTGGGCCAAGCAGGGTGCGGGTGACGCCGGCGAGGCCATGGCTTCCATCGACAAGCTGCAAGGCCCCGACTGGTTCAGCCTGTTCAAGTCCTTCCACCGCGCCTTGATTGCCGACGCCTCTGGCCTGCCCGACAGGGCGGATGCGCTCTACACCGCCACCGTGCAGGACACCGCCGCCGGCGGTGCGGCCCCCGAAACATGGATGCGCAACGCGCAGGCCTACGCCTCTTTCCTCGCCCGCAAAGGCGACAAGGCCAAGGCGCTGTCGGTGCTCGACAAAGCCGAGGCGTTTGCGCCCGGCAAGGTCGAGATTGCAGCCCTTCGCGACAAGATCAACAAGGGCGAAAAGATCGAGCCCTTCGTTGCCGGTCCGTCGGACGGCGCCTCGGAAATCCTGCTCGATCTCGCCACCGCGCTCAACCGCGGCGGCGGCGAGCCGTTCGTGCGGCTTTATCTGCAATATGCCCTGGCGCTGCGGCCCGACAACGACGCGGCGCTCGTTCAGCTTGCCGCCGTTGCCGAGCAGTTGAAAGACGGCGAGGGCGCCATCGCGCTCTATCGCCGCATTCCCGCCGGCTCGCCGCTGAAGCAGCTTTCGGACCTGCAGCTTGGCCTCAACCTTGCCGATCTCGACCGCAACGACGAGGCGATCGCTCACCTCAAGGCCATCGTCGATGCGCATCCAGACGACATGCGCGCCTATCTGGCGCTCGGCGGCGTCTATTCCTCGAAGGAGGATTTCCGCTCCGCCGCCAATCTTTACGACAAGGCAGTCGAGGTGCTGAAGACGCCGACCGCCGCCAACTGGAACATCTTCTACCAGCGCGGCATCGCCTATGAGCGGCTGAAGGAATGGCCGAAGGCCGAGCCGAATTTCCGCAAGGCGCTGGAGCTCTACCCCGACCAGCCGCAGGTCCTGAACTATCTCGGCTATTCCTGGGTCGACAAGAACATGAACCTCAAGGAAGGCCTCGCGATGATCCAGAAGGCCGTCGACCTGAGGCCGAGCGACGGCTACATCGTCGATTCGCTGGGCTGGGCCTATTACCGCCTTGGCCAGTTCGACGACGCGGTGCGCGAAATGGAACGCGCCGTTTCGTTGAAGCCGGAGGATCCGGTGCTCAACGATCACCTCGGCGACGCTTACTGGCGCGTCGGCCGCAAGCTGGAAGCCACCTTCCAGTGGAACCAGGCCCGCGACCTGAAGCCGGACCCGGATGTGCTTGCCGCCTTGCAGCAAAAGCTGATGAAAGGCCTGCCGCCGATCGAATCCAACACGGCGCAGGAAACCCCGAACGTAAAGCCCTTGCCGGCGCCCGCCCCTAAGGGGTGACCCTTCTTCCTTCTCCCCTTGTGGGAGAAGGTGGATCGGCGCGCAGCGCCGAGACGGTTGAGGGGTGTCGGACGGATTGCCGTCGGGCTGGAACACCCCTCATCCGACCGAGCTTCGCTCGGCCACCTTCTCCCACAAGGGGAGAAGGGAACACCTTCAAAGGCCTGACCCCCTCTGCCTTGACGCTTGCTGGCCAGGCATCTAGGACGTGCCGGCATCCCGCCTTTCCCGCCGAGGCCGCCGTGACCATTCCTGCCCACATGCACCCCAGCCGCTCGTTCCAGGGGCTGATCCTGACGTTGCATAATTATTGGGCGGACTATGGCTGCGTCGTCCTTCAGCCTTACGACATGGAAGTCGGCGCCGGCACATTCCATCCGGCAACGACGTTGCGCGCGCTCGGTCCAAAACGCTGGAACGCGGCCTATGTCCAGCCCTCGCGCCGCCCCAAGGACGGCCGCTATGGCGAGAACCCGAACCGGCTGCAGCACTATTACCAATACCAGGTGATCCTGAAGCCCAATCCGCCCAATCTGCAGGAGCTTTACCTCGGCTCGCTGGCCGCGATCGGCATCGATCCGCTGCTGCATGACATCCGCTTCGTCGAGGACGACTGGGAAAGCCCGACGCTGGGCGCCTGGGGGCTGGGCTGGGAGTGCTGGTGCGACGGCATGGAGGTCTCGCAGTTCACCTATTTCCAGCAGGTCTGCGGCATCGAATGCTCCCCGGTGGCGGGCGAGCTCACTTACGGGCTGGAACGGCTGGCCATGTATGTGCAGGGCATCGACAATGTCTACGACCTCAACTTCAACGGCCGCGAAGGCGCCGACAAGGTGACCTATGGCGACGTCTTCCTGCAGGCCGAGCAGGAATATTCGCGCCATAATTTCGAATTTGCCAACACCGCAATGCTGCTCAGGCATTTCCAGGACGCCGAAGCCGAGTGCAAGGCGCTGCTCGAAGCCGGCGCGCCTGTCTCCCCCCTTGAGGGGGAGATGCCCGCGAAGCGGGCAGAGGGGGTCACCTCAGAAGGCACTGCAGGTCAGGCGTCGAGCACTGCACGGGCGACCCCTCCCGGCCAGACCTTGTCTGGCCACCTTCCGCTCAAGGGGGAGGGATACCACCGCATGGTCTTCCCCGCCTACGACCAGTGCATCAAGGCCAGCCACGTCTTCAATCTGCTCGACGCACGCGGCGTGATTTCGGTCACCGAGCGCCAGAGTTATATTTTGCGGGTGCGCAATCTGGCCAAAGCCTGCGGCGAGGCGTTTCTGCTGACGCAGGCGGGCGGGCTGGCGGCCTAGCTCAGGGCGAATTCGGCAGGAGTGCTGATTGGCAACGTGCCTAGGCCGCTTGCACCGGCTATTGTCCGCAGCGCTTGCCTGACGCCGGGCATCGAGAACGTGCCGTGCACCTGCGCTGTAAAACAGGCGCTGAGCGCGAGGATCTGCAGGAATGTCGATGCCGTTCTCATGGTCGGTCAGCCAATAGCTCTCTGCCTGAGCGTTGGTCGCTTCAGCGCTGCGTTCGGTTCAGGGAAATCTTTGATCCAAGGACGGGCGGACCGGCGCGTGTCCGACAGGCGGCTGAATTTTTTCGGAAATCGCCGTTAGACGTCCCGATCGAGCGGGGAAGGGTGACAGCGGCCAGCCGAGTTGCTATGCCCCCGCTTACCTCCCCCTCGATGGGGGAGGTCGCCGCGAAGCGGCGGCTATTTTTGTCCATGAGTTCCTTCGATGCCCGACCTGCTTTTAGAACTCCGTTCGGAAGAGATTCCCGCCCGCATGCAGCGCAAGGCTGCCGGCGATCTCAGGAAGCTTTTGACCGACGGGCTGGTCGAAGCCGGGCTGACCTATGAGGCGGCGCGCGAATATTGGACGCCGCGCCGGTTGACGCTCGACATTCGCGGCCTGACCGCGCGCTCGAAGGACATCAGCGAGGAGATCAAGGGTCCCTCGACCAAGGCGCCCGAGCCGGCGGTGCAGGGTTTTCTGCGCAAGGCCGGCCTTGCCTCGATTGCCGAGGCGCATGTGCATTCCGATCCGAAGAAGGGCGACTTCTACGTCGCCCATATTTCCAGGCCGGGCAGGCCGGCGGAGCAGATCATCGCCGAGCTGGTGCCGGGCATCATCCGCAACTTCCCCTGGCCGAAATCGATGCGCTGGGGGCCGGCTTCGGCCAAGCCCGGCTCGCTGCGCTGGGTGCGGCCGCTGCAATCGATCCTGTGCACCTTCGGCCCCGAAACCGAGGAGCCGGTGGTCGTCGATTTCGAGATCGACGGCATCCGCTCAGGCAATATCACTTACGGCCACCGTTTCCATGCGCCTGGCGCCATCACGGTGCGCCGCTTCGACGATTATGTCGCCAGGCTTGAGGCGGCCAAGGTCGTGCTCGATGCCGACAGGCGCAAAGAGATCATCCTTGCCGATGCCAGGAACCTCGCCTTCGCCAGCGGGCTCGACCTCGTCGAGGACGAGGGGCTGCTGGAGGAAGTGTCGGGCCTGGTCGAATGGCCTGTCGTGCTGATGGGCGAATTCGAGCAGGATTTTCTCGCCATTCCGGCCGAGGTAATCCGGCTCACCATCCGCGCCAACCAGAAGTGCTTCGTGACGCGGCCACATGGCGCGGGCGAAGAGCTTTCCAACCGCTTTATCCTGACCGCCGATATCGAGGCCAAGGATGGCGGCAAGGAGATCGCCCATGGCAATGGCAAGGTGGTGCGCGCGCGCCTGTCCGACGCGCTCTATTTCTGGAAGACCGACCAGGGCGACCTGCCGGATCTCGACCAGCTGCAGGCATCGGCGGAAAAGTTCGGGCTTGATCTAGAAAAACCGCTCGACCAGCGCATGGCCCGCCTCGACCACCTCAATGTAACGTTTCATGCCAAGCTCGGCACGCAAGGCGAGCGGGTGGAGCGGATTGCCAGGCTGGCGGAAGAACTGGCACCGCTCGTGGCGAGTTCAATCTCCCCCCTTGAGGGGGAGATGGCCGGCAGGCCAGAGGGGGTCGCCTCGGCTGGCGCGACGCGACCTGACGTTTCGAAGCAAGAGGAAGTTGGCGCTCCACGCGAGATGACCCCCTCTGTCGCCTTCGGTGACATCTCCCCCTCGAGGGGGGAGATTACCGCGCTGGCGCGCCGCGCTGCCGTCCTCGCCAAGGCCGACCTCACCACCGAAGTGGTTGGCGAGTTCCCGGAACTGCAAGGCGCCATGGGCCGCAAATACGCGCTGCTGCAGGGCGAGCATCCTTCCGTCGCCGCGGCGATCGAGGAACACTACAAGCCGCAGGGCCCGTCCGACCGCGTGCCGACCGATCCGGTATCGGTGGCCGTGGCGCTCTCAGACAAGCTCGATACGCTGGTTGGGTTCTGGGCCATCGATGAGAAGCCGACCGGATCGAAGGACCCCTATGCGCTCAGAAGAGCGGCGCTGGGAGTGGTCAGGACTTTGGTCGAGAACGGGGTGAGACTGCCGCTCCAGCGCCAGTTTTTAAACTCGCTGTTCGGGCTTACCTTCAATCGCGGCAATCGGTTTTCGGTGGTTTGGCGAGCGGACGACGAGGGCGATTTCACTACTGGCGTTGGATCAGCCGACGATTTGATCAGTGAACGGGCAGGTTCGCTGTCCTCGGAAATACGCGGCGTCGAATTACCGGACCATTCCGCGTCTGAGATAATTGCCGATCTCCTGTCCTTCTTCCACGACCGCCTGAAAGTCTATCTCCGCGATCAGGGCGCGCGGCATGATCTGATCGACGCGGTTCTGGCGGCAGGTTCGCGCCCGATCTCCCCCCTAGAGGGGGAGATGTCGGCGCAGCCGACAGAGGGGGGCGCTGTCCCGCCAGCCTCTCATTCTGTCGCGCCCCCCTCTGCCCTGCCGGGCATCTCCCCCTCTAGGGGGGAGATCGGCCAATCGTCCAACGACGACCTCCTGCAAATCGTCCGCCGCGTCGAAGCGCTTGGCTCCTTCCTCGACAGCGAGGACGGCAGGAACCTGCTTGCCGGCACCAAGCGCGCTGCCAACATCGTGGCTGCCGAGGAGAAGAAGAACACGACGATCGCCGACCGTGTTGAGCCGGCGCTGTTCCGGGAGGGCGCCGAAAAAACCTTGTACGCCGCAGTCAATCAGGCCGAGAAGCAAGCCGGCGAAGCAATTCAAAACGAAGACTTTTCCGCCGCCATGCTGGCGCTTAGCGTGTTGCGCGAGCCGGTTGATTCATTCTTTGAGAAAGTCCTGGTAAACGATGAGGACCAGGCCGTGCGTGCCAATCGCCTGGCATTGCTCGCCCGCATCCGCGCGGCGACCGACCGGGTCGCGGATTTCTCCAAGATAGCCGGCTGACGTCCGGGAAAAATCATCGCTTGTGGCGCTATTTCGGCTGGTCGGGAGCTGCTAGCGGCGCAGGCTGCTGCGCAGCTGGTTCAGGGGTTTTGCTGGCGACCTTTGGGTCGGCCTTGCTGTCCGCGGCGGGCGCGGCAGCGGTGGCCGGCGCGGCCTTGGGCGCGGGCGTTGCAAAGGCATCGCCGACGATACCGCCGCGAATGATCATCGGACTTCCGTCGAAGCCATGACTCGGCTGGCTCGGGATCGCCGCGACCTTTTCATCGGCGACGTTTTCATTGACGTCAGGCAACTTCTCGCCGAGCGCGACGATCGACGGTGTTTTCGCCCGTTCGAGCGCGCCGGCACTTACAACCGAAGGCGTCGCCGTGGTTTGCCCGAGAAAAACGAGCGATGAGGCCTGTGCCGTGCCGGCCATAAACGCCAGACCAAGCGCTCCAACGATACGCATCGAAAGCATGATAATTCCCCTTGCCCAACAAGACGGCACCGTAGCCGAGGGCAGTTGATGCCGGCTTGCGGGGAAACAGAGCATTTTAGCGATTTGCGATTCGCCTACGCCCGGACTTGCTCCGTCGGCGTCAGCGTATTAGGCACCCGCATCCGTGAGGTGACGACAGTGGCTGAAATTCGTGCCGTCGGCGAGGCGATGGAAAGGGCGTTGGCGCTGCTCGAGAGCGGCGATGTCGTCGCCATCCCGACCGAGACCGTCTATGGGCTGGCCGGCGACGCGACCAATGGCGTTGCCGTGGCTCGTATCTTCGAAGCCAAGGGCCGCCCTCGCTTCAACCCGCTGATCGCCCACATAGCCGACCCGGCGATGGCCGAGCGCATCGCGCTGTTCGATCCGCTGTCGGAAAGATTGGCGCAGGCATTCTGGCCGGGGCCGCTGACGCTGGTGCTGCCGCAACGGCCCGGCAACGGCATTCATCCGCTGGTCACCGCCGGTCTGGAAACGATCGCGCTGCGCATGCCGAAAGGCTTTGGCGGCGAGCTGATCGCCAGGTTCGGCCGCGCGCTGGCGGCGCCCAGCGCCAATTCCTCGGGCAGGATCAGCGCCACGACGGCCGATGCCGTGGCCGCCGATCTCGGTCCCCGGATCAAGCTTGTGGTCGATGGCGGCGCGACGCCGGTCGGGCTGGAATCGACCATTGTCAAGGTTGAAGCTGGAAAGCTGCGGCTGCTGCGGCCGGGCGGCATTGCCGCCGAAGAGATCGAAGCGGTGGCCGGGTCAAAGTTGCTGCGCGGCGCTTCGGTCGTCGAGGCGCCCGGCATGCTCGCCTCGCACTATGCGCCAGGTGCGGCGGTGCGGCTCAATGCTGCGGAGGTCGCACCGGGGGAAGCCTTGCTGGCCTTCGGCCGCCGCCGTGCCGAAGGCTGGCGCGATGCAGCCGCCCTGCGCAACTTGTCGGAGACCGGCGACCTGCGCGAGGCGGCAAGCAATCTCTTCGCCCATCTGCAGGATCTCGATGACAGTGGCGCCAAAACCATCGCCGTCGAGCCGATCCCGTTCGAAGGGCTGGGCGAGGCGATCAACGACCGGCTTTCGCGCGCCGCCGCCCCGCGTGACAAGATCGCCCCGCGTGACAAGATGGATTGAGCACCATAGTTTCCACCCATGAACGACATTTCCCCCGATCTCGACCCCGCCGTCGTCGCCCGCTTTGCGGCAATCGTCGGCGACAAATATGCGCTGCGCGATCAGCGGGACATCGCGCCTTACCTCACCGAGCGGCGCGGACTTTGGCACGGCAGGACGGCTTTGGTGCTGAGGCCGGGGACCGTCGAGGAGGTCAGCAGCATCATGCGGCTGGCGACCGAAACCGGCACGCCCATCGTGCCGCAAAGCGGCAACACCGGGCTGGTCGGCGCCCAGGTGCCGGACGCATCCGGCCGCGAGATCGTGCTGTCGCTGTCGCGGCTGAACCGCATCCGCGAGATCGATACACTGTCCAACACGGTGACGGTCGAAACCGGCGTCATCCTGCAGACGCTGCAGGAAGCGGCCGATGCCGCCGACCGGCTGTTTCCGCTGTCGCTTGCCGCGCAAGGCTCCTGCCAGATCGGCGGCAATCTCTCCTCCAACGCCGGCGGCACCGGCGTGCTTGCCTACGGCAATGCGCGCGAGCTCTGCCTCGGCGTCGAAGTGGTGCTGCCGACCGGTGAAGTGTTCGACGATCTGCGCAAGCTGAAAAAAGACAATACCGGTTACGATCTGAAGAACCTGTTCGTCGGCGCGGAAGGCACGCTCGGCATCATCACCGCCGCCGTGCTCAAGCTGTTCCCCAAGCCCAAGGGGCGCGAGGTGGCGTTTGCCGGCCTGTCATCGCCGGAGGCGGCATTGTCGCTGTTCAGCCTGGCGATGGACCGTGCAGGGGCAGCGCTCACCGCCTTCGAGCTGATCGGCCAGAGGCCCTACGACTTCACGCTTGCCCACGCACAAGGCGTGGTGCGGCCGCTTGCCTGCGATTGGCCGTGGTATGTGCTGATGCAGATCTCGTCGGGCCGTTCGGCCGACGACGCAAGGGCGCTGATCGAGGAGGTGCTGGAGGCAGGCCTCGAGCAAGGGATCGTCGGCGATGCGGTGATCGCGGCAAGCATGGCCCAGGGCGATGCGTTCTGGAATTTCCGCGAGGTGCTGCCCGAGGCGCAGAAACCGGAAGGTGCCTCGATCAAGCACGACATCTCGGTGCCGGTGGCGTCAATCCCGCCCTTCATTGAAAAGGCCGCCGTCGTCGTGCAATCGGTCAGTCCCGGCGCGCGCGTCGTCTGCTTCGGCCACATGGGCGACGGCAACCTGCACTATAACATCTCCCGGCCGGCCGACGGCGATGACGAGGCGTTTCTCGGCCTTTACCACGTCATGAACAAGGCCGTGCACGACGTCGTGCGCGCGTTTCATGGCTCGATCTCGGCCGAGCACGGCATCGGCCAGTTGAAGCGGGACGAATTGATCGCGACGGCGCCGCCGATGGCGATCGAGCTGATGCGCAGGGTGAGGGCCGCCTTCGATCCGGCCGGCATCATGAATCCGGGTAAGGTTATCTGATCCTTTCGCCGGCCTGTGCCGGTTGGCATTCCGATAACCATCCGCCCCGGATCAGCAAAATTTAACCGACTTTCTTAAGCGCGAGGATAAGAAGCCCGCGCTAATGTTTCTCCACAAACGAGGCTGGGAAAACCGGCCCGGAGAACCGGAAACACCGGCTCTCAGGAGAAACAGGAAAGGCACGATATGAACACTGGACTGAAGCCAGTCTGGGCCGGCCGCAATATGCGCCTCGACCCATTCCGCCTGCCGCAGGTGGTGAGCTACGCCACCCGCGACGACTATGGCGACGTTACCTTCACCATCGACCAGCGCGGCGCGGTTATCCGCCGCACGCTGGAGATGAGCGGCGTGCCGGCGATCATCGCTCTGCCCGCCAACGCGTTTCGCGGCGTCGCCGCCCGCGCGATGGAGGATCCGGATGGCAATGTCACAGTGACGCTTGAGCTTCTGCACAATGACCCGATGCTGTCGGTGCCGCTGCTGGTCGCCGACGATCTCGACGACGTCGCCGCCGACTGGCGCGCCTGGGCCGACGCCTACCGCCTGCCGATGCTGCTGATCGAGGCCGACGGCATCGCCCGCACGCTGGAAGAATCGCTCGGCGCCGCCATCAAGGCGCTGCCGGCGCAGGACCGCCGCAAGGGTCGCGTCTCGACCATGCGCCGCCCGCGCTTCCTCGCCCGCCGCCGCGCCGGCGACCTCGGCCTCAGGCTGGTCATCGGCGGCGAAGAGCTTATTTCGCGGGAGTAGATTGAAATCAGCTTGCAAGTTGGCGCTGCCCCTCATCCGGCTGCCGCCACCTTCTCCCCGTATAGTGACGGGGAGAAGCGACACTGGCCGCAATTTCGGCACTCTTTCTGCAAACGCTTGAGATTGGCGAAATCCGTTGCGAAGGCGTGCTTCTCCTCGTCACTATACCGGGAGAAGTGCCCGGCAGGGCGATGAGGGGCGGCATAAGCAGTTGGAGAAAGGTCGATTCCGCAGCTGCCGAATCGATACCGCTGGCTCTTAAACCAGCGGCTTCAGCGCCACCCAGACCGCGCCGCCGATCAGGCCGAGGAAGATCAGCCAGCCGACCTGGTTGTTCGATCTGAACAGTCTCAGGCACTGGTCCGGATCGTCGATGTCGAGCACGCCGATCTGCCGCGCCAGATGCGCGCCGGCGGCGATCAGCCCGGCAAGTGCAGGCACCGGTGCCTGTGCCGAGGCAAAGGCGATGGCGAAGCAGACCAGCGCCCCGCCATAAAGCCCGGCCAGCCAAGCCTTGGTATTGTCGCCGAACAGGCGCGCCGTCGAGCGCACGCCGACGATGGCGTCGTCTTCCTTGTCCTGATGCGCATAGATCGTGTCATAGCCGATCACCCACAGGATCGAGCCGATATAGAGCATGATTGCCGGCCCATCGAGATCGCCGAACTCGACCGCCCATCCCATCAGCGCTCCCCAGGAAAAGGCAAGGCCGAGAACGAGTTGCGGCCAATTGGTGTACCGCTTCATGAACGGGTAGACGGCGACGATGACCAGCGAGCCGATGCCGAGCAAGATGGCGAAGCTGTTGAACTGCAAAAGCACGGCAAGGCCGACCAGTGCCTGCACGACAACAAACATCCAGGCCTGCCGGCGCGTGACCTTGCCGGCCGGCAGCGGCCGCGAGCGCGTGCGTTCCACCTGGTTGTCGATGTCCTCGTCGACCAAATCATTGTAGGTGCAGCCGGCGCCGCGCATGGCGAAGGCGCCAAGAAAAAACAGCAGCAGATACCACGGCGACGGCAGCAGAGAGAGAAGCGGGTCCGTCGGACGCGGATAGGCGCTCGCGGCAAGCGCAGCCGACCACCAGCATGGCCACAGCAGCAATTGCCAGCCGATCGGCCGGTCCCACCGGGCAAGCTGCGCATAGGGCCACAACCGCCGCGGCAGCACGCGATAGACCCAGTGGCCGCTCGGCGCATCGGCGACGCGGCCCTGGGCCGCTTTCGACTGGACGGTTTCCATTTTGCTGGAGTGGCAGCAGAGGCGAATGCCGTCAAGCGTCAAGCAGCCCCCGCACGCTCGCCACGCGCAATCGGCGCTTCGGCAGCCAAATGTCTTGACCCGTCGCGCGCGGCGCAATAGCGCAGTCCTGGTCGTGAAATGGCAAGGAATCTGGGCATGCGTGTTTTGCTGATCGGCTCCGGCGGACGAGAGCATGCGCTTGCCTGGAAGATCGCGGCGTCGCCGCTGCTGACCAAACTCTACGCGGTGCCAGGCAATCCGGGCATCGGCCGCGAAGCCGAGCTGGTGAGGCTCGATATTGCGGATCACACGGCGGTTGCCCGGTTTTGCCTCGAGAATGAAATAGGCCTCGTCGTGGTCGGGCCGGAAGGGCCGCTGGTCGCCGGCATTGCCGACGACCTGCGCGCCGAGGGCATCCGCGTCTTCGGACCGTCAAAGGCAGCGGCACGGCTGGAAGGCTCGAAAGGTTTCACCAAGGACCTCTGCGCCAGATACGGCATCCCGACCGCCGCCTATGGCCGCTTCGACGATCTGGCTTCGGCCAGGACCTATGTCGAGAAGACGGGTGCGCCGATCGTCATCAAGGCCGACGGCCTCGCTGCCGGCAAGGGCGTCACCGTCGCCATGACGCTTGATGAGGCGCTGGCCGCGCTCGACGCCTGTTTTGACGGTTCCTTCGGCCAGGCCGGCGCGGAAGTGGTGGTCGAGGAGTTTCTCGTCGGCGAAGAAGCAAGTTTCTTCTGCCTGTGCGACGGCACCACCGCGCTGCCCTTCGGCACCGCGCAGGACCACAAGCGCCTCAGTGACGGCGACACCGGCCCGAACACCGGCGGCATGGGCGCCTATTCGCCGGCGCCGGTGATGACGCCGGAAATGATCGACCGAACCATGCGCGAGATCGTCGAGCCGACCATGCGCGGCATGGCTGAAACAGGCGCTCCGTTTTCCGGCGTGCTGTTTGCTGGGCTGATGATCACTGACAGCGGGCCGAAGCTGATCGAATACAACACCCGTTTCGGCGACCCGGAATGCCAGGTGCTGATGATGCGGCTGAAGGACGATCTGCTCGTCCTGCTCAACGCAGCAGCCGACGGCCAGCTGGCGCACACCTCGGTGCGCTGGCGCGACGAGGCGGCGCTCACCGTGGTGATGGCAGCCAGGGGTTATCCCGGCACGCCGGAAAGGGGCTCGGTCATCCGCGGCGTCGAGGCGGCGGCGGGTGAGGGCGTCGAGATATTTCATGCCGGCACCGCCATCAACGGCGGCGCACTCGTCGCCAATGGCGGTCGCGTGCTCAACATCACGGCGACCGGCCGCACGGTCGGCGAGGCGCAGAAGAAGGCTTACGCCGCGCTCGAGCGGATCGACTGGCCGCAAGGCTTTTGCCGCCGCGACATTGGCTGGCTGGCGGTGGCGCGCGAGCAGGCGGACTGATGCTCGGGCGGCCTTCGGCCTCAGCGCAAGCCGTGGTCGAATTCGGTCGAGACGCTGCTGACCGCATCGGCGGTGGAGACAAATCCTGGCACCGATGCCGCACGCTTTTCGTTTCGCGTCCAGGCGACATATTCGGCAATCCCGCGCGGCAGGGCCGGCGCCGCCTTCACCGCAGCCATTTGAAAGCCGCTGCTGAACCTGGCCAGGCGCGCCCTGAATACCGCGACCATCTCCTCGAAGCTTGCTGGCGTCACGCTGGCGTAAGTGATGGTGCCGCCGGCGAGCCCCGCCTCGCGTGAGAGCGGCACCGGTATCGAGGTGAGATAATCCGGCTGCACGTCGATCAGGCCGCCGAACGGCCACTGCGCGCTCAATTCCGTGGCGTTCATCGGCGCGACGCTGACGTCGATATCGTTGGGTGTGCCCGCGACCCTGTAAGGGCAGCGGAACCGGCCGCAATTTGCTCGCGCCGAAAACTGCCAGAGCGCATAACCCTGCCAGTTGCCCATCGGAAAATGCACGCCGATGTCGGGCTTGTAGCGCGCATACCACAGCGGCAGCCGCGACAGCAGCTGGTATTTGTATCTGTTGTCGGCGATGTGCCGGGCGGTCGTGCCGTTGGTGTAGAGCACCGGAAAGCGGCCAAGCCGCCGATGCACCTGGCGGACGAATTCTTCGGCGTCGTCCAGCGACATCCACTGCGTCGGGTCGTCGTCCTCGATGTCGAGGGCAAGCAGGTCGTCCGGCCCGGGTTCGGCGAACTCGATGAAATGATTGGCCTGGCCGACCGGGTTGCCGGGGCGGGCGAGGTGATAGGCGCCCCATTTCAAGCCAAGCGCCTTGGCCACAACCTTGCGCGTCTGGAACAGCTCACGCGCCACCGCATGGCGCTTCCAAAGCGTCTTGCACAGCCGCGTCTCGGTCTCGTCGCCGAAACAGAAATAGGGTGGCGGCATTCCGTCGGATGCCTTGTTGATGAAGCCGACAAGACGCTTGTCGGTGGCAAGCCTGGTCCAGTCGATGGAATTGTATTCGTAGGCGTCGACGACCAGCGCCCGGTCGGCATCCTTCCACGGTTCGGAGAAATCCGAGGCCTTTGCCGGCGTCAGCATCAGGGTCATCGCGGCCGCGACAAGGAGAAGCGCTGAGCGGACAAGGGGGCGCGCCGGCGTTTTCAAACAGCAGATCCTTGCTGGCCAAAGCCAAATCCTGAACCGCCATGGTTAAGGAAATGCTTCGGGTGCCGAGTGGGCGAGTTGGAGCGCTGGCGAAGCGATCCTTGGTGCTCCTCAAGAGCAAAGCGATGGTTGCGATTGTCAGCCAAATAGCTTCAACGCTGTTGCTATGGGCAGGAACAGTGATAGCGGGCGGCTCTGAAACGAGGTGAAGCCATGCCTGCGATAATACGCGACCGCCTGGTCATCCTTGGCATCGACAATCAACGCGAAGGCTGCTGGGGCAGCGCTAACGCTACGTCGTAGCGCATCCACGATCAGCGCCGACCCGACCCGCCGCCGCTGGTATCGGGCATCGACGGCCAGCCTGCCGACCAATATCGCGGGCAGAACCGGGTAGCGTGGCAGATGTTTTGTCTGTTCGTCAGGCAAGGACGCGATTGGTATGCTCGACGCCGCCAAAGTGTAATATCCGGCGATCGCGCCGCCATCGCGATCCACGGCAACGAAGCAATTGCCGACTCGGCGTTTGACATCCTGGCTGGCTTGCTCCCGAATGTAGCGGTCGAGCGCCGGTACCCCGCAGCTGAACGCCTTGCGATCATGCGATCCGCCGAGCGGTTCGATAATGACGGCGAAAGTCACCGGGTTTCGACGACCAGCCGTTTGTGGGCGTCGGCAGCTTTGCGCAGTGCCTCATTAGGCTCGGGCGGATTGAGAATCGCCTCCATCATGGCGCGCTGATCTTCGATGGAGATACGCATGATGGTGGTGTTCTCGATAGTACGCTGGGCCGCCTCTTGAGCGGCGGCGACCACGAAGTCGCTGACGCTGCGGCCCTGGATTTCGGCGGCACGTTTCACCACGTCCAGCATATCCGGCGAAATACGGGCTTCGAGACGGGCGGTGCGGGTCTGTTGGTTTGGCATTATCGTCACCCCTGATACTGCCTTGTACGGGAAATAGCCGTACAAATCAAGTGCGTCGTCCGGCTCTAAATAATTTTGCAGACGAGCCAGCAACTGCAAAATCCGCGTGACAAAGTTTGACGTTTACGTAAAACGAGGTGGACGGGGAGCGTCGGCACGGATCTTGAGTTGACCTGCCGGACTGAGGAGAGCCGGACAGAGGAGGAGCGAGCGCCATGTATCGGGCACCGGTCGAGGAGATCGCCTTCACCCTGAAGCATGTCGCCGGCTTGAAGCCGGCGCTCGATACCGGCATCTTTGGCGAACTCGGCGAGGACCTCGTCGACGCCATTCTGGCCGAGGCCGGCCGCTTCGCCAGTGAGGAGGTGGCGCCGCTCTACAAGATCGGCGACCAGCAAGGCGCGGTGCTCGACGGCGCTGCCGTCACCACCCCGCCCGGCTGGAAGGAACTTTATCGCCGCTGGATCGGCGGCGGCTGGAATGCGCTGTCCGCGCCTGAAGCGTATGGCGGCCAGGCGCTGCCGGCCATGCTCGGCGTCGCCGCGCTCGAAATGTGGAACTCCGCCTCGATGGCGTTCGGCATCGCCCCGACGCTGACCATGGCCGCGGTCGAAGCACTCGACAAGCATGGCTCGCAGGCACTCAAGGCCAAATATCTGGAAAAGCTGGTCTCCGGCGAATGGATGGGCACCATGAACCTGACCGAGCCGCAGGCAGGCTCGGACCTGAATGCCTTGCGAACCCGCGCCGAACCGGCCGGCGACGGCACCTACCGCATCTTCGGGCAAAAGATATTCATCACCTATGGCGAGCACGATTTCACCGACAACATCATCCATATGGTGCTGGCGCGGCTGCCGGACGCGCCGGCCGGCACGCGCGGCCTGTCGTTGTTCCTGGTGCCGAAATTCCTGGTCGGAGACGATGGCGCGCTGGGCAGGCGCAACGACGTCTTCTGCTCCGGGCTGGAGCACAAACTGGGCATCCACGCTTCGCCGACCTGCACGATGATTTATGGCGATGGCTTCGAAGGCACCGCGCCCGGCGCGATCGGCTGGCTGGTCGGCGGGGAGAACAAGGGCCTCGCCTGCATGTTCACCATGATGAATAATGCGCGCCTTGCCGTCGGCATTCAGGGTGTCGCGGTCGCCGAGGCGGCGACGCAGAAGGCGCTCGCCTATGCAAACGATCGCCGCCAAGGCAAGGCGGCGAGCTATCGCGGTGCCGGCATGGCGCCGATCGTGCATCACCCCGACATCCAGCGCAGTCTCCTGACCATGAAGGCGCTGACCCAGATTGCCCGTGCCATCTGCTATTCCTGCGCCCACGCCATCGATCTTGCGTCGCAGAGCGAAGATGCAAAGCACTGGCAGGAACGCGCCAATCTGTTGACGCCGCTGGCCAAGGCCTTTTCGACCGACGTCGGCGTCGAGGTCGCCTCGCTTGGGCTGCAGGTGCATGGCGGCATGGGGTTCATCGAGGAGACAGGGGCCGCAGCACTTTATCGCGACGCGCGCATCGCGCCCATTTACGAAGGCACCAATGGCATCCAGGCGATCGATCTGGTGACACGCAAGCTGCCGCTCGGCGGCGGCCGGCATGTGCATGGCTACATCGCCGAACTCAAGGCCGTCGCCGATGCGGTGCGAGCGTCGAACCTTGAAGGCTTCGGCCGGACCGCCGATCGCCTCGACCAGGCGCTCGACGAGCTCTCCCAGGCAACCCGTTTGCTGCAAGACCTGCAGGCCGAAGGCCGTTCGGACGAGGCGCTGGCCGGCGCCACACCCTATCTCACGCTGATCTCGCTTGCCGCGGGCGGGGCCTATCTGGCGCGCGGCGGGCTTGCCGACCAAAACCGTATCGCGCTTTGCCGGTTCTTCGCCGAGAACCTGCTTGGCGAAGTGGGCGCGCTGAAGGAGCGCGTCGTCGGCGGCGCCGACAGCCTTGCCGTTGCCGGCAAGGCGCTGATTTCAGCCTGACGTTCGCACGCGCCGAAATTCACAAAGGCCCGAAATTCACAAAGGACCAATCCGTGACAGAGCACATCCTCGTCGAGCGCCAGGGCGCCATCCAGATCATCCGCATGAACCGTCCGGACAAGAAGAACGCCCTGACCCGCGCCATGTACGCGACGATGTCGGCGGCTCTTGCCGGCGGCGACGCCGATCCGGCGATCCGCGTCCATGTCTTTCTCGGCGTCCCCGGTGCCTTCTCGTCCGGCAACGACCTTGCCGATTTCATGGTCGTCGCCTCGGGCGGCGAAGGCGGTTCCGAGGTCCGGGATTTCCTGATGGCGCTGGCCAAGGTGGAAAAGCCGATGGTTTCCGGCGTCGACGGCATTGCCGTCGGTATCGGCACCACGCTCAACCTGCATTGCGACCTGACGTTCGCCACGCGGCGCACACTATTCCGAACGCCCTTCGTCGATCTCGGCCTTGTGCCGGAGGCAGGATCGAGCCTGCTCGCGCCGCAGATCCTCGGCCGCCAAGGCGCCTTCGCGCTGCTTGGCCTCGGCGAGGGCTTTTCGGCCGAGCGCGCGAAGGCCGCCGGGCTGATCTATGAGGTGGTCGAGGAAGAGGCACTCGAAGCATCGGTATTGGCGGCGGCGGGCCAGATCGCTGCCAAACCGCCGCAAGCGCTGAAGATCGCGCGCGACCTGATGCGCGGCTCGCGCGACGCCCTTGTCGAGCGCATCGGCCAGGAAAGCCAGCATTTCCGCGAGCGGCTCAAATCCGACGAGGCCCGCGCAGCCTTGACGGCCTTCATGACCAGGAAGAAGGCCTAGACCTTCTGGCCTTGTCTCGCATCGTGGACCCGCCGGCAGCAACCGGCGGGTTTTCTTGCCATGATCTCTTTGTCACATCGCCATTTTTTTACATTCGGCCTGGGCCTTTGCCGAAGACGTGTCGATCATGAACGTCTTGCCTTTGGCGTCGGTCATCAACATCATGCAATGCTTGATCGGTTTCGCCATTTTCATCATTTCGGCGCTCATCTTCGCGTCGGGCATCATGGTGCCCATATGCCCATCGGGCATGATCGCCATGACCTCCCCACCCTTCATCACCGTCATTGTCCCCATCGCGTCCTCCGCAAAGGCTTGCGAAGCGAAAAGGCAGGCAAGACCGGCCAGCGTGACCAACCTGAGTGAATGCATTGTTTCCTCCTGAATTTGCGCCAGCGGCGCGTTGAGCCCTTTCCTGGTTCGTTCCGGCAAGTTGGAACGTTTCACGCACACGAGATCGTGATCGTGGGAATTGGAAATCCGGCAGAAGCGGCCCGGCCTTGGCCGCCTTCATGACCAGGAAGAAGGGCTGAAAAAATGGGCGCCGGTGCGGAAGCTGCCGATCTGCCCCACAAGGGCCCACAAGGGGGAGATCGGCGCTCCACCGTCGTGCCCTACGGATAAAGCCTCATTTTGTCCCAGCCGCCCTCGGCGTTGCGCGAAAACACGACACGGTCGTGCAGCCGGAACGGACGGTCGTGCCAGAACTCGATGCTCTGCGGCACGATGCGAAAGCCCGACCAGTGTTTTGGCCGCGGGATCTCGCCGATCGCGTGGCGCGCCGTATATTCGGCAACCGCCTTTTCCAGCGCGAAGCGGCTTTCCAGCGGCCGCGACTGCTTGGAGGCCCAGGCGCCGATGCGGCTGCCGCGCGGACGCGTCGCATAATAGGCATCGGCTTCGGCGTCGGTGACAATCTCCACCGGCCCCCGCGCCCGCACCTGCCGGCGCAGAGATTTCCAGTGGAAGCACATCGCTGCTTTCATGCTGCCAAGGATCTCGCGGCCCTTGGCGCTCTCGAAATTCGTGTAGAAGACAAAGCCACCCTCATCGAACCCCTTGAGCAGCACCATGCGGACATTCGGCATGCCCTCGGCATCGACCGTCGCCAGCGCCACGCTGTTGGGGTCGTTGATCTCGCTCTTCGTAGCGTCGTCGAGCCACGCCGCAAAAAGCCGGAACGGCTCCGCCGCCTCGGTAAAGTCACCGCTTGTTAACCCGGTTTCGCTCATAGTTTTCCCAAATTTGTCGCCGGCTGGGGAGATTGCCGATTGTCGCGTATCGCGCAAGCTTTTGACAGTGGGCAATGGAGCGTTATCGCTTCGGCCAGCGCCAAAGCCATGATCGTGACAATCATCCTGCCGCTTGCCGCCTGTGGCGGGGGCGGCTTCAGCCTGGAGCAGGCGGAGGTGGACCGCTCGATACTGACCTCGAGCACGCCGGCCTCAGTCACGCCGCTCGATCAGGACCGCGCTTCCGACCAGGCTACGATCCGCAACGCCGTGTCCTCCGCCGACGTCGAGCAACTGGCCGGGCAGGCCATTCCCTGGGCGAATGCCGACACCGGCTCGCGCGGCTCCATCACCGAGCTCGCAGAATTCAGGGCTAACGGTGAGACATGCCGTCGCTTCACCGCGTCGCGCGAGAGCTTCGACGGCGTCGCGCTGTTCAAAGGCGAAGTATGCCTGGCCGGCGGCAGCGCCTGGCGAATGCAGGACTTCAAGGCGCTCTGATTTTCCGCCGGCTATATAGCGGTAAGCCACTGGAATTTCTTCCTATGCAAGCGCATATAGGAGGCGATCATGGAACCACTCCTTCTCCAGGGCAGTAAGCATGCGCGACCCCTATGAGGTGCTGGGCGTTGCCAAGAACGCATCGGCCAAGGACATAAAATCGGCGTACCGGAAGCTCGCCAAGAAGTATCATCCGGACCAGAATCCGGATCCCAAGGCAAAGGAGCGTTTTGCCGCCGCCAATCAGGCTTACGAGATCGTCGGCGACGAGAAGAACCGGGCGGCTTTCGATCGCGGTGAGATCGACGCCGAAGGCAAACCGCGGTTTCAGGGTTTCGAGAGTGCGGCCGGCGGCGCCGATCCTTTCGCCGGTTTCCGCCGGCAGCAAGGGCCGGGCGGCGCGCATTTCGAATTCCGCACGGGCCGTCCCGGTGGTGACCCGTTCGACGGCAACAGCGACATCTTCAGCCAGATCTTCGGCGATGCTTTCAGCCAGCAGCGCGGTTCCGGCATGGGCGCCGGCCGCCGGATGCCGACCGCAGCCGACCTCAACGTGACGCTGGACGTCACCATCGAGGAGGCCGCAACCGCCGAGAAAGTGACGGCGATGTTCCCCGACGGCCGCAAGATGGCGGTCAAGTTGCCGGCCTATGTCGAGGACGGCCAGACCATCCGGTTGAAAGGCCAGGGTGAGCAAGGACCGGGGCAGCCGGGCGATGCGCTGGTTAAAATCCGTTTCCGCCGGCACCCGCGCTACCGCGTCGAGGGCCGCGACCTGCATGTCGACCTGCCGGTGGAACTGGCCGATGCGGTGCATGGCGCCAAGGTGGCGGTCGAAACCCCGACCGGCAGGATTGCGGTCAACGTTCCCCCTTGGTCGAGCTCGGACAAGGTTCTGCGGCTGAAGGGCAGGGGCCTGCCGGAAAAGGCCGGCGGTCACGGCGACCTCTACGCGCACGTGCGGCTGATGCTGCCGGAAGGCGGCGACGCCGAGCTCGAGGCACTGATGCGCAGGCGAAAGGGCTGACGGTCGAAAAGGCTGGCGCTTGACGTCGTAAGCGGGCGTGAGTGGTTTCATGCCGCGTCGGTTATTGACAGGAAACGAGCAACCAGCGCCAGGAGCCGCTATTTGGCCGAAGTAGGTTCAACGTCAGCTAACGCCTCAAAGGCCGACATTTGCACCCGCCATAGTTCCGCTTCGCGAACACGGTCGACGCCAGTCGACCGACTGGCGATGAGCCAGTTCGGCGGGGGTTAGCCGCACAAGCTTGTAGGGGTCGATCGATGCAGTCGCCAAGCCAGCAAGGTGGAGGGTCGCACCGCTGACCATCACCAGCGCATCGACGCCTGCGCCATTCTCCCTCTTGCCAGCCTGCTCGACGTGGCGGGCGAAATTTACCTCCGAGCCGACCAGAAAAGAGAAATCCCGCTGGCGATCGTTGACGAACATCACCTCGCCGGAGTGTAAGCCGATCCTGATGCGGCGCGACAGGGAGCCCATTGAACGCTTCCAAGCGTTGCCGAGCGAGATTTCCGGTACCAGTTCCGCGACGGCGGCCAGCGCCTTTAGCGCCGTTTCGCTGGACGTCATTTCGCTCCCCAGCCAGAGAGCTAGCACGCCGTCGCCTGTAAAGTTTTGAACGATCCCCCCATTGGCCACCACGACCTGGCGGGTCAACGTGAAGTGCTCGATCATGAACCGCGTGGTTTCGATCAGGCCAAGCGCGCTCGCCAAGCCGGTCGAGTCCTCCACGTCGGTAAACATGATCGTGGCGATGGCGCGCTGGAATTTCGTTTCACCCATGCCGAATGACGGGAGCACGCGGTCAGTCTGTGGATTCGTATAGGCAGTGATCGGATGCATTGGAGTCCGGCCCCCGAGCGGTTCAAATGTCGCTCGAATATGACTGGACGGCGTAGGCGGATCGTAAGCCCGCCGTGGCGGGCACGTCAGAATTACGTCAGAAATCCATTCGGGCCCGGCTTTGGCGGCTTGCAGCCGACCTTTTAGTCAAAATTCGGCGGGACCCTCAGCTCAGCAACTTACGGAGGTCAAGCAGCCCCGCTCCAAACTGCTGATCGAACGAAGGCACCCTTCTCTCGCAATTAGGGCTGTCCGGTAGAATCGGAACGTCAGCTTCAAGCCAAGGCCATGAAACCTCCTTTGCGCCTGACTGGGTCATCTTCGCCTTAACCTCTATGCCGTTGAGCGGCCTACCGGCGGAGCGATGTTTCGACTGCAACAAAGCGGCTGCTCCCGCGACGATGGCCGAGGCTGCAGATGTTCCGCCAAATACTGTGTAGAGCCCGGCGCGGTCTCTGCTTTCGACGCGCGGTGGCTGGATCCCTTCCAGCTGTCCGCCGGAATAGCCGTGGTGGCCCGGGATGTCCGTGGTGAGCACGCCCTGCGGCGCGTATTCAACCTGGGGGAGCTTCTCGTAGATCTCGAAATTGTGGTCACGTGAACGCAGCGACTCACGGTCCAGTCGTATTTGGCAGCGTGTACACACCTCCTGGTCGTCGGACGGCGCGGAAATGGTGACGGAATTGTCGGTCGGATCGCCGCTGTAGTTGGAATATGCTGAACGTCTCGCCCGATAAGTGGCGGCCGCCACCGCAACCACGCCATTGCTTTCGCCGGCCTTGCTCGCCGGGTAAATCAGATGGTCGTAGCCATCGTTGCCGGCTGCGCAGATGATGGGGATTTCCTCGCTGATCGCCTCGAAAAGCGTCTCGAAATAATCCCAAATTGGCTTTGCCTGTTCGACCGAAGTATATCTGCTGTCGCCATATCCAGGATAGGAACGGTGCGCTCGCCATGGATCGGGTACTTCCCGGGGAAAGTGTATGACTGAAACCTTCTGGTCGCGGGCATAGAGGAACGCCAGAATGAGCTGCGCTGCGTCGGGCCGTGCTGAAATCTCGATCGGCAGGAGTTCAGCGCCTGGGGCGACCCCCCAATAAGGTATTGCGCCTTCACCGTTGCTAAATTGCCTCAACTTCGTGGGCGGGGCCGCAGGGGCGCCGACCATCAGCCCAGCGCAGGCGGTCCCGTGCGCTGAGTAGCGCATACGCGAGGTCTCAGCAGTCTCCTGAATTACGCCGCGCCCATCTTTCAGTGCTCGAAGCAGCGATTTCTGAACCTCGACTTCCTGCGCATTGTTCCTCGATTTGATCAGGCTTGCCGCCCACGCCCAGGTATCGTCGCCCACAAAGCTCTTGCTCTGCTTTTTTTCCGGCCCTCGCAAGACGAGCGGTTGCTGCCTGGGTGTGACGTAACTCAACCCGAAAGGGTGAGCGGCGAAGCTGACCGCAGAAAGGATACGAGGCTCGAGATTGGGATGGCTTGAGTTCACTCCCGTATCGATCTGGGCAATGACCTCGCCGTAACCGGGCTTGTCAGTACCCAACAAATCCCAGGCGTCGGCCTCCAGCAGGTATGCGGCCTCGTGCGGCAACCGCGCTTCAGGGATGCGCGGACGATCGCGTAAGGCGCCGATTGCGATCAGGTGCCACAGGTAGTGATACCAGTCATAACAAAGATGGCCTTCGCCCTTCTTGATGTCGTCCATCATGGCACCCACCTACCATTCGCTCTGGGCGCGTCGGATCGTTTCATCCATCGCGTCCACCAAGTACGGAGAAATGCGCGCAGCCAGTTCCTCGCCGGCATCGGTGTCGCTGGCGTAGTGCAGCCCGGCCCATTCCCTGTTCTCGGCCACCCGGCGGGCGCGCTCATAAACCGCGGTTACGCCGGCGTGCTCGGGCAGCATCCGTTGCAGAACGTTCGCCACTGCAAATGACTGAAATGAATGGTTGGACGGGTAGGAAGCGTGCGAGGGAACCGGAAGCGCCGGCCGCAGCCTCGGCTCAATGATGTTGGGCCGTGGCCGGTTGAATCGATCTTTGTAGTTGAGCCCGATCTCCTCCGTGAGTTCGAGGATCGCAACGATCAATGCGCATGTCCCCTCGAAGCCCGCGAGAGTGTCTATTCCGAGCGGCGCCGTGTAGTCCAAAATCCCGAACGATGCCTGGCGGACGATCTCCTCGCGCCGCAGCGGGTCACCTTCCCTCCTCTTCTGCAGATCGATAAGCGCTTCTGTCTCCCTGAGGCTCTCTGAAGGTCCGGGCGGGGGATCGATAAGAATGTCCTCCCAGATCGCACCGAGATATTTGTTGGCGACGCTTAGTCCGATCCTGTGCAAGGCACGCTTGTCGTGCCACGCCGGCAAAGCCTCCTCGCCAGTTTCGAAAGCCGTTTGCCCCCTGCCGCGTCCCCGTCCTCGTCCGCGCCCTCTGCCCCTGCCTCGACCTCGACCTGCGCTCGGCCCCGCCAGGAAGGCTGGCGAAAGGCGCATGGCACCCTCCACAGGGTCATCAGAAATCGTTATCACGATCTGCTCTTCTTGAATCGACAGAACGCTGCTCTTGGTCATCATAGACGCGAAAGGATGCAGTTTTTCGCCGCCTCTATTTTTGATGTATTCCTCAAGAGATTTTTCAGGACTTGCGTCACCCAATATCAGCGGATATTGCCTTATGGCCGATCCACTTACTAAGAATCGGGCGCTAAACAACTTGTTATTAAGATCAATTGTCGACATCATGTCCACCCCTCAACTAAAGCTTCTAAATTTGATCCGCGCCAACTGGTGGTCGGAGCCTCGACGTAACGCCTGCGGTGCGCAGCGCTAGGGTGCGTACCTTGGCAGCGTTATCCGCGACAACCCGCTCTTGATAACCGAAACTCCGAGTACGCCTGCAATTGGATAATTCTCCTCCGAAAGCAGCTCGAGCGAGAAATCCGGCTCCCAGGCGCGCAAGCGTTCGATAGTTCGAACTGCCTCCACAGTCTGCCCCAAATGCCCGTGGCAGGCAGCCGAGTATCTCAAAGCGGGTAGGTATGTGGGTTGCTGCGCAAGGACACGCTCGCCGTGACGTATCCCCTCCTCGAAGCGCCCGTTCAGAGTTGCCAAGATGCAGCACGTGGTATCGATGCAGTAACGATACAGGGGAGGCCCGCCCAGTGCACGTGCGCGCATCGCATCCTCATAGC
Organism: Mesorhizobium sp. M0968; assembly: GCF_040319065.1. Taxonomy (NCBI): domain Bacteria; kingdom Pseudomonadati; phylum Pseudomonadota; class Alphaproteobacteria; order Hyphomicrobiales; family Phyllobacteriaceae; genus Mesorhizobium; species Mesorhizobium sp. M0968. The sequence continues at coordinate 328,966 of NZ_JAMYNL010000004.1, forward strand.
CACGCTTCACTTCGCCGAGATAGCCGAGCGTCAAGGCGCGCATGTCCCAGCAAATGGCTTGTAGCGGGTTAGCGGCTATCGCTCGATCGGCGAGTTCCAGTGCCTGTGCGTATTCACGAAAGACGAACGAATGGGCATGAGCGGCCAACGCCAGGGTGATAGGATTGAAGGGGGCCACTTCGACGGCGCGACTGGCGCATTCCCGAACCTGATCGTGAAAGGTGCCCGAGCGGCCGACCCGTCTCTCGCCAAAGCGGGTGACAAACACAAACAGCTGCCACGCCAGATACGTGCTACGCGGGTCGAGCTCATATGCTTCGGCGAGCATGCGCTCCGCCGAATCCAGGTCCGTATCGCGCATGCGGAATACCTGTCGCAGCGCTGTCAATGCAAGCCGAGACGCCCGGTGTCGGGGCTCGTCGCGGATGGACTTAGGATCGAGAACGAATTCGAGGATCGAAAACACGATCTGATTGACCAACGACATCAGCTTCAGGCTCGCCGGGCCAGTCAGGTCGGCCGGCTCGAGAAAATCCGTATGCGACCACAAGAGCCGGCTGTCACCGGGCGCAATTAATGCAAATGTCAGGCCCACTCTGTCGCCCACCACCGTTGCCCTGGTTTGCAACAGCCAGTCTGGTAGCGCTGTGTCAGGCGCTTGGGTCAGCGGTCCCTGCGCTTGAAAATCCACGACGTCGACCACTTCGAAATTCAGGATCGATCGAACCACCAGATCCAGGACAAGGTCGCTGACGGCCCTGTTAGCGGAGCCCTCCGTCCACCTGGCATCGCGAACCAGGCCCAAGCATAGCCGCGACGAATTCAGAAGTGAGGCGCTTCGCTGTCCGGACAACTGATCTGCCGCGGCAACAGGAGAGACGTTTGCTGGCACTGTGCGAGGCCGGGGCCATTGGCTTCTTTGCTCACGAAGCCAATCCTCGAACTCTGGATCGCGAATATCGAGGCCCTCAAGCAGATCACGCGTGGCAGAGCCTTCGGGTGGATCGTTCAAATCGATGCCGATCGAAGCGACGTCGAGTCGAACCACATCACGATCGGTCGAGATTAGATCAATGCCGGCGCTGCGGAGCGACTTCCGAACCTCGGACAGCTCCTGCCGCAAGCTTGCTGCACCCTGCTCCTCGCCGCGAGTGCTCCAGAGCTTGCTTTGCAGCCATTTTCGGCTCCGCGTACCGTTGGGTGCCAGGGCGAGCATGGCCAAGAGCGCCTTAGACCGTCTGCCATGCGGCGTGACGTCCGCGCCATCCGCGCTCTCAATCGCGAATGGCCCAATCAATCTAAGGAAAGGACGGCAATCCGAGTACACTAGCGGCCCCTCGCGTCCCCGCACCCTAATATAGCATCTGCTAATATAAGTCTATCTGTAATTCTCGGCTTCCGTGAGGTCAAACCTACACGTGGCAAAGGATTCGAGACGGGAATTCTGCTGTGACGGAAGGACTCGGTAGCGACATCAAGCGGTCGTTCGATGTAAGCGGTCCCATTGTCGGCTCGGGGTCATGAGCGTGACTTCGGCCGCTGGCCAACGAACTTCCGCCAAAGGGTCCTCTTCCGCCGTGCCACACGGACACCCAGTGTCGGATTTTCCCACCGGCCCATGACTGCAAGGTCAAAGCGCTACAGCGTCCTTTGCACGTCCAAAGGACGCGCGGCGCTGTTGAGCAAACGCTTTTGTCCCCCGAACTGTCCGCTTTGAACGCTTGAAGGGGCACTGTGGCTGTGCGATAGGCACTCCACAAAGCAGAGAACCTTTCGGAGAGCGCTGACATGGCGGGTGGACGGGGCCTTATGGCCGGCAAGCGCGGCCTTATCCTTGGCATCGCCAACAATCGCTCGATCGCTTACGGCATCGCCAAGGCCTGTGTCGACCATGGCGCCGAGATCGCGCTGACCTATCAGGGCGAGGCGTTCAAGAAACGCGTCGAGCCGCTCGCGGCGGAACTGGGCGCGCATGTCGCCGGCCATTGCGACGTGACCGACCCGGCCAGCCTCGATGCGGTGTTCGAAAATGTCAGCAAGCACTGGGGTGGCAAGCTCGATTTCCTCGTCCACGCAATCGCCTTTTCCGACAAGGACGAACTGACCGGCCGCTATGTCGAGACGACGCGCGACAATTTCCTGCGCACCATGGATATTTCGGTCTATTCCTTCACCACCATCGCCAAACGTGCCGAGGCGCTGATGACCGACGGCGGCTCGCTGCTCACGCTGACCTATTACGGCGCGGAAAAGGTGATGCCGCACTATAACGTCATGGGTGTTGCCAAGGCGGCACTCGAAGCCAGCGTGCGCTATCTGGCCGTCGATCTCGGCGCCAAGAAGATCCGTGTCAACGCGATCTCCGCCGGCCCGATCAAGACGCTTGCCGCATCCGGCATCGGCGATTTCCGCTATATCCTGAAATGGAACGAATACAATTCGCCGTTGAAGCAGACGGTCACGCAGGAGGAGGTCGGCGATTCCGGCGTCTATTTCCTGTCCGACCTTTCGCGTGGCGTCACCGGCGAGATCCATCATGTCGATTCCGGCTATCATGTCGTCGGCATGAAGGCGGTCGACGCGCCGGATATTTCGACGGTCAAGGACTGACGCCACCGCCTGCCCTCTTCCGGAAGACCTGATGTACCCGCTCGTCTATATCGTGCGCCACGGCCAGACGGCGTGGAACGCCGAGGCCCGGCTGCAGGGGCAGGCCGATACCGACCTCAACGAGCTCGGCCGCGAGCAGGCTAGCCGCAACGGGCGCAGACTGGCCGAACTCATCGACAAGCCCGAAGATTTCGACTTTGTCGCCAGCCCGATGCGGCGCACGCGCGAGACGATGGAGCGCCTGCGCGCGGCGATGAAGCTCGACCCGCACGCCTATCGTACCGAGCCGCTGCTCGTGGAATTGAGCTTTGGCGACTGGCAGGGTTTTACCTTTGCCGAACTCGAGGCGAACAATCCCGGTTCGACCAGGCGCCGCCGCCTCGATAAATGGAATTTCCAGCCGCCCGGCGAGGGCGCCGAAAGCTACCAGATGCTGCTCGAACGGGTGAAGCCGTGGTTCGACGCGCTCGATCGCCAGACGGTCTGCGTGACCCATGGTGGCATCATGCGCGTAATGTTCCGCTTGGTACTGGGGATGTCCGAACAAGATGCGGTCAGCATGGAAGTGCCGCAGGATCGCGTGCTCAGACTGGACGGCCGGCGCCTGGAGTGGCTCTGAGACCGATGACCTAGCGTATGTTGAGATCAGGTCGGGCCGGCATCAGCTGAATATCGACGCGTCCTACTCGGTCGATCCGGTGTCCGGCAATTCCATGTCGGTGACGACGTTCTCGCCATTGGTCACGTCGTAGGCGAGGACGATGTCCATGCCTGGCTTCAGCGCATCGAGGTCGGTTTCGGCGTTCAGCTTGTAGGACTTGCCGTCGTCCAGCGTCAGCGTCAGCGCATCCTTGTCGACCTTCTTGATCAGGCCCTCGGTCTGGCCGGCGAAGGCGGCGGTGGAAATCAACAGCGTGGCGGCAACAGCGCCAATCAGGATACGCATCATCGTCCTCTTTAATCATTGCCGGTACAGCGGCTCCGTCCAACGGAACGGAACTGAGCAGAAACCAATCGAATGTGTCAAAACTAAATCCGCGGGATCACAGTTTGACCACTGTGGAAAACGCCAATAAAAGGCAGGCGACAGCGCCGCGCGTCCTCCTGGACGCGCAAGGGACGCTGTAGCACTTTTGATTTTGTGCATGATCCTTTCCGAAAATCGCTCCGATTTTCGGGCTCATGCGCTGAGCCGGCTCCGACGCCGGCAGGGCTGGTTCCATGTCGCACAACACGTTCGGCCATCTTTTCCGCGTCACCACCTGGGGCGAAAGCCACGGGCCGGCGCTGGGCTGCGTCGTCGACGGCTGTCCGCCAGGCATCCGCTTCACTCGCGACGAGATCCAGGCCGAACTCGACAAGCGCCGCCCCGGCCAGTCACGTTTTGTAACGCAGCGTCGCGAACCTGACGAGGTGAAGGTCCTGTCCGGCTTCATCCTCGATGAGGACGGTGAGACGATGGTCACCACCGGCACGCCGGTGTCGATGCTGATCGAGAACGTCGACCAGCGCTCCAAGGACTATGGCGACATCGCCCGCCAGTTCCGGCCGGGCCATGCCGATTACACTTACGAGGTCAAATACGGCCTGCGCGATTACCGCGGCGGCGGTCGCTCCTCGGCGCGTGAGACGGCGGCGCGGGTGGCGGCCGGAGCGCTTGCCCGAAAGGTCGTGCCCGGCATGGTGGTGCGCGGCGCGCTGGTGTCGATGGGCGATAAATCGATCGATCGCGCCAATTGGAACTGGAATTTCGTCGGCGACGCCGAAAACCCGTTCTTCACGCCTGATCCGGCGTCCGTCGCCGTCTTCACGAAATATCTGGACGGCATCCGCAAGGCGGGCTCCTCGGTCGGTGCGGTCATCGAGATCGTCGCCGACGGCGTTCCGGCGGGGCTTGGCGCGCCGATCTATGCCAAGCTCGACCAGGACATCGCCGCCGGCCTGATGTCGATCAACGCCGTCAAGGGCGTCGAGATCGGCAACGGTTTCGAGGCCGCCCGCATCACCGGCGAGGAGAATGCCGATGAGATGCGCATGGGCAATGACGGCAAGCCGGTCTTCCTGTCCAACAATGCCGGCGGCATCCTCGGCGGCATCTCGACCGGCCAGGCGATCGTCGCGCGTTTCGCCGTCAAGCCGACCTCGTCGATCCTGACGCCGCGAAAGTCGATCGACAAGGACGGTAACGACGTCGAGATCATGACCAAGGGCCGGCACGATCCATGCGTCGGCATCCGCGCCGTACCGATCGGCGAGGCGATGGTTGCCTGCGCCATTGCCGATCATTATCTGCGTCATCGGGGACAGACAGGTAGGGGAGTAGGGGAGTAGGTTACGCAGCTCCCACGACAGCATTTTTTCCTTTTCCCTACTCCCGTACTGCCCTACTCCCTTACTCCCCTGTTCCCGCGAGCGAAGCGAGCACCCATGCCTTACGACCAGAAGAAGATCGTCGAAGCCCTGCGCGCCTTCGAGCGCGGCGAGATCGTCGTCGTCATGGACGATGACGGCCGCGAGAACGAGGGCGACCTGATCGTAGCCGCCGTCCATTGCACGCCGGAAAAGATGGCGTTCATCGTCCGCAACACGTCAGGCATCGTCTGCACGCCGATGCCGCGCGAGGAAGCAAAGCGGCTCAACCTGTCGCCGATGGTGGCTGACAATGATTCCGCCCACACCACCGCCTTTACCGTCAGCGTCGACTTCAAGCACGGCACCACGACCGGTATTTCGGCCGACGACCGCACGCTGACGGTGCGCAATCTCGCCAACGGCAATGTCGGCGCCTCCGATTTCGTTCGCCCCGGCCACATCTTTCCGCTGATCGCGCGTGAAGGCGGCGTGCTGATGCGTTCGGGCCATACCGAAGCCGCTGTCGACCTCTGCAAGCTCGCCGGCCTGCCGCCGGTCGGCGTCATTTCCGAGCTGGTCAACGATGACGGCACCGTCATGCGTGGCCCGCAGGTGCAGGCCTTCGCCGAAAAGCACGGGTTGAAGCAGATCTCGGTTGCCGACCTTATCGGCTACCGGCAACGCAAGGAAACGCTGGTCGAGCGCGTCGCCTGTTCCGACATCGAGACGCCGGGCGGCAAGGCACAGGTCTTCACCTACACGCTGCCCTGGGACTCCATGCATCACGTGGCGGTCGTCTTCGGCGATATCCGCGACGGCGTCGAGGTGCCGGTGCGCCTTCATTCCGAGGACGTGGTCAGCGACGTCTTCGGCACCAGTCACAGGCTGGACGCCATCATGAAGGCAATGGGCGAGCGCCAACGCGGCGTCATCGTCTATTTGCGCGAAGGCTCGGTCGGCGTCGCCCATCAGGAGCGCAAGCGGCCGGCTGCCGGCGACCGCGAGGACCATGAAGAGGCGCGCCGGCGCGAGAACGAATGGCGCGAGATCGGCCTCGGCGCGCAAATCCTCAAGGATCTCGGCATTTCCTCGATCAATCTGATCGCCTCGCGCGAGCGCCATTATGTCGGCCTCGAAGGTTTTGGCATCCACATCGCCAAGACCGAGATTCTTTAGGCCATTCTCACGATGCTGGTATGCGTCTGGCCCCGCCTCGGAGCCGGACGCACCGGAACCTATTCCGCAGCGACCGCGGCTGCGTCGCATGCAGCCATGTCGCAGTTCGGCGCGGCAAGGCTGCGCTGGCCGGCGAGCACGATGACCAGCGCGATTGTGCCCGATGCCACCGATACCCAGAACCCGTTCTGCGCGCCGAAAGCGTCCACCACCCAGCCGGCGGCGAACGAGCCGAGCGCCATGCCGATGCCGATGCCGGTCATCACCCAGGTCACGCCTTCGGTCAGCACCGCCTCGGGCACGCGCCGCTCGATCAGGCCGAATGCTGTGATGAAGGTCGGCGAGATTGCCACGCCGCTGACGAAGACGGCCAGTGCCAGCAGCGGCACGGTGTCGGCGACGAGCAGCGGCAGCGTGGTAAGCGCAATGATGGCGATTGCGATGGCAAGCTGAATCTGCAGCGGCACTTTCAGGTTCAGGGCGCCGATGATGATGCCGACGACGAACGATCCGAGCGCGTAGACGCCGATGACGAAGCTGGCGGCGCCCGGCTGGCCAAGCTCCTTGGTGATCGCCACGGTGCTCACCTCCGTGGTGGCGAAGGTCGCGCCGATGAAGATCAGGGCCAAGGTGATGATCTGGACCGGCCGCAGGCGGATTGCCGAGCCGCCCGAACCGTGTTCCACCGGTCGGGCTCGCGGTTCGGTCGAGCGCTGCAGGATGAAGGCCGTCGAACCGAAGGCGAGGAACAATGTGCTCGCGAGCACTCCTGCTTCCGGGAAAAGCGCGACGCTCAGTCCGACCGACAGCGATGCGCCGGCGATGTACACCAGTTCGTCCGCCGCCGACTCGAAGGCGAACGCCGTGTTCAACTCGGGGCGGTTGCGAAAAATCTCGGTCCAGCGTGCGCGCACCATTGCCGGTATGCTGGGCATGACGGCGGCGAGCAGCGCCGAGACGAATAGCGTCCATATCGGCCAATGCTGATTGGCCGCTGCAATCAGGATCGCAAAAGCGAGCGTGGAAATCATGGTGGTCGGCACCACAATCCGCGTCTGGCCGAGCCGGTCCACGAGTCGCGATACCTGCGGGGCGACGAAAGCGTTGGCCAGCGCATATGTCGCGGAGACGGCACCGGCCAGCCAGTATTCGCCATCGGTCTGCGACAGCATCGCGACGATCCCGATCGGAGCCATGGCCATCGGCAGCCGGGCAACGAAGCCGGCGGCGGCAAAGCCCTTGGCGCCCGGCGCGCGAAAGATCTGGGAATAGGGATTTTGCATGGTCTGGTTCCTCGACAACGGCCGGTTCGGCGATTACATACGTGGCGTATGAGTTTAAATAGATCATACGCGGCGTATGTCAATTGGCATACGAGACGTATGTTAATAGGGCCAGAGCATGCATAGACCACGCAAGGAGATGATTGCCGAAACCCGCGCCAAGCTGATCGGAGCGGCGCGCCAGGCCTTCGGCACGCTCGGCTATGCCGAAGCCTCGATGGATGACTTCACGGCATCGGCCGGGCTGACGCGCGGTGCGCTCTATCATCACTTCGGCGACAAGAAGGGCCTTCTCCAGGCGGTCATCGCCGAGATCGATGCCGAAATGTCGGCCCGGCTGAAGGTCGTTTCGGCCAAGCCGGACAATCTCTGGCAGGGCTTTGTCGACGAATGCACCGCTTATATCGAGATGGCGCTGGAGCCGGAGATCCAGCGTATCGTGCTTCGTGACGGGCCGGCGGTGCTCGGCGATCCATCGCAATGGCCAAGCCAGAGCACATGCATCCGCTCGATGACAGAGAGCCTGCAAAGACTGAGCGACGAGGGGACAATTCTCGCCGTCGATCCCGAAGCCGCGGCAAGGCTGGTCAGCGGCGCCTCGTTGCATGCGGCGCAGTGGATCGCAAATTCGAACCATCCCGAAGCGACGTCGAAGAAGGCAGTGAAGGCGTTCAAGGTTCTTCTGGAAGGGCTGCTCAATCGCACCGGCAAGCTGCCTAAGCCTGATCGATCGTCAGCGAAGCAGCCCCAGATTGACCGATCACCGGCCTGAGGTCATTCTTTTCGCCGATCCCAGGCGGCTCGCGGTGGGCTCAGCCGACGCCGGTTGCCTAAACCCTGTTGAACATCGCCTCACCAGCGCGCGAAAACATGGCCAAAGCGGCGAGGCGCGCCTATATCGGGGCATGGTCACGCGACTTTATACCCACCCGATTTTCCTCGAGCACATAACACCGCCCGGTCATCCGGAGCGGCCGGACCGTTTGCGCGCCATAGAGCGTGTGCTTGACGACGAGGCGTTCGCGGCGCTCGATCGCGTCCAGGCGCCGGAAGGCAACGAGGCAACCATCCTCTACGCACATCCGCCCGAATTCGTCGAACGGGTCCGTGCAGCGATACCGGACACCGGCATCGCCCGTATCGATGCCGACACCACCGCCAGCCCGAAGAGCTGGCAGGCGGCCGTGACCGCGATCGGCGCAGCCAACGCCGCGGTCGACGACGTCTTCACCGGCCGTGCCGAAAACGTCTTCGTCGCCGCACGGCCGCCCGGCCATCATGCCGAAAAGACCACCTCCATGGGTTTTTGCCTGTTCAACACCGCCGCGATCGCGGCACGCTACGCGCAGAAGAACCATGGCGCCGACCGTGTCGCCGTCGTCGACTGGGATGTACATCACGGCAACGGCACGCAGGACATTTTCTGGGACGATCCATCGGTGCTCTATTGCTCGACACACCAGATGCCGCTTTACCCGGGAACCGGGGCTGTGAGCGAAACCGGCGCCGGCAACATCGTCAACGCGCCGCTGGCGCCGCAGAGCGGCAGCGATAGTTTTCGCGACGCCTTTCTGTCACGCATCCTGCCGGCGCTCGACAATTTTGCGCCCGATCTCATCATCATCTCCGCCGGTTTCGATGCCCACCACCGCGATCCGCTGGCCGAGATCAACCTGACTGAGGATGATTTCGACTGGGCGACCGGCCAGTTGCTCGAACGAGCCGGGCGCCATAGCCGCAACCGGCTCGTCAGCGTGCTCGAGGGCGGCTACGATCTGCAGGGATTGGCATTTTCAGTCGCCGCCCATGTCGGGCGGCTGATGAAGGGATAGATGATGGCTGGTGAGACCAACGAGGACGTCAAGGCGATGAGCTTCGAGCAGGCGCTCGAGGCGCTGGAGAGGATCGTCGACGATCTGGAGCGCGGCGACGTTCCGCTCGACCAGTCGATCCGCATCTACGAGCGCGGCGAGGCGCTGAAGGCGCATTGCGATCGGCTGCTGAAGGCGGCCGAGGACAAGGTCGAGAAGATCAGGCTGTCGCGTGACGGCAAGCCGGTGGGGACAGAGCCGTTGGACGCGGATTGAGGCGCGGCGTCGAACGACAATTTTGCTTACCGGCTTTGGACATCATCACGATTGAGGGTAAAACTCATCCCGTTTGAAACGGCTCCAGGACGAGAGGAGATTGCGAAGGATGTGCAGAAACATCAAGACCCTGTTCAATTTCGATCCGCCGGCAACCAATGACGAGGTCCGCGATGCCGCACTTCAGTTTGTCCGCAAGCTGAGCGGAACGACGCGGCCGTCGAAACAGAACCAGCATGCGTTCGACCATGCCGTCGAGGCCATTGCCGCCTCGGCGCGCGAATTGCTCGACAGCCTCGAGACGACGCAGCATCCGCGCAATCGCGAAGAGGTGGCGGCCAAGGCGAAGGCCAAATCCGCACTTCGCTTCGCCTGAGGGGACCGCGTGAGCTTCTTTCCCGGAAACGATCCGCAGATAGGCGATGCCTTCGCCAGCGATCAGATCGAGCTGATGGTCATTCCGAATGCCAAGGATATTGGCGGATTTCAGGTTCGCCGCGCCTTGCCGACGGCCAGGCGCCGGCTGGTCGGACCTTTCATCTTCTTCGACCGCATGGGTCCAGCCGTTCTGCGAGCGGGCCAGGCGCTCGACGTGCGTCCGCACCCACATATCGGCCTGTCTACGGTGACTTACCTGTTCGACGGCAAGATCAGGCACCGCGATTCGCTCGGCACCGAGATGGTAATTCAGCCCGGCGATGTGAATTTGATGACCGCCGGCCGTGGCATCGTCCATTCGGAGCGCACGCCGGAAGAACTGCGCGGCGCGCCGATGTCGGTTTCCGGGCTGCAGACATGGCTGGCGCTGCCGGACGGCAAGGAGGAGGTCGCGCCGGTCTTCGAGAACACCGCAGCCCTGCGCCTGCCCGAAGTCGAGGCCGAGGGGGTCAGCGGCCGTGTGATCATCGGTGCGTTTTCCGGACTGCGCTCCCCGGTCGCCACCGCTTCGGACACGCTTTATGCCGATCTCAGGCTGGCGCCGGGTGCCGGCGTGAAAATCCCGGCCGATGCCGAGGAGCGCGCCATCTATACGCTGGAAGGCGAGGTTTCGATATCCGGTGACCGCTTCCCGGCCGAGCGGCTGCTGGTCTTCCGGCCCGGCGACGAAATCGTTGTCTCATCGGAACGCGGCGCCCATTTCATGCTGTTTGGCGGCGCCTCGCTCGGTTCGAAACGCTATATCTGGTGGAATTTCGTATCGTCCTCAAAGGAACGCATCGAGCAGGCGAAAGAAGAATGGAAGACAGGCCGCTTCGATATCGTTCCTGGAGACGAGCAAGAGTTCATCCCGCTGCCCGAAAGCTGATGCGCGTTACCGCCACATTTACATTCGCCGGCCAGCGGCATATTTCACGATGAACAGAAAATCTGACCAGGCTCGCAAACAGTGAACGCAAAGCCCGATACGCCGCTTCTCGACAAGGTCCGCGTCCCAGCCGATTTGCGCACGCTTGCCGAAGGCGACCTGCCGCAACTGGCGTCAGAGCTTCGCGCCGAACTGATCGACGTCGTTTCCCACACCGGCGGCCATCTCGGCGCCGGCCTTGGCGTGGTCGAGTTGACCGTCGCGCTGCACTATGTCTTCAACACGCCGGACGACCGGCTGATCTGGGACGTCGGCCACCAGGCCTATCCGCACAAGATCCTGACCGGCCGCCGCGATCGCATCCGCACGCTGCGCCAGGAGGGCGGCCTGTCCGGTTTCACGCGTCGCGTTGAGAGCGAATACGATCCGTTCGGCGCAGCCCACTCCTCGACCTCGATTTCAGCCGGCCTCGGCATGGCGATGGCGCGCGATCTGTCCGATGGCCGCAACAATGTCATTGCCGTCATCGGCGACGGCGCCATGTCGGCCGGCATGGCCTATGAGGCGATGAACAATGCCGGCGCACTCGATGCCCGGCTGATCGTCATCTTGAACGACAACGATATGTCGATCGCTCCGCCGACCGGCGCAATGAGCGCCTATCTGGCCCGTCTGGCGTCGGGCAAGACCTATCTGGGCTTGCGCGATTTCGGCAAGAAGCTGACGTCGTATCTCGGCGAGCGCGCCGATCGCGCCATCAAGCGAGCGGTCGAGCATGCGCGCGGTTACGTCACCGGCGGCACGTTGTTCGAGGAAATGGGATTCTACCACATCGGCCCGATCGACGGTCACAACCTCGAGCACCTGATCCCGGTGCTGAAGAACGTCCGCGACAATGCCGACGGCCCGGTGCTGATCCACGTCGTGACCCAGAAGGGCAAGGGCTACGCCCCGGCCGAGGCAGCGGCCGACAAATATCATGGCGTCAACAAATTCGACGTCATCACCGGCGCCCAGGCCAAGGCGCCCGCCAATGCGCCGAGCTACACCAAGGTGTTTGCCGAAAGCCTGATCCAGGAGGCCCGAGAGGACGACCGCATCGTCGCCATCACCGCCGCCATGCCGAACGGCACCGGGCTTGACCTGTTCGGCGAGGCGTTTCCGGCGAGGACCTTCGATGTCGGCATTGCCGAGCAGCATGCAGTGACCTTCGCCGCCGGCCTTGCCACGGAAGGCTTCAAGCCTTTCGCTGCGATCTACTCGACCTTTCTGCAGCGCGCCTACGACCAGGTCGTCCACGACGTGGCGATCCAGAAATTGCCGGTGCGCTTTCCGATCGATCGCGCCGGCTTCGTCGGCGCCGATGGTGCCACCCATTGCGGCGCCTTCGACACGACCTTCCTGGCGACGCTGCCCGGTTTCGTCGTCATGGCCGCGGCCGATGAGGCCGAGCTGCGCCACATGGTACGCACCGCTGCAAGCTACGATGACGGCCCGATCGCCTTTCGCTACCCGCGCGGCAACGGCGTTGGTGTCGAGATGCCGCAACGCGGCTCGGTATTGGAGATCGGCAAGGGCCGGATCGTCAGGGAGGGCACCAAGGTTGCGCTGCTTTCCTTCGGCACCAGGCTGCAGGATTGCCTGGCCGCGGCCGAGGAGCTTGGCGCGGCCGGGCTTTCGACCACGGTCGCCGATGCCCGTTTTGCCAAGCCGCTCGACGAGGACCTGATCCGGCGGCTGGCCCGTTCACACGAGATACTGGTGACGGTGGAAGAGGGCGCGGTCGGCGGCTTCGCCAGCCATGTGCTGCAGTTCCTGGCCCATGAAGGGCTGCTGGAGAGCGGCCTGAAGGTGCGCCCGCTGGTGCTGCCCGACACATTTGTCGACCATGCCAAGCCGGAAAAGATGTATGCCGATGCCGGGCTGGACAGCGCCGGCATCGTGCGCACAGTGTTCGTGGCGTTGGGGCATACCGCGCAGGCCCAGCGCGCTTAGCTGTTAGACGCATTCCGGCGACGCCGAAGCGATTCAACTTGGCTGCAAGATGCCAGTCTGAATCAAAATCTCAACTGCTTGAATCAAATTGCCGGCGCACAGTCGTAACATGCTGTTTACGCTGTCGTTTGGCGATTTGCTTACCGTGTCCTTTGGCCGTTCTTCAACGCTGCCCTGCTAGAAGGCAACCAGGCAGGTGAAAGAAGACCAATGAGATCGCTTTTGGGCGGCATTGCGCTTGCGGCCATCTTCGCCGCGTCGGCCGGGGCCGAAACGCGCTACGACCGCAAACTCGAAGAGGCGGTGATGGGCATCGTCGCCGGCAAGATCGGCGAGATCCGCGGCGGCTTCTCCTACAGGCAGGCGCCGCAATTTGTCGTCATGCCAGATACCTCACCGAAGGCGTCAATTTCCGTTGACCGGCCGCGCCCGCAGGTGTTCGGCGACAGCAGCGACGGTCTGGTGCCGGCCGTCGAACGGCGGGTTTCGCGGACCATATTCTAAAGCATGATCCCGAAGAGACTCTAGAGACTAGAACCACATGTCCCGTACACAGCGGCCATCTCTCGGCAAATCCTCGAATGTATCGAGACCCTCGAAATGGTCGATCGGGAGATCGGCGACGGCCTCGGGCGGCGCAAGCCTCACATTGACGGCGATGCGGTAGCGCCCAGCCGCCTCGGGATGCAAACCGCGCCAGGCCAGGACGCAAGCGCAGGTTGGGCAGAAGAGAATCTCAAGCGAAGGATGAGCCTTTCCGACGCGCCGATAGGCGCTTACGGGCCCGGCAAGGCGGATGCGTTCGTCGACATAGTCGTAAGCCCAGAGCGTGCCGTAGCGACGGCAAAGTGTGCAATTGCAGGCAGTGATCGAACCGGGATCGCCCTCCAGGGTCCAGTGGGCTGCGCCGCAGTGGCAGGTTCCCGTCAGCATGTTTCCTCCTCCACGTTTCGACGGCTAAACGGCATCTCTTTCTTAGCATTGCGTCGGATCTCGTGCGAGGTTCGACAAACAGCGGAGTGGCTTGATGCGTTCACCCGTTTCCAACTATGCATTGTCTCATCGCCAATATCCTTGCCATCATCGTTGGCATTCGCCATGAAGGCCGATGACTTCCCTTCCGCCAGCCAGCATACGCCAGCGGCTCGACGAATTGCTCGTCCAGCGCGGTCTGTTTGCCAGCCGCTCGCGTGCCCGCGACGCGGTCGAGCGCGGCACCGTGACGGTCGATGGCATCGTCGCCCTCAAGCCGGGCCAGGCCGTTCTGCCTGAGTGCAACATTGTCGTTGACGATCCGGCGCAGGGTTACGTGTCGCGCGCCGCACTGAAGCTGAAGGCTGGTCTCGACCATTTCGCCCTCGACCCCACCGGCAGCGAAGCGCTCGATGTCGGCGCCTCGACCGGCGGCTTCACGCAGGTGCTGCTCGAACGCGGCGCGGCGCATGTCACGGCGATCGATGTCGGGCACGGCCAGATGCACTCCGACATCGCCGGCGATCCGCGCGTGACGGTAATTGAAGGCCTGAATGCGCGCGAACTATCGGCCGCCGATCTCGGCGGCCGTGTGCCGGATTTCATCGTCTCGGATGTTAGCTTCATATCGCTGAAACTGGCGCTGCCGCCGGCGCTTGCCTTGGCCAGGAACGGCGCAAAAGCTGTGTTTCTGGTCAAGCCGCAATTCGAGGCCGGCCGCGAGGCGATCGGCAAGGGCGGCCTGCTTAAGGACCCCTATGATGCGGCGCGCATTGCCGGCCTGATGCAGGACTGGCTCGATGCCATTCCCGGCTGGCGCTCGCTGGGGCTTCATCTGTCACCGATAGAGGGCGGCGACGGCAACCGCGAGTTCCTGCTCGGCGGCATCAAGGACGTCGAGACCCAGAAGCGATGAGCACCCGTTTCACGATCGCAAGGTTGGGCTCGCAGGGCGACGGCATCGCCGAGACGGAAACCGGCGAGGTTTTCATTCCGTTCGCGCTGCCGGGAGAGGTGGTCACCGCCGCGCGGGAGAAAGATCGCGCCACCTTGATGTCGGTCGTTGAGGCTTCGCCGTTGCGGGTCGATCCGCCGTGCCGGCATTTCGGCGCATGCGGCGGCTGCGCCGTCCAGCATCTCGAGACTGAAGCCTATCACCGGTGGAAGCGCGAAAAGGTCGTGCATGCGCTGAAGAGCAAGGGCATCGCTTGCGATGTCGGGGCGCTGGTGCCGTGCGCACCGCACACGCGCCGCCGCGTCGTCTTCACCGCCCGGCGGAGCGAGGCGGGAATGCAGTTCGGCTTCGTTCGCGCGCTGTCATCCGAGATCATCTCGATCGAGGAATGCCCGATCTCGGCGCCGCAGATCGTCGCTGCGCTCGATCGCTTGAAAGCCCTCGCTGGGCTGATCTGCACCACGACCAAATCGTTCCACATGGCGGTGACGGTGACCGGTTCCGGCCTCGATGTCGCGGTTCACGATTCCGGCAAGCTCGGCGAGAACCAGCGCCGCGTCGCTTCCAACTTCGTCATCGCCGAGGGACTAGCCAGGCTGTCGGTCGACGGCGAGGTCATTATCGAACCAAACAAACCGGTCGTCCTGTTTGGTGGCGTCGCCGTCGCAGTGCCGCCTGGCGCTTTCCTGCAGGCGACCGAGGCTGCCGAACAGGCGATGGCCAACATTGTCGGCCAGCATTTCGCGCGCGCCAAAAAGGTCGCCGATCTCTTCGCCGGCTGCGGCAGCTTCGCGCTGCGCCTGGCCGCAAGATCGGAGGTTCATGCGGTGGAAGGCGATGCGGCAGCACTCGCGGCGCTCGACCGGGCATTCCGTTTCGCCAGCGGCCTGAAGCGGGTGACCGGCGAACGTCGCGACCTGTTCCGGAGGCCGCTCACATTCAAGGAGTTGAATGCCTTCGACGGCGTTGTCTTCGACCCGCCTCGCGCCGGCGCCGAGGACCAGTCGAAGCAGATCGCGCGCTCCGACGTGCCGCTCGTCGCCGCGGTGTCTTGCAATCCGGTAACACTGGCGCGGGACCTACGCATCCTCATGGACGGCGGCTATACCCTGAAGAGCGTGACGCCGATCGACCAGTTCCTGTGGTCGCCGCATGTCGAGGCCGTGGCGCTGTTGGAGAAGCCGAGACGAAGGCGCTAGCAGCCAGGGCCTGAAACGCGCACCAAAAAAGCACATTTTTAGCGCACGTCGTTCAGACCGTGCTAGGAATTGCCATGAGCACCGCAGCCTTCGAAATTTCGCCATCGTGCTTCGGCGAGGAGCGGGCGCCGTTTCTCTCGCCAAGGCGGGTCGCTGAACTGCTAGGGGTCAATACGACAGAACTGGCGGGGCTGACCGGTCTCGCGCGCAACACGCTTGCCGCCGAGTCCGGTGCGCGCAAGGTCGACGCCGCATTGAGTCCCATCGTCCGTATCCTGGCGATGGCCGGCGAGATGGCCGGTGATGAACATCGTGCGGCGATCTGGTTCAAGCATCAGCCGATCCCCGGTTGGGCCGGAAAGACCGCCTACGATCTGGTTCGCGAAGGCAAGACGGACAAGGTGCTTGCCTATCTGGAGGCAGTCCGCTCCGGCATCTATGCCTGAAACCAGGCTGACCCTGTGGCGCGCTTTTGTGCCGCGCTGGGCCGCTGTGAGCTGCTATGCTTCTTGCACGCGTTCGTATCCGGCCGCCTTCGCGGCCCTGACGAACTTGCGGTCAAAAGTCGCGAAGCCAGCGCAGTGAGCGGACTTGCCCAGATGCAGCGCATCAGCGAAATCCAACCCCTGTTCCGAGAGGTCGAGCGCGGACGACACGACCGCCCCGTCTTCCACCTCTACCGTGGGAAGCCCGCTAAACACCCGTAGCGTACGGGCGATTTCAAGCGGCGCAAAACCGTAGGCGCTGCGCAACACCCATTCGACTTCCAGCATCACCGTGACGGCGACAAAGACCGGCTGGCTATCGATCAGCGCCCGGGCGCGGGAAGACTGCGACGGGTGATCGCCCGTCAGGTAGCGGACGATCAGGTTGGTATCAATTGCGAGCATGGCGCCGCCGCGCTTCGGCGAGCACGCCCGCGTCCATTTCCTCCAACGTCTTCGGCCTGCCACTATAGCGCAGCGATCCAAACACGTCCTCTGGCCGTGTCTCGGCGAAGACTGGCGCAGGCTTCAGTAGCACGCCCTCCGGGGTATCCTCGACCAGAAGGCGTGTGCCGGCATGCCATTCCCTCCGTTTCCGGATCGCGCTGGGCAGGATGACCTGTCCCTTGGTCGAGACCGTAGTTACGAGCTTCTTTGCGGCAGCCATCTCGGCACATCCTTAGGTGTAAGACGAATGTAAGATAGTCGAAGCTCTCCGCAAATTCAAGGCGCAAGCTACTCCTACTTAAAGCGATGACAAGGCAGTGGGCGGCGGGGATTGGTTGTTCCGGAGCGGCGATAATTCGGCGTCAACTCCATCAAACCCTGGTGCCGCCGACTGTCATCTGGTTCATCCTGAGATGCGGCTGGCCGACGCCGACCGGCACGCCCTGTCCGGCCTTGCCACACATGCCGATGCCGGTGTCGAGCTTCATGTCGTTGCCGATCATCGCCACACGATGCATGGCATCCGGCCCGTTGCCGATCAGCATGGCGCCCTTGATCGGTTGCGTCACCTTGCCGTTCTCGATCATGTAGGCTTCGGTGCAGCCGAACACGAACTTGCCCGAAGTGATGTCAACCTGGCCGCCACCGAACGACACGGCATAGATGCCGTTCTTGACCGAGGCGATGATCTCGTCCGGCTCCATGTCGCCCGCTGTCATGTAGGTGTTGGTCATGCGCGGCATAGGCTCGTGCGCGTAACCTTGGCGTCGCCCGTTGCCGGTGGCTTTCATGCCCATCAGCCGGGCGTTCTGGCGGTCCTGCATGTAGCCGACCAGCTTGCCATCGTCGATCAGCACGTTATGGGCCGATGGCGTGCCCTCATCGTCGACGGTAAGCGAGCCACGCCGCTCGGGCAGGGTGCCGTCGTCAACGACGGTGACGCCTTTCGCCGCCACCTGCTGGCCAAGCAGGCCGGCAAAGGCCGACGTCTTCTTGCGGTTGAAATCGCCCTCCAGCCCGTGGCCGACGGCCTCGTGCAACATGACGCCCGGCCAGCCGCTCGACAGCACGATGTCGAAAGTGCCGGCAGGTGCTGGAACCGCTTCGAGATTGACCAGCGCTTGCCGCAATGCCTCCTTGGCCGCGTGCCGCCAGCTGTCCTCGATCAGGAATTCACCAAAATCCTTGCGGCCTCCCATGCCGTAGGAGCCGCTCTCCTGGCGGTCGCCGTCGCCGACCACCACCGACACGTTGATCCTGACCAGCGGACGGATGTCGCGCACCATCTGGCCGTCGGCGCGCACGATCTCGACATGCTGCCAGGAGGCGGCGAGCGATGCCGTCACCTGCCTGACGCGCGGATCCTCGGCCCGCAGCCATGCATCGATTTCCTGAAGCAGCTTGGCCTTGGCCTCGAAGGAAGGCGAGGGGATAGGGTTTCCGTCGCCGTAGAGATGGCGGTTGGTGCGGGCAGGCGCTGCGGCAAGCGTACCGGAATAGCCGCTCTTCACCGTCGAAACGGCATCGGCGGCGCGCAGCAGCGAGGCTTCGGAGAGATCGCTGGAATGGGCGTAGCCGCTGGCTTCGCCGGCGACGGCACGCAGGCCGAAACCCTGGTCGGTGTTGAAATTCGCGGTCTTCAGCTTGCCATTGTCGAACATCAGCGATTCGCTTTCGCTATATTCGAGAAACAGTTCGCCGTCGTCGGCGCCGTTAATAGTCTCGGCAACGATTTGCTTGATGCGATCGTCGGAAATGTCAAATTGGCCGATCAGGCTGTTCATGGCAGGTCCATTCGCAGGAGGATTGTTTCCCACGATGTAGGCGCGAAGGCCCGCACAGACAATCTGAAATGAGATTTGCCGTGACCTCGGCCGGTCAACATCACTGGATCGTGTTACAAGACCCAGTCTCAAGGCAGGGCGGCAAAGCCGTCGGCGAAACCCTTGAGGTCGACGGGAATGCCGATGCCCTCTTCCGGCGTCTGGAAAACGATGAAGGTGGCGGACGTACCGGTCTTCAGCGTGTCGAGCAGCGGCTTTTCCAGGATGACCTCGGCATAGCAGCCGTCCTGGAAACAGCGCACGAAATAGGCGCGGCCGATATCCTTGCCGTCGACATTGAGGCCGAGGCCGTTCGGCAACAGCACGCCGAGCGGCGCCAGCACACGCAGGATTTCGGCCTTGTTGTCGGCTGTGCGCAGCACGACGACGGAAAGACCCATTTCCGGACGGTCCTCGGCGACGACGTTCTGCATCATCACGCATTGTTCGGATGTAGCACCGGCGGGCGTATCGCAGATAATCGACCACGCCCCATGCGTTGACTTCACCGTGCCGCTTGGCTGCGCGGCATTGGCCAGGCCGGCGCCGGACAAGCCTATTGCGGCGGCAACAAAGATGACCTTCGCCAAGGTTCTCGAAAGCCAAGGGTTCATGACGGCTCCATTGCGAATCACGGCACTTTAAGCCGCACTAAACCCAAGTAAAGGACGAGACCCCGGCGATCTGCCCCGACACAGGCGACAATGCGCTTTTCAGTGCCAATTTCGCCCTAATTGCGACAGCTCCGCACGCCGCGCGGCTCATTCTACCCGGATGCCGCTCTGGTGATTCGCGGCGAGCCGTCACCGCACGAAGCCAGCGCCGCACTTGCGCGCAAAAATGCCGCACGGGTTCCGGCGCTCCTTTCTTGCGGAGGCAAATAGAGTATGGTTTGAACCAGCCTTGAATTGTCCGGGATTCCCGTCCCGGCATTGTTCGACATTCTTGCGGTCCGATCGCGAGGAACTGGGAGATGACGAGGGCGATGAAAAAATTCCTGGCAACCGCCAAAATCGTAGCTAGTGCCGCCGCCACGTTGTTTGCCGCTGCATCCGCTCATGCAGCCCAGCCCCAACCTTGGGAAACCAGTTTTCAGCCTCCGGCGACCGACATTATGCGGCAGATCGAGTGGTTCGGGAACTACTCGTTCGCGTTCATCATTGTGATCACCGCCTTGGTGCTTTTCCTGATTGCCTACTGCATTTTGCGGTTCCGGGCGAGCGTCAACCCGACGCCGTCGCGCACCAGCCACAACACGCTGATCGAGGTCATCTGGACTGTCGGTCCCGTCGTCATCCTGCTCTGTCTCGCCATTCCCTCGTTCCAACTGCTGACCGCGCAATACACGCCGCCGGAAGAAGCCAAGCTGACCGTCAAGGCGACCGGCAATCAGTGGAACTGGGACTACGAATACCAGGTCGACAACACGCTTTCCTTTAATTCCGCGATCCTTCAGGATGCCGACAGGGCTGCTGCCGGCAAGGAAGATCGCGCCGCGTATCCGCGCCTGCTCGCCGTCGACAATGAGATGGTGGTGCCGGTCAACACCATGACCCGGGTGCTGGTGACGGCGACCGACGTCATTCACGCCTTTGCCATGCCGTCCTTCGGCATCAAGACCGACGCGGTGCCGGGCCGCATCAACGAGGTCTGGTTCAAGGCGGACAAGGAAGGCCTCTATTACGGCCAGTGCTCGGAACTCTGCGGCAAGGACCACGCCTTCATGCCGATCGCCATTCGCGTCGTCTCCGATGCACAATATAAGACCTGGCTGGCGGCAGCCAAGACCGACCTTCCCGGCGCCAACAAGGCGCTGATGGCCGAGGTCGATGGCACGAACAAGGTAGCGGCCGCCGGCAATTGATGCCGCGACCAGAAAAGATTCAGGGAACGGAGCCGACCATGGCGCACGCTGCAGCTCACGACGACCACGACCACAAGCCGTATCATGGCTGGGTCCGGTGGGTGTATTCGACCAACCACAAGGACATCGGCACGCTTTATCTGATCTTCGCGATCATGGCGGGCTGCATCGGTGGCGCCTTGTCGGTCGTCATGCGCATGGAATTGCAGGAGCCGGGCATCCAGATATTCACTGGCCTGGCGCAGATGGTCTACGGCATGAATGGCGACGCCGCCATCGACGGGGGCAAGAGCATGTACAATGCTTTCACCACCGCGCATGCGCTGATCATGATCTTCTTCATGGTGATGCCGGCGCTGATCGGCGGCTTTGCCAACTGGATGGTGCCGATCATGATCGGCGCGCCGGATATGGCCTTCCCGCGCATGAACAACGTCTCGTTCTGGCTGCTGCCGCCGGCTTTCATCCTGCTGATTTTCTCGGCCTTCGTCCCGAGTGCGCCCGGCGCCTACGGCGTCGGCGGCGGCTGGACGCTTTATCCGCCGCTGTCGACATCGGGCCAGCCCGGACCGGCCATGGACCTGGCGATCCTGTCAATCCACATCGCCGGCGCCTCCTCGATTCTTGGCGCTATCAACTTCATCACCACCATCTTCAACATGCGCGCGCCCGGCATGACCATGCACAAGATGCCGCTTTTCGCCTGGTCTGTGCTGATTACCGCCTTCCTGCTGCTGCTGTCGCTTCCGGTGTTGGCCGGCGGCATCACCATGCTCTTGACCGACCGCAATTTCGGCACCACCTTCTTCGCCCCGGACGGTGGCGGTGATCCGATCCTGTTCCAGCACCTGTTCTGGTTCTTCGGCCATCCGGAGGTCTACATTCTGATCCTGCCGGGTTTCGGTATCATCAGCCATATCATCTCGACCTTTTCGAGGAAGCCGGTGTTTGGCTATCTCGGCATGGCCTATGCGATGGTTGCCATCGGCGCGGTGGGCTTCATCGTCTGGGCCCACCACATGTACACGACGGGCCTGTCGCTCGATACCCAGCGCTATTTCGTCTTCGCCACCATGGTCATCGCGGTGCCGACGGGTGTGAAGATCTTCTCGTGGATCGCCACTATGTGGGGCGGGTCGATTTCGCTCAAGACCCCGATGCTGTGGGCGATCGGCTTCATCTTCCTGTTCACTGTTGGCGGCGTCACCGGTGTGCAGTTGGCCAATGCCGGCCTCGACCGCCCGCTGCACGATACCTATTTCGTGGTCGCGCACTTCCACTACGTGCTGTCGCTGGGCGCGGTCTTCGCCATCTTCGCCGGCTGGTACTACTGGTTCCCGAAAATGACCGGCTACATGTATTCGCCCGTGATCGCCAACACCCACTTCTGGGTCACTTTCGTCGGCGTCAACCTGGTCTTTTTCCCGCAGCACTTCCTCGGCCTTTCCGGTATGCCGCGTCGCTATATCGACTATCCGGATGCCTTCGCCGGCTGGAATATGGTGTCGTCCTACGGCTCGTACATCTCGGCTATCGGCGTCGTCATCTTCCTGTTCGGCGTCTTCGAGGCGTTCCAGAAGAAGCGGGTCGCCGGCGCCAATCCTTGGGGCGAGGGTGCGACCACGCTGGAATGGCAGCTGCCTTCGCCGCCGCCGTTCCACCAGTGGGAACAGTTGCCGAAGATCAAGTAGGCGGTTGCCTCCTTTAATACGGAACCGCCGGCCGACCGGCGGTTTTGGCCAACGGAATGATGGACTTTAAGTACGCATGGCCCTTGCCGAAGACAGACTGATTGACGAGCCGGGCTTCCGCATGTCGGAAGCGACAGCGGGCGATTTCTTCGCCCTGCTGAAGCCGCGCGTCATGTCGCTGGTGGTGTTCACTGCGTTTGTCGGCATGGTCGCCGCTCCGGTGACCATCAATCCGCTGCTGGCAGTGATCGCGATCCTAGCTATTGCCATCGGCGCCGGCGCCTCCGGTGCGCTCAACATGTGGTATGACGCAGACATCGATGCGGTGATGACGCGCACCGCCGGCCGTCCCGTGCCGGCCGGCCGTATCCGGCCAGGCGAGGCATTGAGTTTCGGGCTGGTGCTGTCGGTTCTGTCGGTGATGACGCTCGGCGTGCTGGTCAACTGGTTGGCAGCATCGCTTCTGGCCTTCACCATCTTTTTCTATGCCGTCATCTATACGATGTGGCTGAAGCGCTGGACGCCGCAGAACATCGTCATCGGCGGGGCTGCCGGTGCCATTCCGCCGGTCATAGGCTGGGCGGCGGTAACCGGATCGGTCAGCCTCGAAAGCTTGGTGCTGTTCCTGGTCATCTTCCTGTGGACGCCGCCACATTTCTGGGCGCTCGCGCTGTTCAAGTCGGAGGACTACGCCAAGGCAGGCATTCCGATGATGCCGAATGTCGCCGGCCAGGCCTCGACCAGACGCCAGATCTTTGCCTATGCGCTGGTCCTCGCGCCGGTTGGCGTGCTGCCCTGGGTTCTCGGGTTCACCACGCCGGTCTATGGCATCGTTGCATTGCTGCTCGGCGCCGGCTTCGTCTGGTATGCGTGGAGGGTGCTGCAAATGGCCGATGACGACCGGGCGATGAAGCCGGCCAAGGCCTTGTTCGGCTATTCGCTGCTCTATCTCTTCGCCATCTTCGCCGCCTACCTTGGCGATTGTGTCGTCGCGCGCGCGCTGACCATTGGTGGAGCATGAGCATGGCCGAAAAGAAGCTTGAACTGGTCACGTT
This sequence comes from Mesorhizobium sp. M0968, assembly GCF_040319065.1. NCBI lineage: Bacteria > Pseudomonadati > Pseudomonadota > Alphaproteobacteria > Hyphomicrobiales > Phyllobacteriaceae > Mesorhizobium > Mesorhizobium sp. M0968. The sequence goes on from NZ_JAMYNL010000004.1 coordinate 352,266, forward strand.
GACCGAACGTCAGCAGAAGGCCCGCCGCAATCGCTCGGCCGCAATCGGTTTCGCGCTGGCGGCGCTGGTCGTCATATTCTACGTCGCGACCATCGTGAAATTTGGTCACAGTTTCCCCGGCTCGATGTGAGCTTAACATGACCAGGCAAACAGTCACCGATCCTAAGAAGAAGAATACGAACCGCGTCGTCGCCGGCGTCTGCATCGCGTTCTTCGGCGGCATGATCGGCATGGCCTACGCCGCGGTGCCGCTCTACGCGATGTTCTGCCAGGCGACAGGCTACGGCGGCACCGTCAAACGGGCGACCCAGCAATATGCCGATCGGGTGCTCGATCGCGACATCACCATCCGCTTCGACGCCAACACCGCCGGCGTTCCCTGGCAATTCCAGCCGGTCGCTCGCTCGATCACCATCAAGATCGGCGAAACCGCCGAGGCGCATTTCAGCGCGACCAACAAATTCAGCCGTCCCATCACTGGACGCGCCACCTTCAACGTGCAGCCGGAACTGGCCGGACCTTACTTCAACAAGGTCGAGTGTTTCTGCTTCACCGACACGACGCTGAAGCCGGGCGAGACACTGGACATGCCGGTCGTCTTCTATGTCGATCCCGACATCGTCAACGCGCCGGAATTGAAGGATCTGACGACGATTACCCTGTCCTACACGATGTTCCCGGTCGACAAGACCAAGCCGGTCGCATCATCGGTGCCGGCCGACGGCCGCCGCAACAAGATTTCAGATACCGAAGCAAGCCTCGGGGGTTGATATGGCAGACGCACACGCAAAACCACAACATGACTACCACCTCGTCGACCCGAGCCCGTGGCCGTTCCTGGGCTCCGTCGGGGCGCTGGTGACCGCGTTCGGCGGCGTCTGTTACATGCAATACCTCAAGGGCGGCGATTTCCCGATCTTCGGTTTCAATGTCGCCAATCCATGGCTGTTCTTCATCGGCCTGCTGATCGTCATCTACACGATGTTCGCCTGGTGGTCGGATACGATCAAGGAGGCGCATGAGGGACACCACACCCGTGTCGTGTCGCTGCATCTGCGCTACGGCATGATCATGTTCATCGCCTCCGAGGTGATGTTCTTCGTCGCCTGGTTCTGGGCCTTCTTCGACGCCAGCCTGTTTCCGGGCGAGGTCCATCAATACGCCCGTACCGCCTTCACTGGCGGCGTCTGGCCGCCCAAGGGCCTCGAAGTTCTCGACCCCTTCCATCTGCCGCTCTACAACACCGTCATCCTGCTTCTGTCGGGTACCACGGTGACCTGGGCGCACCACTCGCTCATCCACGGCGACCGCAAGGGCCTGATCAATGGGTTGGTGCTGACCGTCGGCCTCGGCATGCTGTTCACCATGGTGCAGGCCTACGAGTACATGCACGCACCGTTCGGCTTCAGGGATTCGATCTACGGCGCCACCTTCTTCATGGCGACCGGCTTCCATGGTTTCCACGTCATCATCGGCACGATCTTCCTGTTGGTCTGCCTGATCCGCGCCATAAAGGGCGACTTCACGCCCAAGCAGCATTTCGGCTTCGAGGCCGCCGCCTGGTACTGGCACTTCGTCGACGTGGTGTGGCTGTTCCTGTTTGCCTCGATCTACGTCTGGGCATCGAACGGCGCGATGATCGAACCGCACTGAGATCGAACTGAGGAAATCGACAAGGCGGCTGCGGCGACGTGGCCGCCTTATCTTTTGCGGCAAATGCTCCTAGGATGATCCCATGAGCGACGACAAGGCGATCTGGCCACCAATCGATCCGATCTCGGCCGGCTTGCATGGCCGCTGCCCCCGCTGTGGCGAGGGCAAGCTGTTCTCCGGGTTCCTCACGGTCGGCAATCGCTGCACCAATTGCGGCCTCGATTATTCTTTCGCCGATGCTGGTGACGGGCCGGCGGTGTTCGTTATCCTGATCATCGGCTTCATCGTCGTCGGCCTGGCGTTGTGGATGGAGGTGACGCTCAATCCGCCGCTTTGGCTGCATCTGCTGCTGTGGATTCCGCTGACGCTGGTGCTTTGCCTGGCGGCGCTCCGGCTGATCAAGGGCGTGCTGCTGACGCTGCAATACCGCAACAAGGCGGCCGAGGGCCGGCTGGACCGCGGCGAATGAGCGAGGCATCAGGTTCGGTGGCCGGCCGGTCGCGGCCCAAGCGCGCATTGGCGCTCGGCCTGGGTATCGTCGTGTTTTTGATCCTGCTGGCGCTCGGCACCTGGCAGGTTCAGCGCCTGCACTGGAAAGAGGGCCTTCTCCAGACGATCGACCAGCGTACGCATTCGGCGCCTGTGCCATTGGCCGAGGTCGAAAAGCGGTTTGCTGTCGCCGGCGACGTGGACTACACGCCGGTGATGGTGACCGGCACTTTCCTGCATCAAGACGAGCGGCATTTCCTCGCCACCTGGGAAGGCCAGTCCGGTTTCGACGTCTTCACGCCGCTACAGCTCGACGATGGCCGTTTCGTGCTGATCAACCGCGGCTTCGTGCCTTACGATTTCAAGGATCCAGCCAAGCGGCCGAAGGGGCAGGTAACGGGCAAAGTGACGGTGACGGGGCTCGCCCGCAACCCGCTGCCGGCCAAGCCCTCGATGATGCTTCCCGACAATGACCCGCTGAAGAACATCTTCTACTGGAAGGACCGTGACGCGATGGCCTCGAGCGCCGGCCTGCCGACAGGTGCGGCGCTGGTGCCGATCTTCATCGATGCGAACGCCACGCCCAACCCCGGCGGGCTGCCGGTTGGCGGTGTCACCGTCATCGACCTGCCGAACAGCCATCTGCAATATGCGATAACCTGGTACGGCCTTGCCGCCGCCCTTGCCGGCGTCCTGATCTCCTGGCTCCGCCGCCCGGCGAAAGACCAATGATCGCCGCCACTACCCTTGACAGGGCAGGGCCGCGCACCTCATTTCGCGCCTTGAGCTCAGAAGTCATAGTCCGATCAACCGGCCCACAATCAGCGTAAGATGCAATCATGCTTCACACAAAGCCGCCGCTGACCATCCGGCTCTGCCAGCCCCGCGGTTTCTGTGCGGGCGTTGACCGTGCCATCCAGATCGTCGTGCTGGCGCTGAAGAAATACGGCGCGCCGGTCTATGTCCGCCACGAGATCGTGCACAACCGCTACGTCGTCGAAGGGCTGCAAAGCCTCGGCGCGGTGTTCATCGAGGAGCTCTCCGAGATCCCGCCCGAGCATCGCCAGAGCCCGGTCGTCTTTTCGGCGCATGGCGTGCCGAAATCTGTGCCGGCCGACGCCCAGTCCCGCAACCTGTTCTATCTCGACGCGACTTGCCCGCTGGTCTCGAAAGTCCACAAGCAGGCGATGCGCCATCAGCGGCTTGGCCGCCACGTGCTCTTGATCGGCCATGCCGGGCATCCGGAGGTGATCGGCACAATGGGCCAGTTGCCGGACGGCGCGGTAACTCTGATCGAGACCGAGGCCGACGCCGCAAGCTTCGTGCCCGCAGACCCACAAGCGCTCGGCTTCGTCACCCAGACGACGCTGTCGGTCGAGGATACCGCCGGTATCATCCGCGCCCTGCAGCAGCGTTTTCCCGAGCTGCACGCGCCGGCGGCGGAATCGATCTGTTATGCCACCACCAATCGCCAGGAAGCGGTCAAGGAAACAGCGGCCGGCGCCGATCTCTTCCTGGTTGTCGGCGCACCTAACTCGTCCAACTCGCGGCGCCTGGTCGAAGTGGCCGAGCGCGCGGGCGCCTCGATGTCGCTTCTCGTGCAGCGCGCCTCCGAAATTCCGTGGAATGAGATTGCCGGCATTTCGACGCTCGGCCTGTCGGCGGGCGCCTCGGCGCCGGAGATCATCGTCGACGAGATCGTCGATGCGTTCAGGCAGCGCTTCGACGTGACCATCGAGCTGGCCGTGACGGCGACGGAGACGGAGGACTTTCCGGTGATGCGGGTGTTGCGCGATGTCGAACTGACGGCAGCCGACATGGCCTTCGTCAACGGGGCCGCGTAGCAACGATGGCGGTCTACACCGACGTCAACGAGGGCGAGCTCGGCGCATTCCTCAGGAACTATCCGGTCGGCGACCTCTTGTCCTACAAGGGCATCGCCGAAGGCACCGAAAACTCGAATTTTCTGCTGCACACCAGCAGCGGCTCCTACATCCTGACTCTTTACGAGAAGCGTGTCGACAAGGCTGACCTGCCGTTCTTTCTCGGCCTCATGGCCCACCTCGCCAGAAAGGGCATTTCGTGCCCGCTCCCGGTCACCGCACATGATGGCGGCGTGATCGGAACACTTGCCGGCCGGCCGGCGGTCATCATCACCTTTCTCGAAGGCCTGTCGCTGCGGCGGCCGACGGCTGCGCATTGCGGCGAGGTCGGCAAGGCGCTGGCGGCACTGCATCTCGCCGGCGCGGATTTTCCGATGACCCGCCCCAACGCCCTTGCCATCGATGGCTGGCGCAAGCTGTGGAATGCCGCCCGCGCCCGCGCCGACGAGGTCGAGCCGGGACTGGCGGCCGAGGTCGATGCCGATTTCGCCGATTTCGAGCGGAACTGGCCGAACGGTCTGCCGCAAGGCATCATCCATGCTGATCTTTTCCCGGACAATGTGTTTTTCCTCGGCGAGAAACTGTCCGGGCTGATCGACTTCTATTTCGCCTGCAACGACCTCTATGCCTATGACGTTGCCACGTGCCTGAACGCCTGGTGCTTCGAGAAGGATTTTTCCTTCAATCTGACCAAGGGCACGGCGCTGCTTGCCGGCTACCAAAGCGTGCGGCCGTTGAGCAGTGACGAGAAAGCTGCGCTGCCGATGCTGGCGCGCGGTTCGGCGCTGCGCTTCATGCTGACCCGGCTCTACGACTGGCTGACGGTCCCGGACGGCGGCCTGGTGATGAAACGCGACCCGACCGAGTATATCCGCCGGATGCGCTTCCACCGGGCGATCAACTCTCCTTCCGAATATGGACTGACATGACCAAGCGCGTTGAAATCTTCACCGATGGTGCCTGTTCGGGCAATCCCGGGCCTGGCGGCTGGGGCGCAATCCTGCGCTTCAACGGCGCAATCAAGGAGCTCCATGGTGGCGAGGCTCTGACCACCAACAACCGCATGGAATTGTTGGCGGCCATCTCGGCGCTCAATGCGCTCAAGGAGCCTTGCGTCGTCGATCTTTATACCGACAGCAACTACGTCAAGGACGGCATTTTCGGCTGGATCGACGGCTGGAAGCGCAACGGCTGGAAGACGGCCGCCAGGCAGCCGGTGAAGAATGCCGAGCTGTGGCAGCAGCTCGACGCTGCGCGCAACCGCCACCAGGTCACCTGGCATTGGGTCAAGGGCCACGCCGGCCATCCCGAGAACGAGCGCGCCGACGAATTGGCGCGGCTCGGCATGGCGCCATTCAAGACGAAGTCGGCGAAACCCGTGCTCGCGTCCGTGCCGCCGGAGGAAGGCACCCGCTCCAGGCAATCGGCGGCCAAGAAGGTTCGGCGCTCGACGCAAAGCTATTGAATTCCGGCTGCGGGTCCGCTCTCTGGCAGGAAGAGTTCTTATCATGCCGATTGCATACTACATCACGCATCCCCAGGTTCAGGTCGATGCCAACGTTCCAGTGCCGGAGTGGGGACTGTCCGACATCGGGCGAGCGAGAACATCTGCAATGCTCGATCAGCCGTGGGTTGGGTCGATCCGGCGGATCGTGTCGTCGGGTGAACGCAAGGCGATACAAACCGCCGAGATACTCGGAAGGCATCTCCGCCTTGCAGTCGAGGTGAGGGAACGGATGCATGAGAATGACCGATCGGCAACCGGTTTCCTGCCGCCATCGGAGTTCGAAGCGGTCGCCGACCAATTCTTCGCCAATCCAAACAGCAGCATTCGTGGATGGGAGCGAGCTATCGAAGCCCAGCGTCGTATTCTAAGCGAGGTAGACACTGTGCTACGCACCGACGCCGCTGTCGACGTTGCTTTCATAGGTCACGGAGGTGTCGGAACGCTCCTGCTGCTCTCTTTGAGCGGTCGGGAAATCAGCCGCGAGGCGGATCAGCCAGCGGGCGGTGGGAACTACTTCGCATATGATATCAGCGCGCGTCGCGTTATCCATGGATGGCAGCCGATCGACAGGCCGACGCAGCGCCGCGACGGTCAATTACCTATCGGATCAGAAGAGCGGTGCCGAACAGTCCGATGGCAAACACCGTATGCGAAACTAGATTGAGGGCGCGGACCTGCATCGGATTGGGCCGCTTCGAAGCGGCCCAGCCGGCGCCCATGCCGGGCGCCAGCAGAAACCACCCGGCGCCGACGGTGACGATGCCGAGCATAAAAGCCGGCAGGAAGGTCGGCGTGGTGAGCCAGGCCGTTCCGGCCAGCACGACCAGTATGACGCCGTAGACGATGCCGACAGCATAATGAAAGGCCCAGCCAAGTACTGATTCATGCGGGTAGGGCGAGGCCTCGCCAATGTCGTGATGGAAGACCTTGCCTTCCCTGAGATGCCAGACCCAGCGGCCGACCAGCCCCCAGTTCGGCCGCGGCTGAGCAAATGCCTTGTTCAGGAAAATCGCCCAGAGATCCATAAGCGCGGTTGCGCCGACGCCGATCGCGACGCTGCGCCAGACGATGTCAGACATAATCGAGGTCCCCAGAAGCAAGCAGTCCCGAAGGGCCGACGCATGGTCCCGAAAACCGGGTCGGCTTTCGGAAGGATCATGCGCCGATGCAAAAGTCAGCGTCCTTTGGACGTTGAGCGCTCGAAGGCGCCCTTTGCCGTGCCTGGCCTAGATCTAGGCTGTCGCCAGGACGGAAAGCTGTCCGAGAATGTGAGCCGCACCGGATTCGTCGACGCCGGGCTTTGTCTCGACATTGAGTGCGGTGATCTTGCCGTCATCGACGATCATCGAAAAACGCTTCGAGCGTAGCCCCATGCCGCCGCTGGAGAGGTCGGCGTCGAGGCCGACGGATTTGGCGAAATCGCCATTGCCATCGGCAAGATAAAGGATTTTGCCTTCACCGCCGCTGAAGCGGGCCCAGGCCCCCATAACGTGAACATCGTTGACCGAGACAACGGCGATAGTGTCGACGCCGCGCGCCAGGATGGCGTCGTAATTGTCCAGGTAGCCGGGCAGATGATTGTTGCTGCAGGTCGGCGTGAAGGCGCCTGGAACGCCAAACAGCACGACCTTCTTTCCTGAGAATATCTCGCCCGTCGTTATCGGCTTTGCACCGTCGGCGGTCATTGTCTTGAAGGTCGCATCGGGCAGTTTGTCGCCAACGGAGATCGTCATGATGGTCCTCGCTTGGAAATGGAAGGGAGTGTCCTTGCGATAGCGAATTAAGGCGCGCCCGGCAACCGTCCAGACGTTGGCATCACGGGAATGGCAACAGGCCTTCGACCGCGCCTGCGGCACTTGTCAGCGTGTAGTGCAGGCCGCCATCGGTTGGCGTTGTCGACGGCCTGTCGAGGATCGGCACAGTAAAGATGAGCTTGCCATCCTTTTCGGTGCGTGCCGGGGCACCGAACATGTAGTCGCGTTCGCCGGCAACGAAGAAGTCGGCGCCCTCGGGGCTGCCCGGAAAGCTCGCTTCGACAATCAGCGTTTCGTGGTCGCCCGGCAGTACGTTTATGCCGAAATCGGGCGTTGCCGTGGCGGGCAGGGTGGCAAGGCCTGCCTTGACCAGTGCCGCGTCCTCGGCGTTGTCCGGATCGGCGCCGGGATCGACGGTCAGCCTTGTCTGCACCGGGATGCAGATGGTTTCGCAGATGCCGAGGAAAATGTCCGCATCGATGACGGCCGGCTGGCCGGGCGTGGCAAGCGTAAACGTCACCGGCAACGAAACCGGGTGGTCGTAGCCGGCCCATTTGCCATAGCCGTCGTCATGGCGCTGCGGCGGCGGAAACGAAAGCGTCGCGTCGGCAATGTTGGTGCTGGCCGAGACGTCGATCTGTGGCGGCACGCCCGCATCGCCCGGATCGCGCCAATAGGTCTTCCAGCCGGGCTTCAGCGCAATGTCGAGGACGCCCTGGAGACGCCCGGCCTCATCGGCCTTGCCGCTCGTCACCAGCCGCACCCTGCCGCCTTCGCTATTGTACCAGGCCGATGAGGAGGCTGAGGCGGGGAGGCCGGTCGCCGATCCAATGGCCACGCCAAGCAGCAGGATTTTCAAGATTTGCATGGCAATGATTTGATCGTCTGTTGATGGCCGCACAATGATTTCATGACGCCGCCGGCATCATATTTGCGTGACCTTCGATTTACGAGCCTGATCAAATCGGGCGCCGCCCATCTTTTCGACGCCCCGGAAACGCGTTACGCTGTGGCCATGGATTTGTTGCGCCATAAAAGGACGGCCGCAGGACCCGGCTTTCTCGACGATCAGTTCCTGATTGCCATGCCCGGCATGAAGGATGACCGCTTCACGCGCTCTGTCATCTACATTTGCGCGCACAGCGACGAAGGCGCGATGGGGCTGATCATCAACCAGACGCAGCAGATGCTGTTTCCGGACCTGCTCGTGCAACTCGGCATCATGAACGAGCTGGAGGCAATTCGCCTGCCGCCACCGGCGCGCGACTTCGTCGTGCGCAATGGCGGACCGGTGGATCGTAGCCGCGGCTTCGTTCTGCATTCGGGCGACTACCGGGTGGAATCCTCGCTCGCCGTGTCCGACGATGTCTGTCTGACCGCGACCGTCGACATATTGCGCGCCATCTCCTCCGGCCGCGGACCCCGGCGGGCTCTGATGGCGCTCGGCTATGCCGGCTGGGGTGCGGGCCAGCTTGAAAACGAGATCGTCGAGAATGGCTGGCTGACTTGCCCGGCAAGTGCCGAGCTTCTGTTCGACGCCGACATCGATCGCAAATATGACCGGATCCTCGCCTCAATCGGCATTGATCTCGCGCATCTCAGCCTGGCTGCCGGTCACGCCTGAACCTCATTACGTCCTGAAACTTGTCACGCTTGGGTCAACGGATACTGTTCCTTCAGCGTCTTCAGCACCTGATCGCCCGGCATCGGCGCGCCGAACATGAAGCTCTGCACGTATTCGCAGCCCATCTGCCGCAACTCCAGCGCATCGCTCTCGTCGGAAATGCCTTCGGCGACAACCGACAGGCCGAGTTCATGCGCCATATTGACCATGGATTTGAGCAGCACCGCACGTTTCGGCGTCGCGTCGTCGACGAAGCTCTTGTCGATTTTGATGGTGTCGAACGGAAAGCGCGTCAGATAGGCCAGCGATGAATAGCCGGTGCCGAAATCATCCAGCGACAGGCCGATGCCAAGCTGCTTCAGCTTGGTCAGCACATGGGCGGTCTGCTCGGGATTGTCCATCACCAGCGATTCGGTGAGTTCGAGCCGGAAGCAGCGCGGTTTCAGGTTGGCTCGCGCGATCACCGAGCGGACGTCGCTGACCAGGTCGCGGCGGATGAGCTGACGGCTGGACAGATTGACCGAGACCGACAGCGGCGCATCGCCGATCTGCTTTTGCCATCCCGCCAGGTCTTCGGCAGCCTGTTGCATGGCGAACAGCCCAAGCTGCACGATCAGGCCGCAGTTTTCGGCGACCGGAATGAAATCAGCCGGCGGGATCATGCCGCGACGCGGATGGTCCCAGCGCAGCAGCGCTTCGAAGCCTGCGACGCTGCCGTCCTCCAGCCGCACGATCGGCTGGTAGGCAAGCGTGAATTCGCGTCGTTCGATGGCGCGGCGCAGATCGGACTCGAACTGCAGCCGGTCGGTGCCGACGGTGCGGAAGGCGGGACGGAATGGCTCGATCCGGTCGCCGCCGAAGCGCTTGGCCTGATGCATGGCAAGCTCGGCATCCTTGACCATGTCCTCGGCTGAGGTCTGCGTGGCGGTCCAGGTGATCAGCCCGATCGAGGCGGTCAGCACGATCTCGCGCTTGGCGAAGGTGATCGGGTTGTTGATGGCGTGCTTGATGGCATCGGCAATGCCCGCGATGCGAGCCGGATCCTGCTCCGACAAAAGCATCAGCGCGAACTGGTCGCCGGCAAAGCGCGACAGCGAATCCTTCGGCTTGAGCAGCCGGTGCAGCCGCCGCGCGATGGTCAAAAGGATGGTATCGCCGGCCGAGATGCCGAGCCCGTCATTGACCTGCTTGAAGCGGTCGATGTCGATGACGAAGACGGTCGGGCGCACCTTCTCTTCGGTGCGGGCGATCGAAATGATCGCCTCCAGCCGGTTCATGAACAGCTCGCGGTTGGGCAGGCCGGTCAGATTGTCGTGCACGGCGTCATGCAGCAGCCGTTCCTCGGACTTCTTCTGCTCCGTCACGTCGACCATGGTGCCGACGCAGCGGATGACCTCGCCGTCCGAGCCGATCACCGGCCGGGCGCGCAGCGAAAACCAGTGATAGTGCCCGTCGGCGCCGCGCAGGCGGAAGTTTTGCGACACCCGGCCGCGCCGGTGCTCGAGCACCACGTCGAGTGTCGTGCGAAACGTGTCGCGGTCGTCGGCATGCAGCACCGGCAGCCAGTTGCGGGCGGGCCCGCCGAGACTGTTGGGGGCAAGGCCGAGCTGAATGCTGACGTCGGGACGAGTGACGACGCGGTCGCGCAGCACGTCCCAGTCCCACACGGTATCGCCCGATCCGGCAACCGCCAGCGCCTGCCGCTCGAGATCGGAGAACAGGCCCTGATGCAGGGCGCCGCCGGCAAAAGCGTGCTGCATCACCGTGAAGCCGATCAGCAGGATGATGAGGATCAGCCCGCCGCCCAGCGCCGGCTGGGCGATATCGTTGTCCAGCATGCCGGTGATTGCCATCCACGATCCGCATAGCCACAGCAGAACCATCACCCAACTGGGCACCAGCATGATGGCGCGGTCGTAACCGCGGATACCGAGGAAGATGATCAGGCCGAGCCCGGTCAGCGCGGTGGCGGCGAAGGACAGCCTGGCAATGCCGGCGGCAACCGCCGGATCGATGATGGCGACACCGGCGATCAGCACCAGCCCGAGAATCCAGACCAGCGCGCCGTAGCTGAAATGGCCGTGCCACCGGTTGAGGTTGAGATAGGCAAACAGGAACACCACGAAGGTCGCCGCGAGCGCCACCTCCGTTCCGGCGCGCCACATCTGCTCATTGCCCGGTGAGATCTCTATGATCTTGTTGAGAAAGCCGAAATCGACGCAGATATAGGCAAGCACCGCCCAGGCTAGGGCCGCCGTTGCCGGGAACATCGAGGTCCCCTTGACGACGAAAAGAATGGTCAGGAACAGCGCCAGCAGGCCGGCAATGCCGATGACGATGCCACGAAACAGCGTGTAGGAATTGACCGAGTCCTTGTAGGATTCAGGGTCCCACAGATAGACCTGCGGCAGCTTGGGCGAGGCGAGCTCGGCGATGAAGGTAATCACCGTTCCGGGGTTCAACGTGACCCGGAAGACGTCGGCGTCGGGGCTGGTCTGGCGGTCGAGCGCAAAGCCTTCGCTGGGCGTGATCGCGGCGATACGGGTCGAGCCGAGATCCGGCCAGAACAGGCCGGAATTCACCAGCCGGAAATGCGGTGCGACAATCAGCCTGTCGAGCTGCTGGTCGGTGGTATTGGCCAGCGCGAACACCGCCCAGTCACCGCTCGAGCGCGCATCATTTGCCTCGACCTCGATGCGCCGCACGATGCCGTCCGGGCCTGGCGCGGTCGACACCTGAAAATTCTCGCCCTGGTTCCGGTAGATCAAGACGGCCCCCGAAAGATCGAGCGCAACGTCGTCGCGGGCGATCTTGATCGGTTCTACCGCAAAGGCCGAGGACGCCGCGCAGAGCGTGACGATTGCCGCCAGCATAAAGGCAAGCAGCGACCCGTTGCGCAGAAAATTCGTCAAAATCAGCCCTTTGTTCCAACGCCCGGCGGATCGTCCGCGATTCGGGCGTATAGGTAATGGTCCTGCCAGATGCCGTTGATCCTGAGATAGGATCGTAGCAGTCCTTCGCGCCGGAATCCGGCTTTTTCAAGCACGCGGATCGACCGGGCGTTGTCGGGAATACAGGCAGCTTCGATCCGGTGCAATCGCAGCGTTTCGAAGGCGAAACGCGTCACCACTCTTACGGCATCGGTCATCAGGCCGCGTCCGCTGAAGCGCTCGCCGATCCAGTAGCCGATATGGCCGCTTTGGGCGACCCCGTGGCGGATATTGCCGAGGGTGATACCGCCGGCCAGCTTGCCGCTGCTTTTCTCGAAGATGAAGAAGGCGATCGCCGTCCCCTGCGCGTAGTCCTCGCGGTAGCGCCCGATACGATGCCGCCACGCCGTGCGGTCGAGTTCGTCAGGGGTCCATCGCGGCTCCCACGGCTCAAGGAAGGCGCGGCTTTCACTGCGCAGCACCGACCACTCGCGATAGTCGTTGGTCAGCGGTACGCGCAGCGTGACAAGCTCGCCCTTCAGTGCCGGCAGGTCGCGGCGAAAGAAAGGGAGCGCGAACACGACGCTCGAGTAGGCTTAGACGGCGAGCTTGCGGGCAGTGGTCTGCGTGCCCGAAAGCGAATCGAGGATCGCCTCATAGGGCGCGAGCGTACCCACCGGCCCGACGGCTGTAAGCGTCGGCTTGGTCGAAAAAAGCCGCGACGACAGGTCCGTCAGCCGCTCGACCGTCAGCGCCGACAGCCGCTCCATCAACTCTTCCTTGGCTATCGGCCTGCCGAACAGAAGCAACTGCCTGGCGATCTGCGAGGCGCGGCTGGCCGGGCTCTCGGCCGACATGATCAGCCCGGCGCGGTACTGCGCACGCGCCCGGTCGAGCTCCTCCTGCAGGATGTTTTCACCGGCCTTTTGCAGCTCGTCGATGATCACAGGCACCAGCTCGGCAATATCGCTTTGTCCGGTCGCCGCATGGACCCCGAAGACGCCCGTGTCGGAAAAACCCCAATGGAAGGCGTAGACCGAATAGCACAGGCCGCGTTTCTCGCGGACTTCCTGGAAAAGCCGCGACGACATGCCGCCGCCCAGGATCATCGACAGGACCTGGGAGGCATAGAAATCGCGGACGTGATAGGCGCGGCCCTCGAAACCCAGCACGATCTGCGCGTCCATCAGGTCGCGGTCCTCGCGAAAATCGCCGCCGACATACTGCGCATATTGCGGGATGGTGCCGTCGGCCTTGCCGCGGAAGCTGCCGAGACGCTTTTCGACCTCCCGCACGAAATCGTCGTGCTTGATATCGCCGGCCGCCACCATCACCATGTTCTCGGCGCCGTACTGTCGTTCGATGAAGTCGTGCAGCTGCTTCGAAGTGAAGGATTTGACGGTTTCCGGCGTGCCAAGAATCGAGCGGCCGATAGTCTGGTGGCGGAAGGCGGTCTCGGTAAAGTGATCGAAAACGACGTCGTCGGGCGTATCGTGCGCGGCGCCGATCTCCTGCAGAATCACATGCTGCTCTCGTTCCAACTCCTGCGGATCGAATTCGGATTCCTGCAGGATGTCGGAAAGGATATCGACGGCCAGCGGCACGTCGTCGCTCAGAACCCTTGCATAATAGGAGGTCGTCTCGACGCTGGTGGCGGCATTGATCTCGCCGCCGACGTCCTCGATCTCCGAGGCAATCTCGAAGGCGCTTCGCCGACTGGTGCCCTTGAAAGCCATGTGCTCGAGCAAGTGCGCCATTCCGTGCTCTTCGTCACGCTCGTTGCGTGCGCCCGACTTGACCCAGGCGCCAAGGGCAACAGATTCGAGGCTTGGAAGGGTTTCGGTGGCGACTGTCAGGCCGTTCGACAGACGGCTTACCTCAACACCCATATGGCAATTACTCCCTAACGCGCCGCCCGCGTGTGGCGGCCGACATAATCTTCCACCATTTTCAGGTCGGATGGAAGTACCGTGTATTTTTCCTCGGCACTCATCAACCCGCCTAGCCATGCAGGCAGGGCAGGCGACACGCCGCTGGCGGCTTCGACGGCGGCGGGAAACTTTGCCGGGTGCGCAGTGCCCAGCACCACCATCGGCACCTCACCCGCAGCCTTGCCGGCGGCCACATGCACGGCCGCGGCGGTATGCGGGTCGAGCAGATAGCGGCTCGCCGCAAGTGTGGTGCGGATGGTGGCGGCGACCTCGTCCATGGTGGCGCGGCCGGCGTCGAATTCGGAGCGGATCTTGGCGATTTCGCCGGCCTCGATGGTGAAGGCGCCGGACTGCTTGAGCCCGTTCATGTAGCGCCGCACGGCCGAGGCATCGCGGCCGGACGCTTCGAACAGCAAGCGTTCGAAGTTCGAAGACACCTGGATGTCCATCGAGGGGGACGTGGTCGAAAAGACCCCCTTCATGCGGTATTCGCCGGTTGCCAGCGTGCGCGCCAGAATATCGTTGTCGTTGGTGGCGATGATCAGCCGTTCGATCGGCAGCCCCATCTTCTTGGCGGCATAGCCGGCGAAGATGTCGCCGAAATTGCCGGTCGGCACGGTGAAGGAAACCGGCCTGTCGGGCGCGCCGAGCGACAGCGCGGAGGAGAAATAATAGACGATCTGGGCCATGATGCGGGCCCAGTTGATCGAGTTGACGCCGGACAGCGATACCCGGTCACGAAAACCGTGGTCGTTGAACATGTCCTTTACCAGGCTCTGGCAGTCGTCGAAATTGCCTTCGATCGCCAACGCATGGACGTTTGCGGCGGTCGAGGTCGTCATCTGCCGCTGCTGTACCGGCGAGACGCGGCCGTGCGGGAAAAGCACGAAGATGTCGGTGCGGTTGCGCCCGGCAAAGGCATCGATGGCGGCCCCTCCGGTGTCGCCGGAGGTGGCGCCGACAATGGTGGCGCGCTGGTCACGCTCGGCCAGCACATGGTCCATCAGCCGTGCAAGAAGCTGCATCGCCACGTCCTTGAAAGCGAGCGTCGGGCCGTGGAAGAGCTCGAGCACGAAGCTGTTCGGCCCGGTCTGCACCAGCGGGCAGACGGCCTCATGGCGGAAGGTTGCATAGGCTTCGCGCACCAGCCGTTCGAACACCGGCGCCGCGATCTCGCCGCCGAGGAACGGCGACAGCACGCGGATGGCAAGATCGGGATAGGCAAGGCCGCGCATGGCGCGGATCTCGGCTGCGGAAAAATGCGGCCAGGCGCTCGGCAGGTAGAGCCCGCCGTCGCGCGCCAGTCCGGCCAGCACCGCGTCGGAAAATCCAAGCGCGGGCGCTTCCCCGCGGGTACTCACATATTGCATCGTCAAGTTTCCATTGCTGCCGGGAATTTTCGCCCGCCGCGAGGTGGTGGATTTCTGCGCTGGATCAGTCGCATTTTTGCCGCGCGGTTGATATACGTCACCGGCTTTGCGAGAGGGAAGTGCAGTCCATGGCGTTTCATTCATTCAACGGTCGTTTTGTCGCGGGTGTGGCGCTCACCGGCTTTATGCTTGCCGCCGCAGGTTGCCAATCGAGCGACAATGGAATTCTCGGCTTCGGCAAAAAGGATGCGACACCGCCACCGCCACCCGATCCCAAGGTGCTTTCCAGCCAGCTGCAGGCCTATTGCCCGAAAGTGACGTTGCGTGACGGCACCGCCTTCTTCAATACCTACGCCAAGAGCGGTCCGAAGCCGAAGAAAAAAACCGATGTTGCCGCCGAGGAAGCCGCCCAGCCGGCAGCGGACGCGGCAGGCGTCGATCAGCCGGACGATTCCGCCAAGATCATCTATCAGGCTTCGATCACCGATGTGACCCGCGACTGCAGCCGCGCCAACGGCTCCTTGTCGATGAAGATAGCCGTCGCCGGCAAGGTCGTGCCTGGCCCGATGTTCACCCCCGGGACCATCACCATGCCGATCCGCATCGCGGTGATGCACGGCACCGAAGTTCTCTATTCGCAGCTTCACTCCTATCAGGTCCAGGTTACCGATCCTTCGAGTGCCACGCAGTTCGTCTTCACCGATTCCAACGTCGTCGTTCCGGAGCCGACGGCGAAGGACTACCAGGCATATGCCGGGTATGACGAGGGCGCTCCGAAAGTAGCGACAGACAAGCCGAGGAAGAAGAAAGCCGCCGCGACCAACTAAGCCGCTGCATTCGTGCCACGGCGGTTGGAGGCGGCCTCTCAGGCGTCCGCCGACCATTCCGACAGCGCGGCGATCACGCTTTTCAGCTCCGCCCAGCGGCGGATGACCGTTTCCGCGCCGGCCTCGGTCAGCGCATCGGCGTGGCCGGGATAGCTGTGCGCCGCGCCGGTGAAGCCGATGACGCGCATTCCCGCCGTCTTGGCGCCGGTGACGCCATGCACCGAATCCTCGATGACAAAGGTGTTCGCAGGATCGGCCTTGAGCTTTTCCGCGGCGAACCGAAACACGTCCGGCGCCGGCTTGGTTTTCCCGGTCGGAGTTTCCAGCGAGGAAAAGATACGGCCGGCAAAGAACGGCAAAAGCTGCACCTTCTCCAGCATGAATTCGATCCGCTCCGAGCGCGAATTCGAACAGACGCAGCGCGGCACTGCTACCGCGGCGACAGCCTCGTGCGCCCCGTCGATGGCACGCACGTCGCTGCGCAGCCTACGATCGACCAGCTGTTCCTCCTTGTCGATCAGCGAGGCCTGGAACGGGATCCGGGACTTTTCCTCGACCCGCATCATGATGTCCTTGAAAGTCAACCCGGCATAGACCTCGGAAATCTCCTCGGCCGATATCTCGTAGCCGGCCGAGGTCAACAGCTCGGCATCGATCCGCGCGGCGATGATTTCGGAATCGACGAGCACGCCGTCGCAATCGAAGATGACAAGGTCTGGCTGGGGCATGGTGATCCGGAAAGCGGGATGAAGGGAATGCCGAGGGCTTTTTGGTCCAAACGGCTCAGGCGGCGCGGCATACACCAACAGGCCGGGCTTCGCAAATTCGGCGGGCTGCTTCACTGAATATTTACGCTGATCGGTAACCATAACGGACAGTAAACAGTAACGCGTGCCTTGGGTGTCACAATGTCTGCCGTGCGTCTTCTCGACGAGCTTTCCGATGTTCCCCAGCAATCCGAGTGGCTGGATACGATCCTGAAGGGCGACTGCGTCGCCGCGCTCGAACGGCTGCCGGAAAAGTCGATCGACGTGATCTTCGCCGATCCGCCCTATAATTTGCAGCTCGATGGCGATCTGCACCGGCCCGATCAATCCAAGGTCGATGCCGTCGACGACCATTGGGACCAGTTCGACAGTTTTGAGGCCTACGACGCCTTCACCCGCGCCTGGCTGCTGGCGGCGCGCCGTGTGTTGAAGCCCAACGGCACGATCTGGGTTATCGGCTCCTACCACAATATTTTCAGGGTCGGCGCCAAGATGCAGGACCTGGGCTTCTGGATCCTCAACGACGTCGTCTGGCGCAAGACCAATCCAATGCCGAATTTCCGTGGCCGCCGTTTCCAGAACGCGCATGAGACGATGATCTGGGCATCGCGCGACCAGAAGGGCAAGGGTTACACATTCAACTACGAGGCGCTGAAGGCGTCGAACGACGACGTCCAGATGCGCTCGGACTGGCTGTTTCCGATCTGCACCGGCGGCGAGCGCCTGAAGAACGACAATGGTGACAAATTGCATCCGACGCAGAAGCCGGAAGCGTTGCTTGCCCGCGTCATGACGGCATCGACCAGGCCGGGCGACATCGTGCTCGACCCGTTCTTCGGTTCAGGCACCACCGGGGCTGTGGCCAAGCGGCTTGGCCGCCACTTCGTCGGCATCGAGCGCGAACAAACCTATATCGATGCCGCCATGGAACGTATCGATGCGGTCCGGCCGCTGGAAGGCGCCAATTTGACGGTACTGACCGGCAAGCGCGCCGAGCCGCGCGTCGCCTTCGTCACCCTTCTCGACAATGGCCTGGTGGCGCCAGGCGCCACGCTCTACGACGCCAAGAAGCGCTGGGCGGCAAAAGTGCGCGCCGACGGCACGCTGGCCATCGGCGACAGTGCCGGGTCGATCCACAAGATCGGCGCCGAGGTGCAGGGGCTGGACGCCTGCAACGGATGGACCTTCTGGCATTATGAGCGCAGCGGCGGCCTGACCCCGATCGACGAGCTTCGCCGCATTGCTCGGCTAGGCATGGAGCGGGCGGGCGCCTGACGGCTTCCGAGTTGCGGCAGATCGGTTAATGCGAAGGCTCAACCAACTCCTGGAACCGATTCAAATCACACTTTGATCCCAAGACTCTCAAGGTCCGCCCTGAGCGTCTTTGCATCGGTGAACAGCACCGACTGCCAGCCCGCCGCCTTGGCGCCGTCGACGTTCTTCTGGCTGTCGTCGATGAACAGCGTCGCTGACGGCTCGAGGCTGAACGCGGCGACGTGGTGGTCATAGATGGCGCGATCCGGCTTGATCTGGCGGATGTCGCCGGAAACGGTGACGCCGCGCGGCCGATTGAGGAAATCGAAGCGCTCGCGGGCCTCGGCGAGCGTATCTGCAGCGAAATTGGTGAGCATCGTCACGTCATGGCCGCTGTCGATCAGGCCGATCATGATGGCGACGCTGTCCTCATAGGCGTGAGGCACCATCTCGTGCCAGTGCCGGCGGAAATTGCGGATATTTTCGGCGTGCTCGGGATATTGCGCGATCGCCAGCGCTTCGGCCTCTTCCCAACTGCGGCCGCGATCCTGCTCGATGTTCCAATCATGCGTGCAGACATTGTCGAAGAACCATTTCCGTTCGTCGGGATCGGGGATCAAGCGACTGAAGGGCAGGTCCGGATCATAGTGGATCAGCACTTTGCCGATGTCGAAAACGATGTGGCGGATTTCAGTCATTCTTCTCTCTTTCAACGCGGCCGCTGCTTTTTCGTCGCGCCCGGTATCGCCGCTTCGATTACCTTTTTCATGACGCTCGGCAGCGCTTCCCCGGAAATTTCATGGGCCAGCGACCAGAAATGCCCGACCGGGGCGGCAACGTCGGTCTCCGCCTTGAACACGTCGAGTTCAAGCGCAAAATGGGTAAAGATATGGCCGATGCGTCCGGCCTGCTGCCAGTTGCCGGGGAGCGGGGCCGCCGCTTCCGTGGTAGCGCCGTCTATGCGCGCCGTCCAGCCGGTCGTCGGCACCTCAGTCATGCCGCCGAGCAGGCCTTTGTCCGCGCGCTTGCGCAGAAGGATGGCGCCGTCGCACCTGACGGCAACGAAGGCGGCACCGCGGCGTAAGGGTCTTTCGGCCTTGGGCAGGCGGACCGGAAAGCGTTCGGGGTCGCCCGAGATCGTGGCGCTGCAATTCTCGCGAACGGGGCAGAGCATGCAGCGGGGCCGTCGCGGCGTGCAGATCGTCGCGCCCAGGTCCATCATCGCCTGCGCGAAGTCGCCGGGCCTTGTCGGGGGAACCATGCGTTCGACCTGGCCGCGTATCTCGCCCTTGGCCTCGCCCAGCGGCGTGGCGATCGAAAACAGCCGTGAGACGACCCGTTCGACATTGCCGTCGACGACCGCGGCTGGTCGGTCGAAGGCGATCGCTGCGATCGCCGCCGCCGTATAGGCGCCGATGCCGGGCAGTTCCTTCAAGGCGGACTCGCTGTCCGGAAAGCGGCCGCCTTGCCGCGCGACGAGATCGGCACAGGCTTTGAGGTTACGGGCGCGGGAATAATAGCCGAGCCCGGCCCAGGCCTTCATGACGTCTTCGGTCGGTGCCGCCGCCAGCGCCTGGACCGTTGGCCATTTCTGCACGAACGCCCGAAAATAGGATTTTACCGCCTCGACCGTGGTTTGCTGCAGCATCACCTCGGAAAGCCAGACCAGATAGGGATCGGGCCGCGCCCCGCCCGCCAGCGCGCGCGGTGAAACGCGCCAGGGCAAGTCGCGGTGATGCGCGTCGTACCAGGCAAGCAGCCGGGAGGCGATCTCGACATTGTCTCCGGATACGGCCTTGCGGGTCTGGTCGTGCAGTGCCATTGATCGAGGGTCGGCCCTAATCCATTAGTGCTGAAGCTGGAGAACGCAAATGGCAGGGAAAAGGCCCTTCGGCAATCCCGTTCCGGTGAGCGATCTCGCAACCGAGATCCTCGACCCAGTGCTGCGCAAACGGGCCGGTATGTCGATCGGACTGGTCCAGTCATGGGAAGAAATTGCTGGGCCGCGGCTTGCCGGCCGCTCGCGCCCGGAAAAGATCCAGTGGCCGCGCCGCATGCACGAGGACGATCCTTTCGAACCGGCGGTGCTGGTGGTTGCCTGCGAGGGCGTGGCGGCGCTGCATCTGCAGCACGAGACCGGCGAGATCATCAACCGGGTCAATGCCTTCCTCGGTTTCAATGCGATCGGCCGGATCAGGATCGTGCAGAAGCCGGTAATGGCGGGCAAGGACAAGCCGAAACCCAGTTTGCGGCCATTGACTGCGGCCGAGAAAGCGAAGCTGTCGGGCACCGTTGGTTTGATCGAGGACGGCGGGCTGCGCGCCTCGCTAGAGCGGCTTGGCGCCACCATTCTCGGTCAAAAGAAACCGTGATCTCGCGCTATCGTGATGGTATGCCCGGATTTGGCGATTGGAATAGGGGCGGTAATGCCTTAATTCGCGCCAACTCTCGCTTTTTGTAGACTTTGCATTGCAAAATCCAACTATTGCCAGGTGATTCGTATGATCCGTTCCTTGTCCCGCAGAAACCTTTTGACTTCGCTGGTCGCAATACCAGCGGTGGCGCTGCTTGCCGCCTGCAGCGACTCGGGCGAGAAAGCCGAGGCGCAGGATGTGAAGCCTGCGGCTCCGGAACCTGCGAAGCCGGCCGCTCCGGCCGCTCCGGCCGCCGCGGCGGCGCCGGAGGCTCAGGGCACGGTCGATATGGCAGCACTGCTGAAGCCCGGCGCATTGCCCGACATGCAACTCGGCAAGGACGATGCAAAGGTCACCATAGTCGAATATGCATCGATGACCTGCCCGCATTGCGCGCATTTCGCCGAGACCACTTTTCCGGAGCTGAAGACGAAATATATCGACACCGGCAAGGCCCGTTATATACTGCGCGAGTTTCCGTTCGATCCCAGCGCGGAGGCCGGTTTCATGCTGGCGCGATGCTCCAAGGACAACTATTTCCCGATGGTCGATGTGCTGTTCAGGCAGCAGGCGAACTGGGTTGGTGTGAACAATACCAAGGACGCGCTGCTGCAAATCGCCAAGCTTGCCGGTTTTACACAGGAGTCCTTCGAGGCCTGCTTGACGGACCAGAAACTTCTGGACGATGTGAGATCCGTCCAGAAGCGCGGCGCCGACGAATTCAAGGTCGATTCCACACCGACCTTTTTCATCAACGGAAAGACCTACAAAGGGGCGATGTCGATTGCGGAAATGTCGGCCATCATCGACCCTCTGCTCTGACGTTTCGGCAGCGCCGAAGCGGCGTCGCTTCGGCGTACGCACTTCTTTGTCTTGCCGCGGGGTCTCCTTGCAAAACCGCGGAACAGCGTTGCGAAACTTGGCTATGGGCCGGCGCGAATGAAGTTCTCGCGCCTTCGCCTGCTCGGCTTCAAATCCTTCGTCGAACCCGGCGAGTTCGTCATCGAACGCGGCCTGACCGGCATCGTCGGGCCGAACGGCTGCGGCAAGTCGAACCTGGTCGAGGCGCTGCGCTGGGTTATGGGCGAAAGCTCCTACAAGAACATGCGTGCGTCCGGCATGGACGACGTCATCTTTTCCGGCTCGGGAACGCGTCCGGCCCGCAACACCGCCGAAGTCACGCTGTTCCTCGACAATAGCGACCGCACCGCGCCGTCCGCCTTCAACGACGCCGATGAGTTGCAGGTCTCGCGCCGCATCGAGCGCGAGGCCGGCTCGCTCTACCGCATCAACGGCAAGGAGGCTCGCGCCAAGGACGTGCAGCTGCTGTTCGCCGACCAGTCGACCGGCGCCCGCTCGCCCTCGATGGTCGGCCAGGGCCGCATCGGCGAGCTGATCCAGGCAAAGCCGCAAGCGCGCCGCGCGCTGCTGGAAGAGGCGGCCGGAATTTCCGGCCTGCATACGCGCCGCCACGAAGCCGAGCTGCGGCTGAAGGCGGCGGAACAGAACCTCGAAAGGCTGGACGACGTCGTCGGCGAGCTGGAAAGCCAGATTGAAAGCCTGAAACGCCAGGCTCGCCAGGCCTCGCGCTTCAAGAACCTGTCGGCCGACATCCGCAAGGCCGAAGCGACGCTGCTGCATCTGCGCTGGACGCTGGCCAAGACGCAGGAAGGGGAAGCGCGTTCGGCGCTGGCGATTGCCACCGCGCTGGTCGGCGACCGTGCCGCCGCCCAGATGGCTGCCGCCAGGGAACAAGGTATCAACGCCCACCGGCTGCCGGACTTGCGCGATGCGGAAGCCGCTGCCGCCGCCGCCTTCCAGCGTCTGTCGATCGCCAAGGCGCAGATCGAGGAAGAGGCGGGCCGCATCCGCGCCCGCCAGGCAGAGCTCGACCGCCGACTGCAACAGCTCGATGGCGACCTTGCCCGTGAGGAGCGCATGGTCCGCGATAATGCGGATATCCTCGAACGCCTCGCCGCCGAAGAAGCCGCGCTCAATGCCGAAAACGCCGGCGCCGCCGAGCGCGAGGCCAGCACCCGCGCGGCTTTCGAGCAGGCGGCATCGACGCTTGCCTCGAGCGAGGTCAGGCTCGCCGCGCTGACCGCCGAACGGGCGGAGGCTGCCGCCTCGCGCAACCAGATCGAACGGACGCTGCGCGACACCGCTGAGCGCCGCGACCGCTTTGCCCGCCAGCTTGCCGATGTCGACCGCGAACTGTCGGAGATCGTCTCCAGGGTCGCCGGCCTGCCCGATCCCGCCGAGAAGCGGCTACTGGTCGATCAGGCGCTGGCGCTGCTCGAAAAGGCCGAGGCAGCCGCCATTGCCGCCGAACAGGCGGTCGCCGAGGCGCGTGCAGACGAAAGTGCTGCCCGCCCACCGGTTCAGGACACAAAGGCCGAGCTGGCGCGGATCGAAACCGAGGCCCGCACGCTGGCCAAGATCCTCAACGCCGCCAGCGGCGATCTATTTCCCTCGGTGCTGGAGCAGATCAGCGTCGAGCGTGGCTACGAGACGGCGCTGGGTGCCGCGCTTGGCGAAGATCTCGACGTGCCGCTCGACCGCAGTGCGCCGGTGCATTGGGGCCAGAGCGAAATCCAGCCTGCCGACGCCGCATTGCCCGAAGGCATAAGGAGCCTCGCCAGCGTTGTGCGTGCGCCGGCACAGCTGGCCCGCAGGCTGGCCCAGATCGGCATTGTCGAAGCCGCCGACGGAAGACGGCTGCAGACGCTGCTTGCTCCCGGTCAACGGCTGGTCAGCCGCGAAGGCGCGCTCTGGCGTTGGGACGGCTTCACCGCCAGCGCCGATGCCCCGACCGCCGCCGCGCAGCGGCTGGCGCAGAAAAACCGGCTGGCCGAGCTCGATGCCGAAGTAGTCCATGCCACGCGCGCCCTGCGCGAAGCTGAACAAGCCCTTGCCCGGGCCGAACAGGCGCGTGCCCAGGCGAGCGAGGCCGAACGCAACGCCCGACAGGCCGGACGCGATGCCCAGCACGGGCTCGATGCTGCCCGCAATACGCTGGCCGAGGCCGAAAGAGCCGGCGGCGAGCTGTCGAGCCGGCGTGCAGCACTTGACGAGGCGCGCGCACGCATTGTCGACAGCCATGAGGAAACGGCGGCGGCATTCGTCGAGGCGGAAATGCTGCTGCAGGACGCGCCCGATCTCGGCGATCTGCAATTGCAGCTCGAGCAGTCGGCGGCCAACGTCGCCCGCGACCGCGCCGCCCTTGCCGATGCGCGTGCCGTTCACGAGGGCCTGAGGCGGGAAGCCGAGGCACGTGCGCGTCGGCTCGATGCCATCGGCGCGGAACGGTGCAACTGGGTGGAGCGAGCCGAAAACGCCTCGACACAGATCGCGGCGCTCGGCGAACGCAAGGCGGAGGCCGAGGCCGAGCGCGAGCAACTGGCCGACGCCCCCGACGAGATCGACGCCAAGCGGCGCGCCCTGCTGTCG
This sequence comes from Mesorhizobium sp. M0968, assembly GCF_040319065.1. Lineage (NCBI taxonomy): Bacteria > Pseudomonadati > Pseudomonadota > Alphaproteobacteria > Hyphomicrobiales > Phyllobacteriaceae > Mesorhizobium > Mesorhizobium sp. M0968. The sequence continues at coordinate 376,119 of NZ_JAMYNL010000004.1, forward strand.
CAACTCGCCGAGGCCGAAAGCCTGCGCAAGGCGGCGGGCGACCGCTTGCAGGAAGCGGAGAACCGCCAGTCCGAGCTGGACAAGGCTGCGACTGCTGCCATCCAGTCGCTGGCCGAGGCGCGCGAATCCCGCGTTCGCGCCGAAGAGCGGCTGACCGCCGCCGACGAGCGTCGGCTGGAAGTCGAGGCGCGCATCCAGGAAACGCTGAACACGCCGCCGCATCTGGTTATCCGCCACACCGGCCTCGAACCCGACAGCCCGATGCCCGAAATGGCCGAGATCGAGCGTCAGCTCGACCGGCTGAAGGTCGAACGCGAACGGCTCGGTGCCGTCAATCTGCGCGCCGAGGAGGAGCAGAAGGAACTGTCGGACCGGCTGGAGACCATCGTCTCCGAGCGCGACGACATCATCGAGGCGATCCGGAAGCTGCGACAGGCGATCCATAGCCTGAACCGCGAAGGCCGCGAGCGGCTGCTCGCCGCCTTCGAGGTGGTCAACGGCCATTTTCAACGGCTGTTTTCGCATCTGTTCGGCGGCGGCACCGCCGAGCTGCAACTGATCGAGTCCGACGATCCGCTCGAAGCGGGGCTCGAGATCCTGGCGCGTCCGCCCGGCAAGAAGCCGCAGACGATGACGCTGCTGTCCGGCGGCGAGCAGGCGTTGACGGCGATGTCGCTGATCTTCGCCGTGTTCCTGACCAACCCGGCGCCGATCTGCGTGCTCGACGAAGTCGACGCGCCGCTCGATGACCACAATGTCGAGCGTTTCTGCAATCTGATGGACGAAATGGCCGCAACCACCGAAACGCGCTTCGTCATCATCACACACAACCCGATCACCATGGCGCGCATGGACCGGCTGTTTGGGGTGACCATGGCCGAGCAAGGCGTCAGCCAACTGGTGTCGGTTGACCTGCAGGCGGCCGAAGCCATGCGCGAGGCAAGCTGACGCATCAGCTTAATGGTGGTCTCCACCTCGGCTTTCGACTATAGCACGACAAAATGGGCCGGATCTGCCGCTCCAGATACCGGCCCGGCTATGCGCGTGGAGAAGCTTGTTGCCTATACTTGTCACCGGAGCCGCGGGGTTCATTGGCAGCCACGTTTGCCACCATCTGCTCGACCGGGGAGAAGCGGTCGTCGGCGTCGACAACATGAACGACTATTACGACCTGGCGCTCAAAAAGGGGCGGCTTGCCGGCCTTCTGCCCCATAAGGATTTTTCGTTCCACCAGATCGATATTGCCGAACAGGGCGCGCTTGCAGCCGCTTTGGCCGGGCAAGGCATCGTTAGGATCGTGCACCTTGCCGCGCAGGCGGGCGTGCGCCACTCACTCGACAATCCGCGGCTCTATATCCGCTCCAATGTCATGGGCCACCTCGAAGTGCTCGAATTCTGTCGCGCCGAACCGGCATTCGAGCATCTGGTCTATGCCTCGTCGAGCTCGGTGTATGGCGGCAACCGCAGCGTGCCGTTCAGCGAAGCCGATCAGGTCGACAAGCCCGTTTCGCTTTACGCCGCCACCAAGAAAACCGATGAGTTGATGAGCCACACCTACGCCCATCTGTTCGGCATACCGCAGACCGGCCTGCGGTTTTTCACGGTCTACGGTCCCTGGGGCCGTCCCGACATGGCCTATTGGATGTTCACCCAGGCGATGCTCAAGGGCAAGCCGATCCGGGTCTTCAACAATGGCGAAATGTGGCGCGATTTCACCTACATAGACGATGTTGTGAAGGCGGTTGTCGCCGTGCTCGACAAGCCGCCGGCGGCTGACGTTCCGCCGAACGGGCTCTACAATGTCGGCAACAACCGGCCGGTGCGTCTGGGCGACTTCATCGACATTCTGGAAAGGCTGCTCAAGGTCAAGGCAATCCGCCACAACGAGCCGATGCAGGCGAGCGACGTCGAGAAGACCTACGCCGACATGACCGCGCTGGAGCGGGATTTCGGCTTCAGGCCTAGCGTTTCGATAGAGGACGGGCTGAAGAAGTTTGTCGACTGGTACCGGCCGTACTCGAAGCAGTGATTTGCACCGCTCGCCGTGATGCCTTCAAGCTGACATCTGAAGTGGGGCGCAAGTCGGTCCGCAAAAAGCATCATTTTGTCCTAACATCCTGTTAACCACATGCTCGCTGAAACGTATCCGATTAACCTTTGAGGCGCTTATGACCGCTATGTTTCGTGGCTTGCTGTTCAGTATGAGCTGGGTGGATGTGCGGATTCGGGGGCTATTTCGGTTCAGTCCGGGATGCGGAAGCTTTGCTTGCGCGCATGACGTCTGCGATCGCCCATCGCGGGCCGGATGAACAAGGGAAATTCGTAGCGCCCGAGGCTGGACTTGGGCATGCGCGGCTGTCGGTGATTGGGATTGGTGATGGCCAGCAGCCGATGTCCGACGAAACCGGCGATTTGACGGTTGCGTTCAACGGCGAGATCTTCAACTACGTGGAATTGCGCGAAGGGCTGCTGGCCAAGGGCCGACGCTTCCGCACGTCGAGCGACACAGAGGTTCTCCTGCAGCTGTATGACGAGATGGGCGAAGACTGTCTGTCGCTCCTGAACGGTGATTTCGCCTTCGCGATTTGGGATAACCGGCGGCGGCGGATGGTGCTTGCAAGAGACCGCATGGGTGTTCGGCCGCTGTTCTACACCAGCAAGGACGGGGTGCTCTACTTTGCGTCGGAGATAAAGGCCCTGCTGACGGTACCCGGCGTCTCGGCCGAAATCGATCCAATTGCACTCGACCAGATCTTTACGCTGTGGGCGCCGATCGCTCCACGCACGGCTTTCCGCAACATCCACGAGCTGGAGCCGGCAAGCGTGATGATCGCGACACAGGGGCAAGTCACGGTCAAACCATATTGGCACCTAGACTACCCGTATCCGGATAGGCCATCGAAGATCACCAATGAGGACGACGCGGCCGAGGAACTGCAGGCCCTGTTGACCGACGCGGTGAGGCTTCGCATGCGCGCCGACGTGCCGGTCGGTTCTTACCTTTCGGGCGGGCTCGATTCATCCCTCGTTTCGGCACTCGCGGCCGGCATGACTCCTCTTAAGCTGCAGACATTTTCCGTGACGTTCGACAGCGGCGAGCATGACGAAAGCGCCTTCCAGACCGAAATGGCGTCAGCACTTGGCACACGCCATCGAACCATTGCGTGTCGTGCCGGCGATATCGCCGGTGCGTTTCCCGAAGTCATCCGCTTTACCGAGCGGCCGATCATCCGCACGGCCCCAGCCCCCCTCTATCAACTGTCCGGCCTCGTTCGCCAGGCCGGTTTGAAAGTAGTGCTGACAGGCGAAGGCGCCGACGAGGTCTTTGCCGGCTATGATGTCTTCAAGGAAGCGCGGGTTCGCCGTTTCTGCGCGCGACAGCCGGCATCGCGCATAAGGCCACAACTGTTCCGCAAGCTTTATCCCTATCTGCCGGGCCTGCAACAGCAGTCCGTGGAGTACCTGGCTGCGTTCTTCGGAACCGGCAGCGCTGCCCTGGACGATCCGCTGTTCTCGCATCGGCCGCGTTTCAAGACCACATCAGCGGCGAAGATGTTCTTTTCCGGTGACCTGCGCGCGACATTGAAGGGGTATGACGCAGCCGAGGACCTGGCCAGCCGGTTGCCTGAGGCGTTTTCCCGGTGGCATCCGCTGCATCAGGCGCAATATCTAGAAACCCGCTTCCTCCTGCCGGGCTACATCCTCTCCAGCCAGGGCGATCGCATGGCCATGGCGCACGGTATCGAAGGGCGGTTCCCCTTCCTTGACCATCGCTTGGTGGAGTTTGCGGCAAGACTTCCGCCGGAGATGAAGCTGAAGGGACTGGTGGAAAAACACATATTGCGCAAAGCTGCCAAGCACCTGCTTCCGACGGCCATCCGCGAGCGCACCAAACAGCCTTACCGGGCGCCGGAAGCCCGCTCCTTCGTGGGAGCCGGAGAATTGGACTACGTACGCGACTCGCTGAGCGAGGCGAGTATCGCCTCCGGAGGACTATTCAACGCCAAGGCGGTGGCGAACCTGCACGAGAAATGCCGCTTGCAGCCAGCGTCCGGATTCCGCGACAATGCGGCTTTCGTCGGCATTTTGTCGGCGCAACTGTGGCAGAAGATTTTCACCGGCGAAAAGGTCGGTGAAGCACGAGCGGCCTGAGAAATCGAGGGAATGAAAAATCATGGTAGCAATCAAGGACAAGGTCAAAACCTTTATCGTCGACAACTTCCTGTTCGGCGACACGTCCTACGAGCTTGCAGACACCGCATCACTGATCGAGAACGGCATCATCGACTCGACGGCCGTGTTGGAGCTAGTGGCATTCATAGAGGATGATTTTGGCATAGCGATGGTCGATGCCGACATCGTACCGGCCAATCTGGATTCGATTGACAGTATCTCAGCCTTCGTCAAGGCAAAAGCAGAAGCGCTGGCAGCATAGGCGCCATCGGTGAGGAGCGTCCGTGCGGATCGAACATTTTCTGACGGCGAAGGCCGCTGCCCATCCAGCCAAAACGGCATTGATCACCGAGCACAAAAGGCTGTGCTACAAAGAGCTGGACGATCTCTCGAGCCGCTTGGCCGCCGCCCTTTTTTTGAATGGCGTCAGGCGCGACGACCGGGTGCTGATCTTCATGGACAATTGCTGGGAGGCTGCGGTTTCGATTTTCGCAGTTCTTAAAGCAGGCGCGACTTTCAGTCCGATCAACGCATCCACCAAGGCCGAAAAGCTAGCCTACATCATCGCCGATTGCGATGCCGCCGCGATCCTCACGCAAGCAAGACTGATGCCCGTGGTCGCCGAGGCGTCCGGATCCTCCGGCGAGACGTCCTCCGGCAAGACCGGCATCTTCGTGGCTTCCACCGTTGCTGCCGATAGCCAATGCCCGGCAGGGGCCACATCCCTGGCGGAGTGCTTGACGGTCCAAGTCAGGGAGATTGACCATCGCGGCGTTGACGTCGATCTTGCGATGTTGATCTACACCTCGGGCTCGACCGGCCGGCCCAAGGGTGTGATGATGACGCACCGCAATTGCGACGCGGCGGCCGACTCCATCACCAACTACCTGCGCAACTCGCCCGACGACATCATCTTGAATGTTCTGCCCCTCGCTTTCGACTACGGCCTCTATCAATTGCTGATGGCCGTCAGGCTCGGCGCCACGCTCGTGCTCGAGAAGTCCTTCGCTTTTCCCCAGGCGGTCTTTGAACGCATCCGCCAGGAAGGCGTCACCGGGCTTCCGCTCGTGCCCACGATGGCAGCGATGATCCTGCAGTTGAGGGACCTGGCGCCGGGCTTCCTGCCCAGCCTTCGCTATATTTCCAACACGGCGGCTGCCTTGCCGCCGCCTCACATAGAACGCCTTCGGTTCCTTTTCCCCGGTGTCAGGCTCTATTCGATGTATGGCCTGACGGAATGCAAGCGCTGCACCTATCTGCCGCCCGAGGAGCTCGACCGCCGGCCGGGCTCGGTCGGAATAGCCATTCCGAACACCGAAGCCTTTGTCGTCGACGACGAGGGGCAACGGGTGCCGCCGGGCGTAGCGGGTGAGCTGGTCATTCGCGGGCCGCACGTCATGCAGGGTTATTGGCGAAACGAAGCTGCGACGGCACGAGCCCTGCGCCGGGGTCCGAACCCTTGGGAGAAGGTTCTCTACACCGGCGATCTTTTCAGGGCCGATGAGGAAGGCTTTCTTTATTTCGTCGGCCGCAAGGACGACATCATAAAGTCGCGGGGAGAGAAGGTGGCGCCCAAGGAAGTGGAAGCCGTGCTTCACGCTCATCCGGGCATCGCGGAAGCGGTGGTTGTCGGTGTGCCGGATCCCGTGCTCGGGCATGCGATCGGCGCAGTTATAGTACGGTCCGACCCGGCGCTTACCGAAAAGGATATCATACGTCACTGTGCACGCCACCTTGAGGACTTCATGGTCCCCAAGGTCGTCGAGTTCCGCCGCGAGCTGCCGAAGACCGATACCGGCAAGGTCAGCCGTCGGCTTGCGGCAGAAACCATGGAGGCCGCGCAATGAATGTTCGCCCGACCGAGGATGCGCGGACCTTTCTGGCGCAGGCTCTGGCAATCGACCTGATCACCGAAACGGACCGTATCGTAACGGCCTTGCGCCAGCAGTTGCGCGGGCTTCGCAAGCGGGGCCTTGTGCTCGGTCTTTCGGGCGGGATCGATTCGAGCGTGTCGGTCGCGTTGGCGGTACGAGCCGTTGGCCCCAAGAATGTGCTTTGCCTGTTCATGCCGGAAAGCGATTCCGATCCTGAAAGTCTGCGGCTCGGCCGCCTCGTCGCCGAAACTTTCGGTGTCGAGGCTGTGACGGAGGATATCGGGCCGATCCTGCGCGCAATGGGCTGCTACAGGCGTCGCGACGCCTTCATCCGCGAATTGGTCCCGGAATACGGCGAAGGCTGGGCTTCGAAGATCGTGATCGCGAACGCCCTTGAGGGCGGGGGCTACAATATCTCGTCCCTGGTGGTGCAAGACCCGGAGGGCAAGCAGACGAAACGGAGAATGCCGCTGCCTGTCTATCTCGGCGTCGTCGCCGCTACCAATATGAAGCAGCGCACCCGCAAGCAGATTGAATACTATCATGCGGATCGCCTGAACTTCGCCGTTCTTGGAACCCCGAACCGGCTGGAATACGATCAGGGTTTCTTCGTGAAGAACGGTGACGGCGCCGCGGACGTCAAGCCGATTGCCCACCTCTATAAAACACAGGTCTATGCGCTTGCGGCCCATCTCGGTATTCCGGAAGAAATCCGCAACCGGCCTCCGACCACCGATACCTACTCGCTGGCGCAGACCCAGGAGGAGTTCTACTTCTCGCTTCCCTATGACCGTATGGATCTTTGCCTTTACGGTCTCAACAACGGCGTGGCGGCTGAGGTGGTGGGGCAGGCGGCGGGGTTGGCCGCCTCACAAGTGGAACACGTCTGGGCCGATATCATCGCCAAACGCAAGGCGACGCGTTATCTGCACATGCGTCCGCAACTCGTCGAGGAAGTCGAAGAACTCGGTACCTGACCTGCTTCGAGACCGGCCACGTCCCAGGCCGCCGTCATGGCCGAGATGGGCGGGAAGTTGCCGTTCGTCTCATCTGCGAGAACGAGCACGTTGCGCCATATCCGGACCCATGCCAGTGATGCCGTGAATGTTAAGTCTCGGCTCCGATGCCGACGTTCCGCCCGAGTTCGAAGACTGACCGCGACCGTTCTGCGGCCTTCGCATCGACAGCGCCAATGAGCGGCGTCCCACATCCCACTCCTTGTGTCCATTGGGAGGGGTCGTTGTGGACCAAGCCCTACTACCCAGGCTTGTGACGAAGCCGATCCAGCGCGTCTCGAAGTGCATTGGCGGCATCGCCACGCTCGTCAGGGGACATCAGCTCCGGTTCAAGTTCCAACCTGAAGTGCGGCAGCTCGGTCCGAACAGCACGACGAGCGGCCGCCAAATTGGCCTTCAGATCGATGACGCGGTAGGTGGCGACGGGATAAGCGATCCCCTTGACCTGGACTTGCCCCAGTTCTTCACAGTCGATTGCGTCCTTCACTTGCGCAAACGTCTCGTAGGAAATGAGGATTGTCCCCGGCGGCGCCTCCTGCTCCAGGCGCGAGGCGAGATTCACGGCGCCGCCGATTATCGTGTAGTCCATCCGGTCCTCGCTGCCGAAGTTACCGACGGTGCAGTAGTCGGTATGGATGCCGATGCGACAGCGCAGCGGTGTTTCGATCCCCATGTCCCGCCAGACTTCGGCAAGCTCGCTAATCCGCTTTTGCATTGCAAGTGCCATCTGCGCGCAAGCCAGCGCGTCCTCCTTGACGCCGCGAGTCTCGGGATCGCCGAAAAACATCAGGATCGCGTCGCCGACATATTTGTCGATCGTCGCGCCGTGATCCGAAGCAATTTTCGACATTTCCGTCAAATAGTGATTGAGGAGTTGGGTGAGATCCTCGGATTCCATTTTGTCAGTGGTCTCGGTAAAGCCCGCGATATCGGAGAAGCATATTGTCAGTTTCTTCCGCTGGCTGGCGATCCTGACCTCCTGGCGGCCGGTGAATATCGAGCGATACACTTGGGGCGCCAGATACTTCGCCAGCTTGCTGGAAAGCGCCTCCAGAACCACGGATTTCTCGGCGAGGTTCTCCTCCCTTTGCTTCAGCTCAGTGATGTCCGAATAGACGGCGACCGTGCCGCCGGCGCTGATCCGCCGCTCGCTGATCATGACCCATCGCCCGTCGCCTCGCCGCTGCACCCAAGGTTCGCCAGGGTTGCGGTGCCGCGAGAGGCGCTCGGCGACCCACTCCTCGACCCGCCCCTCGGCGTCCCTGATGTAGCCGCGCTCAGCGGATCGGCGAATGATTTGCTCGAATATCGTGCCGGGCGTCAGTTCGGTCTCCAGACCGGCGTAGAGCAATTCGCGGTAGCGGCTGTTGCTGAGGACGAGCCGGTCCTCCCCGTCGTACAGAGCGAATCCTTCGGAGATGCTTTCGATGGCATCGATGAGCCGCTGACGAGCTTCCGCAACGTCGCGCAGGTTCTTTTCCTCGACCTCGACGGCAGTATCCCGGAAAAGTCTCAGCGCTTCGGCCATGCGCCCGATTTCGTCGCTGCCCGCGGCTGGCAGCGGCGCACGAAGGTTGCCCCCCGCAATCGCGAGCATGCCCTGGCTCACGGCCCCCAGTCGGGCGAGGAGGCTGCGGTCGACATAGAGCCAGACAACCAGAACCGAACTCAGGAGGCTGAGGAAGGCGGAGCCGAGCACAACCGCGGTGCCGTAGCGCTGGACGAGCGCGGCTTCGCGACCGGACGCAGCGATCTCCTGGTCTGCCGTGGCGACCAGGCGATCGACGCCAGCGGTGAGATTGCGCGACAGTCGATTGTTCTCGGCCAGAAGCCTTTCGCCCTGTGCCAGGACAGCAAACTCGTCCTCCCGCGCCTTGGGGATGCTGTCCTCGCCGTCGGTCAAGCCCTTGAACTCATCGACACGCTGCCGAAAGCGGGTCCGCAGCTTTTCGTCGATCTCCGTGGAAACCTTTTCAAGAGCAGTGAGCGAACGGCGTAGCGGAAAAAGGATCAACGCCAGGTCGCCCGGCGTCGGCGCGTTCGCGACCTTCACCAGCGCGTCGTTGACTGCCGAGATCTCCAGCTGCGCCTTCTGCTGGGGGATGTAGGCCGCAATCGCCTGGACCAGGTCGGCCATCGCCGCTGCGCGTCGATCGGGCGATAGCGACGTGTCGGCCGCGACCGCCCGCCATTGCGGCAGCCTGGAATCCATCACTAGGATGCCGGTGGCGACAAGGCGCTGGCTTCCGGTTGTCGTCGCGGCGAGGCGGTTCAGGAGCTCCTCCTTGCGGGCGACCACGTCGAGCCGGGCGACAACAAGAGAGTCGAGCTCCTTCAGGTTGCGCCTCAGAACAATCGCGGCTTCCTCAATCTCGGCCAAAGGCACTGTGCCCAACGTGGCATCCCGGAGGTCCGTGCGCAGGGCCTCGAGGCGGGACATCTCGAGCGCGACGGCAGCCGAGACCTCGCTGTGCTGAGCCCTGCTTGTCGCTGCCAGCACCGAGGGCGCGGCAGCAGCGACCCGTTCGGCCTGGCGCGACAGCTGGAGGGAGGCGAGCGCCGACGGCACTCGATCCGTGGTAATTCGGTCCACGACGTCGCCAACCTGGAGGAAGGCATAAAGCGCCGCAGCCGTTGCCAGCACCGCAAGGGCGCTGATCCCGAAAAAGGCGAGCAACAGCCGGCCACGTATGCCGAGGCGTTCAAGCATCTCGGCGAGTCGGAACAGTCCGGCCACACTGGTCTGCATCAGACTAGACATCTCAGCCGGCACGCCGGCGATCAGCGAACCCTATTCAACCGGCACGTACTCTCCGCCGCGCCAGACGTACCAAACCCAGCTCTGCTTCGTGAGGTCGCCCTTGTCGTCGAAATCGACCCGGCCGATCACCGTGTCGAATTCCTGTTCGTGCAGTGCCGCAATGACGGCCTTCGGCTCCAGCGAACCTGCCTTCGAGACCGCCTGGGCCCAAACCTGGACCGCGCAGTAGCTCAACAGCGTGTAGCCCGCGGGTTCGAAATTCTCCGCACGGAACTGCTCAACGACCGCGGCCGCTTCGGGGCTTCGCCTCGCGTCCGCCGGGAACGTGAAGAGGGTCCCCTCCGCCGCGGGGCCGGCGATCAGGGCAAATTCCTCGGTCGCCAAAGCATCTCCGGATATGAGCTGAACCGTGTAGCCACTGTCGTGTGCAGCGCGAGCAATCAGCGCAACCTCGGCATGATACCCACCCACATATAAGGCGGAGACGCCGGCGGTCCGCAACGTAGCGACCTCGGCCGAATAGTCGTCCTTCCCGGGAATGTATGCGTCGTAAACGGCCTCAGTCACGCCCCGCTTGTGCAGCTGCTTCCTGGTCTCGTCGGCGAGACCCTTCCCATAGGTCGAGTTGTCGTGGAGGATCGCAATCTTCTTGTTGCCCCAGCGATCGGCAAGGTAGTTGCCAGCGATGAAACCTTGCGCGTCGTCGCGGCCAATGGTGCGAAAGACATTGGCACGGCCCTGTTCGGTCAGCTGCGGATTGGTCGAGCCTGGGGATATCTCAACGACGCCCGCCTCCTCGTACACTTTTGATGCGGGGATCGAGGCCCCGGAGCAATAATGCCCGACGACGAGCACGACCCCGTCAGCCACCAGCTTCTTGGCGGCCGCCACAGCTTGCTCGGGATCGCAGAAGTCGTCGACCGAGATGAGCCTCACCTTCTGGCCGAGCACGCCGCCCGCCGTGTTGACGTCGGCCACTGCCATCTCCGCGCCGCGCTGTCCCTGCTCGCCGATCCAGGCGAGCCGTCCCGTCATCGCAGCCGAGACGCCGATCAGCACCTCCGCCCGTGCGGAGCTGAACACGGCCGCGAGAACCAAGATCAGTATGGCGATGATGCGGTGCATGTGTGCACCCCCTTAACTGTAGCTTACGCCAATCCCGTCAAAGCCGACAGCCCCTTCGGCAAGCGCGACTGTCTCGGGCTGCTATTGCAGCGCACACCCAATTTGGCGAAGCAAGCATACACTGGAATGGCGTGTCATAACTTCGTTCGCTGAGGTCGGAATCGCGCGCCAAATCCGGACGTTACCACTGACCGGAGTGAGCGTCGTGATTGGGTCACGGAGCGTCATGCGACGCTCCCAACTGGATGACGGCAAAGGGTCGAACTCGGTCGTTCAGAGTGATTGGGTTTTGACCCAAGCATTCTGCAGCCAAGTGGAAACGCGCCTAAAATAAATAGTTAGAGCGGGATGCCCGCTTCAACTTGAACGCATCCCGCTCTAGCTGAAGCGGCTCCCGATAAGCCGGCTCCACTGCTCGCCCGCAAGGCCGTTCAGGAAGACTTGCGAGTTCTTCATCGCGTCCAAAAGCTCTGGATCGCGTGAATGTACCACCGTTGAGGCAACGGTCAGGAAAGCAATGCGTCGTCCAAGCATCGCCTCCAGAAGTGCAGGTTGAATACGTCCGCGCAGGCCGCTGACGCCGCGCGCGGCGGCGTGATCGATCAGGCAGTCAATCACCGGGCCCGCCTGGCCGGGAAGGGCGAAGATCTGCAGCACGCGACCAATTTCATACTTCCGTGCGTAGTAGGCGAAAGCGCCGACATTGGTGCCGACTGGCGACGTCACACAAACGTAGACAAGCTCCCCCAGATCCGGCTTTTGTGCCGCATCTGTCAGGATGTGGTCGAGTTGATCTTCCGTCCAGTCAGGCCGCAGGGCGAATTGAGCGGTAAACGGTTCGATGAGCCTGGCAAATGCATGGCTGTCGATTTCGGATGTACGAAATGCTCCGTGGCCTGCCCCGTCCACCGCCACACCCGACCAACGTCGTTCGCTGGACGTCATCCTTCTGCAGTAAAATCGGTCGACTGCACGCGCCAGCGGATTGAGCATTCGCGCAAGCGCCATGCGATTGGCGGAAAGGCTGAGCATGAAGGCCGCGGGGCGCATCACACGGACCCAGTCAAGGCTGTATTGCGGCAGGACCACGCCGCGCAGCCGGGTCCACAATTTCACGGAAATATCGTTGGCCGTCTCGCTGAAGGAGATGTCCTGCGGACCATCCAGGTAAGCTTTCAGCAAGCGGGCGCCGGCCAGCGGGTCGTGCTCATGGTCCTCGACCATGAGCGAGCTACAGATGGCCGCGCGTAGTTGTCGGCCGTTGAACGTCATCGGCAGGACGTGGACGCCGACAAATCCGGAGACGCGACCGGCGTCGTTGACATGGACAAGCGACCGGAGGTTGTCTGCGCAACCGGGCGCATCCAGATAAAACCGTTGCATGTATTCCACGAGAGAGGCCGGCGCTTCGGTCCTCTCCTTCAACAGCACGCGCTGAAACATGTTCGCAACTGCCGGGAGGTCGGCGCCTTGCAAGGCGCGAATGACGCTCAAGCCCGGCTCCCGCCACCAAAGTCCCATCCACCGAGCTTCCGGGCCAAGGCGACGCGAGGCACGAGAACATCGGGCGCGCGTTCCAACTCGACGCCCATGAAGCCGTGCAACCTCGGCCAGTTGGCATCGCCCCGGTGACCGAACGGAGTGCTGAATTGCTGCGGCAAGGTGGAACCCTTTGCTTGACCGACGAAAACCGGCGTCATTGCTGCTAGCAGATTCAGGTAAACCGATATTAAAGTCGTTGCTTTGAATGGTAGCGAACCGGGTTTGTCCGGGCCCCATAGCTGGACATCAGCAATTTTGGTTCCTGGCGGACTCTAAACGACCAGCGGCATGAGTTGCGTGCTGCGCGCCGAACCGTTTCGGCTGGCCAAAGTTTCGCGTGGCGGCTCTTGACTGGGAGCGCGGGCGTAATACGGTGAGGACAAATACCGGCTCCGACCGCCGGGCGGCAAGAATGCCTCGTATGCCTCGCCCTGCGGCGGTGGCTGCGGGGCATTGTCATTTTTGAGGCATTGCTTGAAACGGCATATCGACATCGGCATTCTCTATTCGCGGTCCGGCAACTACCGGCTGGTGTCCGAATCCTGCCGTGCGGGTGCGATGAACGCCATCGCCGACGTCAACGGCGATCTCGCTATCCCATTCGAATTCATCCCGATCGAGCGCGACCCGCAGGGCAACATCGATCGCTATGCAAGCGGCTGCGCGGACATTCTCGCCAACAGCGGCGCGCGTCACATCATTGGCTGCGTCACCTCGTGGAGCCGCAAGGAGGTCATTCCAATCCTGGAAAGGGCAGGCGGCACGCTGTGGTACGCCTGCCCGTACGAGGGCTTCGAAGCCAACGAGCATGTCGTCTACACACACGCCTGCCCCAATCAGCATCTCGTACCGCTGCTCGCCTATGTCGTGCCTCGTTTCGGCGCCGATGGCTTCCTGCTCGGTTCCAACTACATCTGGGGCTGGGAGACCAACCGCGTGGCGCGCGACCTGATTGCGGACGCTGGCGGCAAGGTGCTGGGCGAACGCTATCTGCCGCTCGGCGAGGTCGATGTTGCGCGGCTGATCGCGGAGATACAGGCGACGAGACCTGATTTCATTCTGAACAATCTCATCGGCCCTTCTTCTTATGCCTTCATCGCTGCCTATGCGGAGCTTGGCCGGCGCGACCCGCATTTCAGGCCGGAGCGTTGCCCGATCCTGTCCTGCAATCTCACGGAATGCGAATTGCCGGCGCTCAACGGGGCAGGCGATGGCCACCTTTCCGTTGGGCCCTATTTTCACGACATCTCGGGGGCGGATCGCGGTGCGGTTCCAGTGCCTTCCGTCATGCCGGCCTCATCCTTCGAGGCGGCGGCTTATGCCTCGGTGCGCATGCTCGCCGAGATCCTCACCCTTAACCCCGGTGCACAATGGACGGACCTTCCCAAGGTCTTTTCCGAAACATCATTTCGAACGCCGCTGGGCGACATCGCCATCGACCAGCAAACCCAGCATGCTACCTTGCCGGTGCTAATCGGACGTATCGATGGAACATCGTTCAAAACGGTCACACTGACGAAGGGCGTGGCACCCGATCCCTACCTTTCCCGCTATGACCGGACGGAGACGTTCGGGCGGCCACGCCTGCGGGTGGTGTCGTGAGCAAGATGGCGCGTATCCCGAACCTTGGAGGCGCCAGGGCTTTTGTCCTGCATCGTCCACATCCGACCGTGCAGGCGATCACAAGGCAATTGTCGGCCATCGGCCTTGAGGCGATTGGCTTCTGGCCGGAACTGCCGGCCGAAGCCTTGGCGGCGGACTTCGTCTTCTTCGACGTCGATCTCGGCTTTGACGAGCAATTTCCGTGGAAGCCGGGCGAGGCGCCGATGCCGCTGATAGCACTGATCGGCTCCGAGGCGCCGGGGCGCGTCGAATGGGCATTGTCGCACAAGGCCGATGCGCAGTTGCTGAAACCGGTCGGCAATGCCGGCGTCTATAGCGCACTTTTAATCGCAAGGCAGAGTTTCGAGGCGCGCAAGCTTCTGGCCAGCGAGATTGCCTCGCTTCGTCAGCGGGTCGCGGAGCGCCAGACCATCGTACGCGCGGTAGAGGTCTTGTCGAAGGGCGCCGAGGACGGCCGTGCCTATGCGCAGCTCCGCTCGCTGGCGATGAGCTGGCAAATCAGTGTCGAGGAAGCCGCGCGCAGGATCGTGGCGATGACACAAGAAGAAGGCGACGATGACCAATCCGATCGCGCCTGAGCTTTCGGCCGCCGGGCGTATGCCAGCCAAGCCTCGCGCCGGCGTCTGGCGACGTCTGCTAAAACGGCCTCTCGCTTTGCTCGGCCTCGGGATTATTGCCGTTGTCTTGGCCGGCGCCATTCTTGCACCGTGGCTGACAGGCTACGATCCAAACGAGCAGATGTTCGACGGGCTCACGCTTGAAGGCGCGCCACTGCCGCCGGGAGCCCAGTTCTGGCTGGGCACCGACCTGCTTGGCCGCGACCTGCTGACCCGTCTCCTATTCGGCGCGCGCACGTCGCTGATCATCGGCATCGTCGCCAATGGCGTGGCGCTTCTGATCGGCACGCTGGTCGGCATCACCGCCGGCTATTTCCGCGGCTGGATCGGCAGCGCGCTTATGCGCTTCACCGATTTGATGATGGCTTTCCCGGCGCTGCTGCTCGCCATCTGCCTGGCGGCGGTGCTCCAGCCGAGCCTGTGGATCGTCGCCATGGTGATCGCATTGGTGAACTGGGTGCAGACCGCCCGCGTCATCTACACCGAGACAAGTTCGCTCTCCGAACGCGAGTTCATCGATGCCGAGCGCACCATCGGCGCTAGCGCTCCACGCATCCTGTTCCGCCATATCCTGCCACATCTTTTGCCGACGATCATCGTCTGGGGCACGCTCGGTATTTCGACCACGGTGCTGCTCGAAGCGACGCTCAGCTATCTCGGCATCGGCGTGCAACCGCCGACCGCGTCATGGGGCAACATCATCTTCGAGAACCAGACCTATTTCCAGGCCGCGCCCTGGCTGGTCTTCTTTCCCGGTGCGGCGATCCTGGCACTGGCGCTGGCCTTCAACCTGATCGGTGACGCACTGCGCGACATCCTCGATCCGACGCAAAGGGGGCGGGCATGATCGCCTATCTCGGCCGCCGCGTTGTCCAGTCGGTGCTCATCTTGCTCGGCGTCTCTCTGATCACCTTTGCGCTGCTCTACCTGCTGCCCGCCGATCCCGTCCGCCAGATCGCCGGCCGCAGCGCCACACCCGAGACGGTCGAAAACATCCGCCGGCAGCTCGGCCTCGACCAGCCCTTCGTCGTCCAGTATTGGCACTATCTGACCAGCCTTCTCAGCGGCGATCTGGGGCGCTCCTACATTCAGCGCTCGGAGGTCACGGAGCTTATCGTCTCGCGGCTGCCGGCAAGCCTGCTGCTGATGGTCGGCGCCATTGCCTGCGAAGTCGTGATCGGGCTGACGATGGGCCTCATCGCCGCCGTCAAGCGTGGCACCGCCACCGACCAGTCGCTGATGGTCGCCTCCTTCGTTGGCGTCTCGGCGCCGCAATTCGTCGTCGGCCTGATGCTGCTTTATGTGTTCGCGGTGCGGCTCGGCTGGTTCCCGATCGGCGGTTACGGCACCTGGCGTCATCTGGTGCTGCCGTCGCTGACCATGGGAATTCTCGGCGCCGGCTGGTACGCCCGCATGATGCGCTCGTCGATGATCGACGTGCTGCGCCAGGACTACGTGCGTACCGCGCGTGCCAAGGGTCTTGCACGCAGCGCCATTATCCTCCGGCACGCGCTGCCCAACGCCATCCTGCCGGTCATCGCCATGATCGGCATCGATATCGGCATCTTCATGGGCGGCATCGTGGTTGTCGAAAGCGTGTTCGGCTGGCCAGGCATCGGCCAGCTAGCCTGGCAGGCCATTCAGCGCATCGACATTCCGATCATCATGGGGGTCACCCTGGTTTCGGCCTTTGCCATCGTGCTCGGCAATCTCCTGGCCGACACTGTCGCACCGTTCATCGATCCACGCATCAAGCTCAGATGAAAACCAAGAAAACCAGAGAAAGGGAACATGACATGAGAAAATATCTAATATCGACCGTGGCGGCATCGGCGCTTGCGCTGGTGCTTGGCATGACAAGCGTACGTGCCGAAGACGCCGTCGATCCGAATGCCAAGCAGGGCGGCGCGATCACCATCACCTACAAGGACGACGTCGCCACGCTCGATCCGGCCATCGGCTATGACTGGCAGAACTGGTCGATGATCAAGAGCCTGTTCGACGGGCTGATGGACTACGAGCCGGGCACCACCAACCTGCGGCCCGACCTTGCCGAGAGCTACGAGATTGCGCCCGACGGCAAGACCTTCACCTTCAAGCTGCGCCACGGAGTGAAGTTCCACAATGGCCGCGAGATGACCGCCGACGACGTGAAATATTCGCTCGACCGGGTCACCAATCCAAAGACACAGAGCCCGGGTGCCGGTTTCTTCGGCTCGATCAAAGGCTATGACAACGTCGCTGCCGGCAAGGCGGAGAGCCTGGCGGGCATAACCGTCGTCGATCCCTACACGATCAAGTTCGAGCTGACCCGGCCCGACGCCACCTTCCTGCATGTCATGGCGATCAACTTCTCGCATGTGGTGCCGAAGGAAGAAGTCGAAAAATACGGCGCAGACTTCGGCAAACATCCGGTCGGAACCGGCGCCTTCAAGCTCGCCGAATGGACGCTCGGCCAGCGCGTCGTATTCGAGCGCAACCCGGATTACTGGCACGAGGGTCTGCCGCATCTCGACAAGATCACCTTTGAGATCGGCCAGGAGCCGATCGTGGCGCTGCTGCGGCTCCAGAAAGGCGAGATCGACGTTCCCGGCGACGGCATTCCGCCGGCGAAATTCCAGGAGGTGATGGCCGATCCCGAGCAGAAGGCCCGTGTCGTCGAGGGCGGCCAGTTGCACACCGGCTATATCACCATGAATACCACCATGGCGCCCTTCGACAACGTGAAGGTGCGGCAGGCGGTCAACATGGCGATCAACAAGGACCGCATCGTCCAGCTGATCAACAACCGTGCGGTGCCGGCCAATCAGCCGTTGCCGCCGTCGATGCCTGGCTATGACAAGGAATTCAAGGGCTATCCCTATGACGTGGCCAAGGCCAAGGCCTTGCTTGCCGAGGCCGGGCATCCCGACGGATTTGACACGCAGCTGTTTGCCATGAACACCGATCCCAACCCGCGCATCGCGCAGGCCATTCAGCAGGATCTGGCGGCGGTCGGCATCAAGGCCAGCATCCAGTCGCTCGCGCAGGCCAACGTCATCGCCGCCGGCGGCGACAAGGCGGGTGCGCCGATGATCTGGTCCGGCGGCATGGCCTGGATCGCCGACTTCCCCGATCCGTCGAACTTCTACGGCCCGATCCTCGGCTGTGCTGGTGCCGTCCCGGGCGGCTGGAACTGGTCGTGGTATTGCAACAAGGCGCTCGACGCCAAGGCGGCCGAAGCCGACTCCATCGTCGACCCGGCCAGGGCTGGCGAACGCGCCAAGATGTGGAGCGAGATCTACGGCAAGATCATGGAAGACGCGCCCTGGGCACCGGTCTTCAACGAGCAGCGTTTCACCATGAAATCAACCCGCATGGGTGGCGCCGACAACCTCTATGTCGACCCGGTCCACATCCCGATCAACTACGACAATGTGTATGTGACCGATGTGCAATAACTGCGACTACACCATCCACGGGCGCCACCATCATTTCGGCTGGGACAATTCCTTTGTCCCGGCCGAACGGGTGGCGCCAGGGGCGACGATCGAGTTCCAGTGCTTGGACTCGTCCGGCGGGCAGCTGACGATGGAGAGCACCATCGACGACGTTGCTTTGCTCGACTTTGCCAAGGTGAACCCGGTCACTGGGCCAATCTATGTCGACGGGGCAGAACCGGGCGATGCCCTGAAAATCACCATCGAGGCGTTCAAGCCATCAGGCTTCGGTTGGACGGCGAACATCCCGGGATTCGGTCTGCTGGCGAATGACTTCTCCCAACCGGCACTGAATATCTGGAAGTACGACGCCGCCTCGCTCGAACCGGCGCTGTTCGGCAAGAGCGGCCGGGTGCCGCTCAAGCCCTTCGCCGGCACCATCGGCAATGCCCCGGCTGAGCCGGGTCTGCATTCGGTGGTTCCGCCGCGGCGCGTGGGCGGCAACCTGGATATCCGCGATCTCGCCGCCGGCACGGTGCTCTACCTGCCCGTAGAGGTCGCGGGCGCGTTGTTCTCGGTCGGCGACACGCACGCCGCGCAAGGCGATGGCGAGGTCTGCGGCACGGCGATCGAGAGCCCCATGAACGCCGTGCTGACGCTCGATCTGGTCAAGGATGCCCGGCTGCGGACGCCGCGTTTCACAACGCCCGGTCCGGTGTCGCGGCATCTCGACGCCAAGGGCTACGAGGTGACAACCGGTATCGGGCCGGATCTGATGGACGGCGCCAGGAGTGCCGTTTCCCAGATGATCGACCTGCTCTCCGGCCGCTACGGCATGGATCCGGTAGATGCCTATATGCTCGTCTCGGTTTGCGGTGACCTGCGCATCAGCGAGATCGTCGACATGCCCAACTGGGTGGTTTCGTTCTACTTCCCCCGCTGCGTCTTTGAATGAAGGTGGAGGACATCAAACGATCCAGGCAGGCCGCCGCGGAGAGTGGCTCTCTCAGGCCGGTACTCAGCGTCTCAGGCCTGAG
Source organism: Mesorhizobium sp. M0968 (assembly GCF_040319065.1). Taxonomy (NCBI): domain Bacteria; kingdom Pseudomonadati; phylum Pseudomonadota; class Alphaproteobacteria; order Hyphomicrobiales; family Phyllobacteriaceae; genus Mesorhizobium; species Mesorhizobium sp. M0968. The sequence continues at coordinate 395,306 of NZ_JAMYNL010000004.1, forward strand.
CGTCGCCGTGCGCGGCGAGGAGGGCGAGCGCGACGTCGTTTCCGACCTGACATTCGGCCTGACGCGCGGCGAAACGCTTTGCATCGCCGGCGAGTCCGGTTCCGGCAAGTCGATGACGGCGCTGGCCATCATGGGCTTGCTGCCGCAGCCGGCGGCACGCATCGGATCAGGCTCCATCCGGCTCGGCGATCAGGACCTCGCGGCTCTCAGCGAGAGCGGCATGCGCCGCATCCGCGGCGACCGTATTGCCATGATCTTTCAGGAACCGATGACATCGCTCAATCCGGTGCTGTCCATCGGCCGTCAGCTCACGGAGGCGATCGATGCACACACCTCGATGTCGCGCTCCAACTCGCGGCTGAGGGCGCTCGAGGCGCTGAAGGCAGTCCGAATTCCGGATGCCGAACGGCGGCTCGAGCACTATCCGCACGAACTCTCAGGCGGCATGCGCCAGCGCGTGATGATTGCCATGGCTCTGGCCCTGAACCCGGACGTGCTGATCGCCGATGAGCCGACGACCGCCCTCGATGTCACGGTTCAGGGTGAGGTGCTGGAACTGCTGCGCGACCTGCAGCGCGAGCACGGCACCAGTGTTATCCTGATCACGCACGACATGGGCGTCGTCGCCGAGATGGCGGACCGCGTCATCATCATGCGTGACGGACGGATGGTCGAGCAGGGCAGCGCGGCTGACATCTTCAATCGCCCGCAGGCCGACTATACACGCGAGCTTCTGGCCGCCGTGCCGCGCATTGGCGGCGGACGGACCGTCGAAGAACGACAAGACGCCGCCAACATGCCGGCCGAGCTTGTATCTGTCAGCGATCTTCACGTCCGCTTCGACCTGCACGGCGGCTTCTTCGGCCGCGTTGACCGCAGGGTGCACGCGGTCGAAGGCGTCAGTTTCTCGATCGCGCCGCACGAAACCCTGTCGCTGGTCGGCGAATCGGGCTGCGGCAAGTCGACGACGGCCAAGGCGATCGCCGGGCTGGTGCCCTACACCGGCAGCATTTTAATCGGCGGCCAGGACTTGTCGGCGCTCAGCCGCAAGGAGCGCAAGGCTGTCCGCCGCAATGTGCAGATGATCTTTCAGGATCCCTTCGCGTCCCTCGATCCGCGCATGCGGGTCGGCGATCTCGTCGCCGAGCCTCTGCTGATCCACGGCCTCGGCGACAGAGAGCAACGGCATGCCCAGATCGCCGCCCTGTTCGAACGCGTCGGCCTCTCGGCTGACCAGATGGAGCGCTATCCCCACGAATTCTCCGGCGGGCAGCGCCAGCGAATCTGCATTGCGCGGGCGCTGGCGCTGCGACCAAAGCTGATCATTGCCGACGAGAGCGTCTCTGCTCTCGACGTGTCGGTGCAGGCGCGCGTGTTAAGATTGCTGAAGGAGCTGCAGCGCGAATTCGGCGTCGCATATCTCTTCATCTCGCACGACATGGCGGTGGTCGAGAACATCTCCGATCGCGTGGCGGTAATGTATCTGGGGCAGATCGTCGAGATGGGCACCCGCGACCAGATCTTCTCCAACCCGCGCCATCCTTACACAAAGCGGCTGATCGAAGCCGTTCCGGTTCCCGATCCAGGCCGGCGCCGCGCCCGGTTCGCCCGTTTGGACAGCGAAATTCCAAGCGCTGTGCGGCGCATCGGTGACGAGCCCCGGAAACTCAAGCTCGAAGATGTTGGCGACGGCCACCTCGTCGCCACTTGATCGAGCTTAGGCTGCCTCGTGCAGCCAATCCCGCAGAGGCTCGGGGACAGCTGCATATGTGATGTTCGAGCGGAGGAAAATGATCGGCGATGGCGCTGCCGCGGCAGCGCCGTTCGGCGATGCCGAGTTGGCAACATCACCCGTTTACACCTGACATGTTAGCGTGCTAACGCTACATCCACATTGATTTCAACGGAGATCGTATTGGCTTCCCGCTTTGGTCTTTCGGTTGCCCTGACCACACCCTTCGACCCGTCGGGGCAGATAGCGCTCGCGCCGATGATCGCGCATGCCCGAGCCTGCCTTGGCGCCGGCTGCAGCAGCGCGACGCTGTTCGGCACCACCGGCGAAGGAGCCTCGGTCGGCACCGACGAGCGACGGATCGTCACCGAGGCCATGCTGGCGGCCGGTATTCCGCCACATCAGCTCGTCGCCGCAGTGCTGGTCGATGCAGCCGAAGATGCCGCCGATCAGGCCCGGCACGCTTTGCAGCGCGGCGTTCGCAACATTCTGCTCGCTCCGCCGAGCTACTTCAAGAATGTCGGCGAGGACGGGCTGTTCGGATGGTTTTCCGCCGTCTTCGCCGCACTCGGTCCGCTGGCGCGCGACGTGCTGCTCTATAACATCCCCTCAGTCACCATGGTGCCGCTCCCGCTTGGGCTGATCGGCCGGCTGCGCGCCGCCTTTCCCGCTGTGGTGGCCGGGGTGAAGGATTCCGGCGGGGACTGGAGCTACAGTGAGGCGCTGCTTGAGGCGCACGGCGATCTGGTGATCCTCATCGGCGACGAACGGCATCTCGCGAGAAGCGTGCGCCGCGGCGGACAGGGCGCGATTTCCGGCATGGCTAATTTTGTTACCGGCGAAATCCGGGCAATGGTCGAAAACGGGGGCGACGACCCACGCGTCGAAGACTTCGTGCTCGAATTGCTCAAATACCCGGTCACGCCGGCGGTGAAGGTCATGGTCGCGCGCAAGACCGGCGACGAGCGCTGGCTGGCGGTCCGCCCGCCCCTAGAGGCGATCGATCCACAGGGACAGCGGCAGCTTGCCGCTGCCTTCGACAGGCTGTTTGCGACAGAGGCAGCCTGACCGACAAGGCCGGGCTGACCGACAAGGAAGCGAGCTGAAGTGGAAGACGGCAGCGAACCGATCACTCTCCGGGAGAAGGCCTATGCCAGCTTCACGCGGCATTTGCTGGCCCGCGATCTGCGGCCGGGGCAGTTCGTGTCACAGCGCGAACTGGTCGCTTTCACCGGGCTGCCGCTGGGTGCCATTCGCGAGATCGTCCCGCGTCTCGAGGCCGAGGGACTGCTGACCACCATCCCGCAGCGCGGCATGCAGATCGCGCATATCGATATCAATCTGATCCGCGAGGCGTTTCAGTTTCGGTTGTTCATGGAACGCGAGGCAGTGGCGCTATTCACGACCAGCGCTTCTGATGCCGAACTTGCCCGCATGCGGCGCGAACATGAAGAGATGCTGGCCCAAGCTCTCGGGCAGGCACCGACGCCGGAAATGGAAGCCAAGGCCCAGAACATCGACTGGGCGATGCACGACACCTTCATCAATGCGCTCGGCAACGAGATTATCGCCAAGGCCTATCTGGTCAACTCGGTGAAAATCCGGCTGATCCACCAGGAGCGTTTCCGCATCGACGGTCGTGTGGTGCCGGTGATGCGCGAACATTTGGCGGTCATCGAAGCCATGGAGAGCCGCAATCCGCAAAGAGCGGTTGAAGCGATCAGTCTGCATATCGACAATGCGCGCCGGCTGGCGCTCCAGATCTGAGGAAATATAGCCGCGCCGCGGTTTGCGGCGCATCCACAACGACAGCAACCGGGAGGAAGAAATGTCGTCCAATCTGTTCAACCCAACCAGGAGGCAACTCCTTGCCGGAACCGCGGCGCTAACCGCTGCGGGCCTTGTGGGGCTTCGCCCCGGCTTTGCCGCAGGCGTTGACTGGAAACGCTTTGCCGGGACGACGCTTGACGTCAATCTGGTGAAAAGCCCGCGCAGCGACACCATCCTGAAATATCTCGCCGAGTTCGAGGAACTGACCGGCATCAAGGTCAATGCCGAGGCAACGCCCGAGCAGCAGCAGCGCCAGAAGACGGTGATCGAGTTGAGCTCGGGCAAGCCGAGCTTCGACGTCGTGCATCTGAGCTACCACGTGCAGAAGCGCCAGTTCGAGAAGGGTGGCTGGCTGGCCGACATCGCCGGCTATCTCGCCGATCCGTCGCTCACCGACCCGGCGCTGGTCGAAAGCGACTTCGCCGAAGCCGGCATGCTGTTTGCCAAGGACGGCCAGGGCGTGCTGCGCTCGCTACCGTTCTCGGTGGACTACTGGATCCTGTATTGGAACAAGGAGCTGTTCGAGGCCAAGGCCCTCAAATACCCAGAGACCTTCGAGCAACTGGTGGCAGCCGCCGAAGCGCTGACCGACCACTCGACCAATACATACGGCTTCGTCGCCCGCGGGCTCAAGAACGCAAACACGCCGGTGTGGACGTCGCTGATGCTCGGCTACGACATGACGCCGCTAGATGACAAGGGCAAGCTGCGCACCGAGGCTCCCGAGGCGATCGAGGCTGCCGCGCTCTATCAAAGATTGATGACCAAGTCCGCCCCTCCGGGCGTTACCGGGTTCAACTGGGCCGAAGCACAGTCGGCCTTCCTGCAGGGCAAGATCGGCATGTGGCTCGACGGCGTGGGTTTTGCCCCGCCGATGGAAAATCCGGAAAAATCGAGGGTGGTCGGCAAGGTCGGTTACGGCGTGATGCCCAAGGGTCCCAAGGCGCATGCCTCGGGCACCTTCGGCGACGGGATTGGCGTTACCGCCGCCAGCGAGAAGAAGGAGGCTGCCTATCTGTTCTGCCAGTGGGCGGTATCGCCAACCATGGGTGCACGGCTGTTGCAGGCCGGCGCCGGCGTTCCGTTCCGCAAATCCGTGCTGGAGGATCCCAAGGTGCGCGAAGGCGTCACCATGCCGGCAAGCTGGCTTGATGCCGTGGTCGGCTCGGGCAATATCAGTCGGCTGGCACTGCCGGTCATCATCCCCGTCACGGAATTCCGCGACATTTATGGTGTGGCGTTGACCAACATGATTGCCGGCGCCGATCCAGCCGCGGAGCTGAAGAAGGCCACCGAACAGTTCCAGCCGGTTCTCGACAGGAGCGAGCAGGGCTGATGTCGGCCACCACCCCAGAACAGACCGGGGTGACGATGCCGGTTATCGACGGGAGCCAGACGATCCGGCTGGCTCCCAACTACTGGCCATTCGTCGTCCCCGCACTCGTCGTCGTCGGCGCCGTCATCGTTTTCCCCTGGGCTTTCACCCTGTGGATGAGCGTCAATCGCTGGACGCTCGGCCAGTCGCGGAGTTTTGCCGGGATGGAAAACTATCTCCGCCTGGCCAGCGACCCACGTTTCTGGGAATCCCTTGTTCATACGTTGACCTACACCTTCCTCTCGGTTGCAGCGCCGATGCTGCTGGGCACCCTGGCCGCCCTGATCTTCGATGCCAGGTTTCCGCTGCGCGGCTTGCTGCGCGGCGTCTTCGTCATGCCGATGATGGCGACACCCGTTGCCGTCGCACTGGTTTGGACAATGATGTTCCATCCTCAGCTTGGCGTGCTCAACTACCTGCTGTCGCTGGTCGGCATCCCGGCCCAGGAATGGATATTCAACGCCAACACGGTCATCCCGTCGCTGGTTGCGGTCGAGACCTGGCAGTGGACGCCGCTCGTCATGCTGATCGTGCTTGGCGGGCTGGCCTCGGTGCCGCGCGAGCCCTTCGAAAGCGCCGAGATCGACGGCGCCAATGCCTGGCAGCAATTCCGCTATCTCACTCTGCCGATGATCGCGCCGTTCCTGATGATCGCGGTCATCATCCGCACCATCGATGCGCTGAAGAGCTTCGACATCATCTACGCGATGACCCAGGGCGGGCCGGGTACGGCGTCGGAGACCATCAACATCTATCTCTACAACACCGCCTTCTCCTACTACGATATCGGCTACGGCTCGGCCATGGCCGTGGTGTTCTTCATTGTCATCGTGGCCCTGTCGTTTGTCCTGCTGATGCTGCGCCAACGCTCGCAGTGGATCGATACGGAGGGCAAATAGATGAGTTCACGGCTGCTCAACCAGATCGGTCTGTTTTTCGCTGCCCTGGTTTTCGTCTCCCCGGCGATCCTGTTCTTCCTCTGGATGATCTCGCTGTCGCTGAAATTCGAGATCGACAACGGTGCCTATCCGCCGATCCTGATCCCCGAACGCTTCGCCTGGTCGAACTATGTAAAGGTGTTCGAGGAGAACAATTTCCTGCTCTATCTCTGGAATTCGGTGCTGGTGACCGGCACGGCGACCTTGCTGGCGCTGCTGATCGGCGTACCGGCCGGCTATGGCATCGCACGGCTCAAGGCTGAACGATCGGCGGTCGTCATCATGATCGCCCGAATGACACCTGGGCTATCCTATCTCATCCCGCTGTTTCTGCTGTTCCAATGGATCGGGATACTCGGCACGCTGTGGCCGCAGATCATCATCCATCTGGTGGTGACGGTGCCGATCGTGGTGTGGGTGATGATCGGCTATTTCGAGACCACGCCGATGGAACTGGAGGAGGCGGCCAACATCGACGGCGCCAGCTCCTGGCAGGTTTTCCGGCTGGTTGCCCTGCCCATCGCCAAGCCAGGCATCGTCGTCGCCTTCATCCTGTCCGTGATCTTCTCGTGGAACAATTTCGTCTTCGGCGTCGTGCTCGCCAGCCGTGAGACGCGCACACTGCCGGTCGCCGTCTACAACATGTTGTCCTACGAGCAGGTCAGCTGGGGGCCGCTCGCCGCGGCGGCGCTGGTGGTGACGTTGCCAGTGCTGATCCTGACCATGTTCGCGCAAAGGCAGATCGTGGCGGGGCTGACCGCCGGCGCCGTCAAGGGCGGTTGAGCGCGCGCCCGGACATCACTCTTTTTCCAGGAAAGATCCAATGGCATCGGTAACGATCAACAACGTGCAGAAGGCCTTCGGGGCCACCAAGATCATTCACGACGTCAGCGTCGACATCGCCGACGGCGAATTCGTCATCCTGGTCGGCCCGTCGGGATGCGGAAAATCGACGCTGCTGCGCATGATCGCAGGCCTTGAGACGATCTCCGGCGGGAAGATCGCCATCGGCGAACGCATGGTCAACAATCTGCGCGCGCGGGACCGGAACATCGCCATGGTGTTCCAGAATTATGCGCTCTATCCGCATATGACCGTTGCCGACAACATGGGCTTTGCCCTCAAGATCAAGAAAGCCGACCCGGCCGACACCGCTGGCCGGGTCCGGAAGGCAGCCGGCATCCTCGGCCTGGAAAAGCTGCTTGACCGCTATCCGCGCCAGCTTTCGGGCGGCCAGCGTCAGCGCGTCGCCATGGGCCGCGCGATCGTACGTGACCCGCAGGTCTTTCTGTTCGACGAGCCGCTCTCCAACCTCGACGCCAAGTTGCGCGTCCAGATGCGCGGCGAGATCAAGGCCCTGCACCAGCGGCTGGGTACCACGACGATCTATGTCACGCACGACCAGATCGAGGCCATGACGATGGCCGACAAGATCGTCGTGCTGCATGACGGCCTGGTCGAGCAGATCGGCGCGCCGCTGGACCTCTACGACCATCCGGCCAACCTCTTCGTTGCCGGTTTCATCGGCTCGCCCGCCATGAACTTCATTGCCGGCCGCATCGAGGAGGGCGTGTTCCGCAGCGCCGGCGGGTTGGTCCTGCCGTTGCCGGAAGGCGCCCAGCCCGCGGATGCCGCAGGACGCGAACTCGTCTACGGCATTCGACCGGAACATATCCGGGCGACGGGGCAAGGCGTGCCGGGTACGATCACGCTTCTCGAGGCGACAGGCTCGGAAATCTTCGCCAGGGTCGACTGCTCCGGTGAAGAAATTTCCTGCCTTTTCCGAGAAAGGCTTGCGCTCAGGCAGGGCGAAGGGGTGGGGATCGAGATCGACCGCGCATGTGCGCATCTGTTCGACGCAGCAACCGGTCGGCGCATCTGACCCAATGGTCTGGTGAATGCGTGGTCGGCCTTAGGTCGGCAACGCGAATTCATCGGCGACCTCGATGGCGCGGCCTTCGCTGGCCGATCTCTGGGCGCCGAGACCCATGACGACGGCCCACCAGCCGTCTTGCAAGGTCACTTCCACTTTGCCTTGTTCGCGCACCGCAGCGGTGAAGCGGGCGTGCTCGAAATAGTCGAACCGCTATGGTCGCCTGCCTCGAGCAGCCGGGGGTCGACGGGAATCTCCAGCAGGCGTGGTCCAGGCGGATTGCGCGGACTGACGATCAACTGGGGCACTGGCGCAGGGCCAAGCTGGGTCGGCCAGAAACGGCCTGGTCCGGGAACCAGACATTCGATCTTTCCGTCGCCGCCGACAGCGCAGAGTTGCTCCTGGTAGCGGCTGCCCTCGGCAAACATGCAGAGTTTCCAGCATGGCGCGCGCGCCGCGAGGGCGCTCTCTGCGATCATTGCTGCCACAGGATGATCCGGAAACGCTTCAAAGTGAATTTTCTCGTGGGCGGTCTTCGGCACTACGGAGATCCGCGCCGGCATGTTCGCGCGCCTGAATCCGGCTGACTGACAATACGACCTGTGCTGAGGTTCAGTACGAACTACCGATCAGGGCAGATGGGATGTTCGTCCGCGTGATAGCGGCGAGGCGTGAAATCCGCGATCGTTCTGCAGTTCTGCTTTGCTGCAGAGCCGCAGCTCGACGGAGACGTTCTCGTGAAACTGTACTGCGCACCGTGGGTTTGCAGCCTTGCCGAACATCTCGCTCTTCGGGAGGCGGATACCTCCTTCGATAGCGAGCGCATCGACCGGGTGTCGAGGCAATCATGAGCCGAGCCCGCAAGATCGCAATCGCTATCGTCGCCCTTATGGTGATTCCAATGGCAGCTATTTGGAGCTGGCAATGGTTCACGCGGGGCCGGTTCGAGGAAACGACCGATAACGCCTATCTCCGCGGAGACATTACCAGCATCGCGCCGAAGCTCGCCGGTTACGTCGTCGAAGTCGACATAGACGACAATGCCAGTGTGTCAAAGGGTGCTGTCCTGTTTCGCATCGACGACAGCGACTACAAGGCCAAGGCCGAGCAGGCGAAAGCCAACGTCGCCGCCCGGCAGGCGGAAATCGCCAACATCAAGGCGACCCGTGAACTGCAGGACGCATTGATCGCGCAGGCTGAGGCGCAGAAGCAATCTGCCGCAGCCGACCTGCAATTCGCCCGCGCCAACCTGAACCGCTACGTCACGCTGCAGAAGAACGGGACCGCAAGCGATCAGAAGCTGCAGGATGCGCAGGCCGGCCATGACAAGGCAAAGGCATCGCTGGACGGTGCAGAGGCCAATCTGCTGGCTCAAAAATTGAAGCTCGGTGTCCTGGATGCACAGTTGTCCGGTGCGCAGGCAGCCCTGTCCCAGGCACAGGCAGCGCTCGACCTGGCAATGCTCGACCTGGCCAACACCGTCGTGAGGGCCCCGGTCGGCGGCATCGTCGGTAATCGCCAGATCCGTGTCGGCCGCTATGTCACCCCAGGGACAGCAGCCTTGGACATCGTTCCGGTTAACGATGTCTGGATCGTTGCCAACTTCAAGGAAACACAGCTGAAGCAGGTTGAGATCGGCCAACGGGTTCGCGTCATGGTTGATGAATATCCAGATCTGCAAATCGACGGCCTTGTCGACAGCTTCGCTCCCGGTAGCGGCGCGGCATTCAGCCTGCTGCCGCCGGACAACGCCACCGGAAACTTCATCCGCGTCGTCCAACGTGTGCCGGTCAAGATCAGGATGACGCGCAATCCGTTGCCCGGCCGCCTGGTTCCGGGACTCTCGGCTCGTGTTGCCATCACCGTCGGCACCAGGGATGCTCCGGCTGTAGCGCAGGAAATGCAGACAGGCGGGATTGCGGACGGGCGCTCAGCACAATGATGCACCTCGCCGAAACGGCGGCTGTGCAGCGCCATCCCGGTACATTGCGCGCTTGCTTGATAGCAACCGGCGTCGTGCTGGCCGCCTTCATGGACGCGGTCGCATCCACTGCACTGTCCATCGGCCGGATCGACATGCTCGGCGACACCTACGCAACGTTGGACGAACTGGCGATGATCGACGTTGTTTTCATCGCGGCCAAGCTGACGGCGTTCCTTGTCGCTCCGCTACTTGTGACGGCAGCCAGGCCGACCGCCTGCCTGCGCGCGGCGGTTGTCGCCCTTCTGCTGGCATCCGCGGCCTTGACGTTGTCAGTGGACCTCACCTGGATTTGCATCTGCCGCATTGTCCAAGGGCTGGCTGGCGGCACAGTTCTCGTCGCCGGCCAGACACTGCTGTTCTTTCGGTTCCCGCACCGGCATCAGCCGGTCGTTCAGGCGGTTTTTGCCGTAGGCGCCGTCATGGCTCCGACGACCGTCACGCCAGCCCTGCAGGGCTGGCTTGTCGACCATCTGACCTGGGAGTGGATATTCCTGAGCATCATTCCGCTCGGCATCGTCTCCCTTGTCCTGTTGGCGGCGGACGGCGATCGGACCTTTTGGCGGAAAACCAGGTTTCCTGCCGTCAGGATATTGTTGCTCGGCATCAGCGCCGCGCTTTTGACCTACGTCCTGCTGCAAGGCAGCAGGTTCAACTGGTTCGACGACACCGACATCACCTTCCTTGCCGCAACCGGTATGACGGCTGCCGGCCTCCTGGCCGTCTGGGAGACCCGCTTTCGTTCAGAAGGCTCACTGCTGGCCATCTCGCCCCTTGGCAATCCGGACTTTCGCTTTGGCCTTCTCGTCAGCTTCGTCGCCGGCTCTGCCCTTTCAGGCAGCGCCTATCTTATTCCGGCTTTTGCCCTCAACGTGCTCGATTTTACCGCGACGGGCGCAGGAGTGCTTCTGCTGCCCAGCGGAGCCATGCTCGCGCTTGGACTTCTGTTGTCCGGCTTCGTCATCCAAAGAACCGGGATGCGCCCGATCGCGCTTGCGCCATTTGGCATTCTGCTCTTCGCAGGTGCCATGTGGCTGCTGTCCGCTTCGACGAGCGGTAGCGGATCACCGGACCTGACCCTTGCTCTGCTGCTGCGAGGATTCGGCCTCGGCCTTCTGTTCGTGGCACTGACGCTGGTTACGCTGCAGGGCCTTGCCGCTAATGCGTTGCCGTTTGGCATCGGGCTGTTCAACTTCGGCAAGCAGGTGGGCGGTCTGACCGGCACAGCCCTCTTGCAAACGTATATTGATCACCAGAATGTCCACAACCGGACGATACTGGCGTCCCACCTCGTCAATGGCGATCCAGCCGTAGACCAGCGCTTGAGAGCAACTGCGAACGCTCTGGCGAACAGTGTCGACAGCACTGCGGCGACAAAGACCGCCCTGCCGCTGCTGCAGCGCGCGCTTGAGAAGCAGGTCGCCACGATCTCGTTCGACGAAGCTTTCTTCGCGCTCGTCCTGCTGTTCGCGGTCGCTGCGCCCTGTCTCATTGTCGCCAAACAATTGCTCGGCCGCCAAGCCGCTCCGCAGAACTAAAACCGCGTCCACGCCCTATACTTTGGAGCAGATGTGTTGGTCGGGAGAGGCTTCCAGATTATCTCATGAGCCGTGTTAACCGGACGAGACAGGGATGACGAATGCAGAGGTTTTTCCGGTTTCACTCTGCAGCCGACGAAGAGGCAGCCGAGTGTCTTACCTGTTCGGCTCGTATTCCCAGTGGTAGGTGTTGATGCATCGATCCGCGCCGCTCCTCGCGCGAGGCCCATCGTAGGGCCCCGTAGCGGCGATATCTCCGCGCAATGCATGGATTTCCATGAGATGCAGCCGAGGCATGGCGGAACTAGATTTAGGCGGTGAGTTCGCCTGTCCAGATATTGAAAACAAGTGCTATATCAAGCGCTGACCGTCCCCAGGCTTTTTTGTCCGACAGGAGAAGCCAATGACAGCAGCGTCCAACTCACTTGGCGAAATCGACCCCGAAGCAACGCTTGCGCTGCAAATCATCGAGAGCATGCCCGGCCACGCGTGGGCAGCCGATGCCGCCGGAAGATTCACCTATGTCAGCCCAAACACGCTGGCGTTCCTCGGCAACATGCATGAGGATCTCAACACTTCCGAAGACGACGATGATTTCGGCTGGCGTCGAGCCGTCCATCCCGACGATTATGATCCCGTAGCCGCCAGATGGCGGCATTGCCTCGAAACCGGCGATCCCTATGATACCGAGCATCGCCTGCGGCGCGCCGATGGCGTCTATCGCTGGTTTCGAAGCTCAGGACGACCATTTCGCGATAGCCAGGGGCGCATCGTTCAATGGTACGGCACGACAATAGACATTGAGGACCAGAAGCGGGCCGAGTCAGCATTGCGCGACCGGGAGCGGGAACTCTCGCAGCTCGTGGATATGGTCCCGAGTCATATCTGGCGGCTCGATCCCGATGGCGAGCCGATCTTCTTCAATGGGCGCATGGTCGACTTTCTCGGCCTCGATGTAGCGGATCTGGACCGACCGGGCATGAGCCGGCTGGCGGCGATGATACAGGCCGCCGTTCATCCGGACGACGCAGCAGCATTCGGCGATGCACTTCGTGGTTGCTTCGCTACCGGTGCGAGCTTCGCCATGCGCTATCGCCTGCGCCGTGCCGATGGCGTCTATCGCTGGATGTCGAGCCGGGCGGAGCCGATGCGCGATGGCGCTGGCCGCATCGTCCAGTGGTACGGCCTCTGTCACGACATAGACGATCAGATGCACGCCGAAGCGGCGTTGCGGCAGAGCGAGCAGCAACTTCAGCACATGATCGACGCCGTGCCGGTCCGCATCTGGAGTGTGATGCCGACCGGCGGGCCGGTCTACTTCAACAAGCGATACCAGGACCATTTCCGCTCCGTTATCGCGAACTTTGACGCGCTCGGCGAGCCGGGAATCGAAACGTTGCTGCACGAGGTGATTCATCCCGAAGATGCGCCCGAGGTGCAGCGCACGTTGCTGAGGTGTTTCGAAACTGGCGGCGGCTCCGCGATGCGGTTTCGCTGGCGCGAAAAAGACGGCACCTATCGCTGGGCTGAGTGCAGGGTCGAGCCGCGACGCGATGACGATGGAACGGTCGTGCAGTGGTACGGGGTTTCTCTCGACATCGACGATGAGGTGCGCGCGCAGGCGGCGTTGCGCAAAAGTGAGCGGCGCCTTCAGCAGCTGATCGACACCGTGCCCGCTTTGATCTGGAGTACGACACGGGAAGGGACGCCTTCCTACGTCAACAAACGGTTCACCGATGTAACCGGGGCCACGCTCCGCGACATCACCGCCCCGGACGGCTCGCCGTCGCTGAGCGTGATCCATCCAGACGATATCGACACCGCACGACAGGCGATCCGCCATTCATTCGCAACGGGCGTGCCTTACGTTCAGAGATATCGCCAGAGGCGGGCCGACGGCGGCTATCGCTGGACCGAGACTCGCGCCGAGCCGCTGCGCGACGAAGATGGCAGCATTCTCCAATGGTACGGCGTGAGCGTCGACATCCATGACCTGGTGACCACGCAAGCCGCGTTGCACGACCGGGAACGAGAGCTCTCGCAACTCGTCAACATGGTTCCGAGCTACCTCTGGCGGCTATCTCCCAACGGTGAGCCGACCTTTTTCAACAAGCGCCTGATAGATTTTCTCGGCCTGGACATAGCGGACGCGGAAAAGCCGGACACGAGCCTGCTGGCGGCCTTCATTGCCACCGTCGTCCATCCCGACGATGCAGCCAGCCTGAAGGAAGCACTCGACAGCTGCTTTGCCACCGGCGAGCGCTTCTTCATGAAGTATCGCCTGCGCCGTGCCGATGGCGTTTATCGTTGGATGGAGGGCCGCGCGGAGCCGCTGCGGGACCAGGGTGGACGCATCGTCCAATGGTACGGCCTTACGCACGACATCGACGATCAGCTGCGCGTCGAAGAGGCGCTGCGCGAGAGAGAACGGGCTCTCTGGCAGCTCGTTGAAACGCTGCCGGCAATGATCGATTGCGCCGCGCCGGATGGCGAACCGATATATCGCAGCCAGCAGCTCCGCGAATTCCTCGGATACAATCTTGAGGAATTGGACGAAGCGGGAAAGTCCCGGCTGGCTGGCACACTCGACGCCGGTGTTCATCCCGACGACCTGACAGGTGTCAAAGAGAGATATGCCCATTGTCTGTCCACAGGCGAGCCGTATGCGCGACGGCACCGTCTGCGGCGCTTCGATGGTGAATATCGCTGGGTCGAGACGCGCGCCGCGCCGATGCGCAACGCTGAAGGCGCCATAGTGCAGTGGAACGTTATCTGCCTCGACATCGAAAATGAGGTGCGGACACAAGAGGAGCTTCGGCTGGCACAAGAGAGACTTGCGCGTGCGAGCCAGGCGGCGAGCCTTGCCGAACTCTCCGCATCCATCGCTCATGAGGTGAACCAGCCGCTGGCCGCCATCGTCGCCAACTCCAACGCATGCCACCGTTGGCTGTCCGCCGAGCCCCCGAACGTCGAGCGCGCGAAGATCACGGCCGAGCGTATCATCCGCGATGCCAACTCGGCGGCGGATGTCGTCAGCCGCATCCGTGCCTTGTTCAGACCTTCGCTTGAAATGAGAACCAGCACGCCGATCCCCAGCGTCGTTGCCGAAGCACGTGACCTTATGGCCGAGGAAGCCATGCGGCGTCGCGTTCGCATGGACATCGACGTCGAAAGCGACCTTCCGCTGGTTGCGTTCGATCGCGTCCAGATCCAGCAGGTCCTGGTCAACCTCATTCGCAACGGCATGGAGGCGATGGACACCACGGCGGGCGACAAGGTTCTCGGAATGCGCGTGCGCCGGATAGAGGACACGATCCAGACCGAGGTCAGCGACCGAGGCCCGGGTATCGAACGTCCCAACAAGATATTCGAGCCGTTCTTTACAACGAAAGGGAACGGAATGGGCATGGGGCTCGCGATCTCCCGTTCGATCATCGAGTCTCACGGCGGACGCCTTTGGGCGGAGAATAGCGTGCCGCGTGGGGCGATATTCATCTTCACCCTCCCGGTTGAAGCGAAAGCTGCGCAATAACTGGCGGCGCTCAGTAAGCGCTTGGTTTTTCGGCTCTCGGTGAAGGGGCGCCGCCGCCCCATGCAATGCATGGATTTCCATGAGGTGCGGTTGGGGCGTGGCGGGATTAGGGTGGCGACGTGAGTCCGTCAGCCCAGTCCAGCTATCAAGAGCAAGTGCTACACGAAGCGCCGACAATCTCCAGAGTTTGTTTGTCCGTCAGGGGCACCCGATGACGATAGCGCCCAACTCACTTGGCGAGACCGATTCCAGCGCAACGCTCGCGTTAGCGCATGACTTGAACCGATCCGCGCCGGGAAATGGCCGACCTTTCGCGACGAATGAACCGGGCCTGATTCGCGGCAACATGGTCAGCGATCTTGAAAGAGGCAGGTTGTCGCGCGTCTGGTCGCACCGTCCCCAATTCCCGCATCTGGGGCTTTTTATTACGGCCTATGTCCTGGGCTGCGGCTTCGCCCAGTCGCTCGCAATCATACCTGGAACAGGGATTTCCATTTGGCCTCCGAGCGGGCTTTTCATCGCTACTCTTGTCTTCGCCTCCAGGTATAGCTGGCCGTGGTGGGTGCTGGGGGCCTGTGTGGCAGAACTGTTCAGCAACTTCTTGTGGTTCCACACTCCGCTGCCCGCAGCCTTCCTGATCTTTGCCGGCAACGCTCTTGAAGCGGTATCCGGCGCATGGCTTGTGAACCAGACCTGCAAGCGCCCAGTTCGGCTGGAAACGTTGCGGGACGTTCTCGCATTCGTCGTACTGGCCGCTGGAATTGCGCCAGTTGCAAGCGCAACGGTGGGAAGTGCGGCGCTTGCTTGGTTTGGCATACAATCGCAAACCTTTGTGACGGCTTGGCCGCTGTGGTGGATCGGAGACGCGACGGGAGTCCTGATCGTAGCGCCACTGGCGCTGGTCGTGTTCCAGAACTGGCGCGGAAAAGCGCAGCTCTCGGCAGCGCGATGGATGGAAGCTTGCGTCCTGGGGCTGATCTTTCTTGGTATCGCCGCCCTTTCCTTGAGCGGCTATCTGCCCTTCGCCTACATCATCATGCCGCCTCTTCTTTGGGCCGCGGTGCGTTTTGAGTTCAGAGGCGCCGCCGTAGCATTGACCGTCCTCGCTCTGATCACGGCGGTATTCACGATATCCGGCGCCAGCCAATTTGCCGGCGATCCCGAGTCCCAGAAGCACAACCAGATCATGCTGCAGCTTTTTCTGGCCATCTCTGCATTTTCGGCGCTCGTCGTGGCCGCCATTTCCAGGCAGCATCAGGCGGCGGTGCTCACTTTGCGCCAAAGTGTGGAGACCTTGCGGGAGCGGGAGCGAGAACTCTCGTTGCTGGTCGAAATGATCCCCGCTCACATCGCCCGCATGGCGCCCAACGGCGAACCAACCTTCTTCAGCAAGCGCACGACAGACTATATCGGCCTCAACGACATCGCGGACTGGGACGAGCCGGGCACGAGCCGCCTGGCGACCTTGGTCGCGGCAGCCGTCCATCCCGACGATGGACCCAGGATGAGAGAATGGCTCAGCCGCTCGCTCGCCACCGGCGAACCCTATCCCATAAGGTATCGCCTGCGTCGCGCGGACGGCGTGTACCGCTGGAGGGAGGGCCGCGCCGAGCCGCTGCGGAACCAGAGTGGGACGATCGTGCAATGGTACACGGCCAGCATCGACATCGACGATGAGGTGCGCGCGCAGGAGGCATTGCGCGACCGGGAGCGGGAGCTCTCACAGCTTGTCGACATGGTTCCGAGCCACGTTTGGCGCCTGACGCCGGACGGCGAGCCGACCTTTTTCAACAAGCGAATGGTCGACTTTCTCGGCCTTGACGTAACGGATTTGGACAAACAGGGCATCAGCCGGCTGGCGGCGATGATAGCGGCCATCGTCCATCCGGACGACGCAGCAGCATTCGGCGATACGCTCAGTCACTGCCTCGCCACCGGTGAGCGCTTCTCCATGAGGTATCGCTTGCGCCGCGCCGATGGCATCTATCACTGGATGTCGAGCCGGGCGGAGCCGATGCGCGATCACGCTGGCCTGATCGCGCAGTGGTACGGCCTCTGTCACGACATAGACGATCAGATGCAAGCCGAAGAGGCCCTGCGGCGGAGCGAATTGCAGCTTCAGCAGATGATCGACGCTGTGCCGGTCCGCATTTGGAGCGCGGTGCCGACCGGCGGGCCGGTCTACTTCAACAAGCGATACCAGGACCATTTCCGCGCCGTCATCGCCAATTTCGAAACACTCGGAGAGCCGCGCATCGAGGAATTGCTGCAAGAACTGGTTCATCCCGAAGATGCTCCCGAGGTGCTGCGCACGTTGCTGAGCTGTTTCGAAACAGGCGGCGGTTCCGCGATGCGGTTTCGCTGGCGCGAAACAGATGGCTATCGCTGGGCGGAGTGCAGGGTGGAGCCGCGGCGTGATGAAGACGGGGCGGTTGTGCAATGGTACGGGGTTTCCCTCGACATCGACGAAGAGGTGCGCGCCCAGGAAGCGCTGCGACAAGCCTCCGACAAACTCGCGCAAGCCACTCAGGCTGCAAGTCTCGCCGAGCTTTCCGCTTCGATCGCGCACGAGGTGAATCAGCCGCTGGCCGCGATCGTCGCCAATTCCCATGCATGCCACCGTTGGCTGTCCGCCGCCCCTCCGAACGTCGAACGCGCGAAGATTACGGCCGAGCGCATAATCCGGGACGCCAATTCGGCGGCGGACGTCGTCGGCCGCATCCGCGCGCTGTTCAAGCAATCCACCGAGACGAGGACCAATGCGACGCTCAGCAGTGTCATCACAGAGGCACGCGACCTCGTGGCCGAGGAAGCGATGCGGCGGGGCGTTCGCACCAGCGTTGATGTCGGAAGCGACAGTCCGCTAGTCGCGTTCGATCGCGTCCAAATCCAGCAGGTTCTGGTCAATCTCATCCGCAACGGCATGGAGGCGATGGACTCTGGTGCGGATGACGGAGTCATCAGCATCCGCGTGCGCCATATCGGGGATGTTGTCCAGACCGAAGTCAGAGATCGCGGCCGGGGCATCGAGTTTCCCGACCGGATATTCGAACCGTTCTTTACCACGAAAGAGCAAGGGATGGGCATGGGACTAGCGATCTGCCGTTCGATCATCGAGTCGCACAGCGGGCGTTTATGGGTCGAGAAGAACGAACCACGTGGAGCGACGTTTATCTTCACGTTGCCGATTGAAGCGAAAGCGGCGTCATGACGACGGACGGCCAAATTGTCTTCATCGTAGATGACGATGAACGCATTCGGGAGGCGCTCAGCGAGCTGCTGGCTGCACACGGCATGTGTGCCGTAGCGTTCGGATCGGCGGGCGATTATATCCGCGCTGACAAGCCGGACGTCCCTGCCTGCCTCATCCTCGATATCGAGTTGCCGGATATTAACGGCCTCGATCTGCAGCGGCAGATTGCCGAGGGCGATCATCCACCGATCGTTTTCCTGACGGGACATGGCGATATCCCGTCCTCGGTGCGTGCGATCAAGCACGGCGCCGTGGATTTCCTGACTAAGCCCTTCAGCGATGCAGACCTCATGGCCGCAATCCATGCGGCGATTGCCCAGGATCGGGTACAGCGATCGGAGCGCGCCGAGCTGGGCGTGTTGAAGCAACGTTATCTCGAGCTGACGCCGCGCGAACGTGAGGTGCTGCCGCTGGTGGTCAGCGGTCTGCTCAACAAGCAGGCGGCCGCTGAACTGGGGATCAGCGAAGTTACGCTGGAAATTCATAGAAGGAACGTCATGCAGAAGATGGTCGCGGCGTCGCTCGCCGACCTCGTTCGCATCGCCGAGCGATTGGGAATACCGATCACGCACTCGCGCCGGGCAGGGGGGAACTGAGGGTGAGCAAGCGGAGGCCTGTCGTGGCGATTGTCGACGATGACCCAAGGCTGCTCGAGTCGCTGGAGGACCTTCTGGAGTCCGCCGGCTATGTGGCCCGCAGCTTCTCGTCGGCAGGGTCGTTACTGGTCAGCGGCCTGTCTGGATTGGACATGCTTATCACCGACATCGGGATGCCCGGCATGGACGGCTTTGAACTTCGCGACTTGGTCAAGAAGGCGCGTCCGGATCTGCCTGTGTTCCTGATCACCGGCCGCCACGAGATAGTGGATCAGCACCGCGCCAAGGGCATTGGCAGGCTTTTCCGCAAGCCGTTCGATGGCCAGGCACTGCTTGCGGCGATCGGCGACGCTTTGCGCAACCCAGAAACGGAGGCTAAACATGAGAGTTGACCAATTGCCCTTACCGAGATCGACGCCGTCATCACAGCAGCGAAGGGCTGAAGCCGAGCAGCCGCTGGTCATTATTGTCGATGATGATGCCTCTGTTCGGGAGGCGCTGTCTGAATTGATCCTGTCGGCGGGTTTCCTGCCGGTGTGCTTTACCTCAACCCGTGAATTGCTTGACGCCGACGTGTTGGAGAGCCCCGGCTGCTTGATCCTCGACGTGCGCATGCCAGGGACGAGCGGTCTCGATCTGCAGCACCATCTTGCGAAAAACGGCAACCCCAAACCCATCATCTTCCTGACCGGGCATGGCGACATCCCGATGACTGTCCAGGCGATGAAGGCCGGCGCCGTGGACTTTCTCACCAAACCGGTGCGGGATCAGACGCTGCTTGACGCTGTGATCGCCGGCATTGCGGTGGATGCCAAGCGGCGGGCGGATGCCGTGATCGTCAAGCGCAACATCGAGCGCGTCGAGACGCTGACGCCGCGCGAGCGCGAGGTCCTGCGTGAAGTGGCGCGCGGGCGCCTCAACAAGCAGATCGCCTTCGACCTCGGCATCAGTGAAGTGACGGTCAAGCTTCACCGCGGCAATGTCATGCGCAAGATGGAAGCCGCTTCCATCGGTGAGCTGATCCGGGCGTGGGAAACGCTGCCCGTGCCGATGCGCGAGGTCTAGAATTTGGCACAAGCCGATCCATGCCCCATCCAATAGGATCGCCCGGCGCGCCGGGCCATTTCAGGTGCTTTCTCAGCGCGCCCAGGCCTTCCTGCCTGTTGATACGCTCGTCCTGCTGCGGGTGATCCTGATGTACATCGGTGGTCCTGTTTGGTGTTTCGCGGCAAGGCCCCCGCCAAACATCGGTTACTACTGAGCGGCGCTCTTTGGCAGCGCCAGCCTGACCGAAAAACGCGCAACATTTCATGCAACAGCAACTGACGCCGGCCATGCCGCGTCGGTCCCCGCGCCGCTACCCAAGCCTAATTGACGTGTGTCTATAAGAGCTTGCCTTAGCCCGGCCCTATCTTCGGCGTGCCTGCCCTGCACCTTGGCATCGTATGACAGATGCCTCCGTAGAGTAGGTTCGCGGCCCGGATCGGTGCATCCTGTTCCTCGCAAGCCATCACGACCGTCGCGTTTCTACCGCTCCTCGCTCGCTCCTCCCCGAACGCGACCGCTCAGGCCGACTCGACGGTCGTGATGGTGAGCAGGACGTTCAAAGCACATGGATGGACACGATGAACAAAGACGGACTTTTCTCCGTCGGCGGATCTCGCCGCGATGTCATGTTGGCAGGCCTGATCTCTACGGCAGCCGCCGGACTGCCCCGCGCTGCTTCGGCAACGAGCCGAAAACAAAACCTTCCCTCTTCCCCCTCAATCAAAGGAACCAAGACGATGAGCACCATCACGACCAAGGATGGCACCGAAATCTACTACAAGGATTGGGGCAAGGGTCCTGTCGTCACGTTTTCGCACGGCTGGCCGCTGAATTCCGACGCCTGGGACGGCCAGATGCTCTTTCTTGCCCATAACGGCTTTCGCGTCGTTGCGCATGACCGGCGCGGCCATGGCCGATCGAGCCAGGCCACGTCCGGCAACGACATGAACGGCTATGCGGACGATCTTGCAGCCGTGATCGAGGCGCTGGATCTCCGGAACGCCACGCTGGTCGGCCATTCGACCGGAGGAGGCGAGGTTGCTCGCTATATCGGACGGCACGGGACGAAGCGGGTGGCCAAGGCTGTTCTTATCGCCGCTGTTCCGCCGATCATGGTGAAGACGCCGGCCAATCCGGAAGGCCTGCCGATCGAGGTATTCGACGGCATAAGGGCTGGCCTCGTCAAGGATCGGTCGCAGTACTACCGGGACCTCGCACCGTTGTTTTATGGCGCGAACAGGCCAGGCGCCAAGGTTTCCCAGGGGACTCTGGATCAGTTCTGGCTCTGGAGCATGCAGGCGGGTCTCGTGAACGCGTACGAAAGCGTCAAGGCGTTCTCCGAGACCGATTTTACCGAGGACCTCAAGAAATTCGACGTACCAACCCTCGTCCTGCATGGCGAAGACGACCAGATCGTCCCCGTCAAGGACTCGGCAGTCAAGTCGGCCCGATTGATCAAAGGCGCAAAGGATATCTATTACCCCGGCGCGCCCCACGGGATCACGGCCACGCACCAAGATCAGGTCAATGCTGACCTGCTCGCCTTCATCAAAGGATAGCTTCTGTCGGCTCATGTCCCGGATTGTGGAACCGAACCACTGCGCCATCGAGCTGGAGCGCTGGCAGGGGCGCGAAACATATGCTGCGCCACGGCTGCCACTCGGGCAACTGCGCCTGTGCAGCCCGGAGGCGATCGCCGGCGTTCGACACTACGTCGCGCTGTCGGGGGTCGCCGCCGCGCGCTTGTTCTGCCTTGATGGCCAAAGCGCTCTCCAAGACGTCAAACTGGCTAAGCACCGGGAGTTTATCAATCGCTAGCCGTTTGCGATTGCCGCTCATTTTGGCGGTCTCAATTAGGCGTGAAATTTTCTTGGCCAGCAGTTGCGACTATCGCAGCAGCACCGGCGCTATTTTTCGAAGGCAGGAACGAAATGGGCGTACTCTCGGGCAAGATCGCGGTGGTCACCGGCGGGAACAGCGGGATCGGACTATCGGCTGCAAAAATCTTTGCGGCCGAGGGCGCGCAAGTCGTCATTACCGGCCGCCGGCGGCAGGCGGTCGAGGAAGCGGTCGCACAGATCGGGGCAGGCGCGCTGGGCATTCAGGGAAATGTGGCCGAGGTGTCGCACCATGACGAGGTAGCGCAACAGATCCGTCAGAGGTTCGGGGCGCTCGACATCTATATGGCGAACGCCGGCATAAACACCATCACGCACTCGGCCGACGTCTCCGAGGCGGAATATGATGCGCAATTTGCCGTCAATACGCGAGGCGTCTTCTTCGGCGTCCAGAAGCTGATTCCGATCATGCGGAATGGCGGCGCAATCATCCTCACAGGCTCGCTGGCCAGCGAGAAGGTTCTGGACGGTCATGCTGTTTACGCGGGCTCGAAGGCGGCCATAAATGCCTTTGCGCGCGCTTGGGCGATCGAACTGAAGTCTCGCGGCATCCGGGTCAACGTGCTCAGCCCAGGTCCGGTGGATACGGCTATTCTCGATAAGCTAGGCATACCGTTTGAGCAGCGCGGGCTGTTTGAAAAGGCGATGGCAGAGGCAATACCCCTGGGCCGGATGGGGCAGCCGGAAGAGCTGGCAAAAGCCGCCCTGTTCCTTGCCTCGGACGCGAGCAGTTTCGTAACGGGCATCAATCTGCGGGTCGACGGCGGGATGGCAGTGCTCTGAGCCACGACTGCGATGTCGTCGCGCCAATAGACCTCCGAATAAATGGCTGAGCAATCGGTCATCCTCAAGACGATTTTCCGGGAAGCTGCCGCACGAGTCGCGCCAAATAGGTCGGAGGCGAGACGTTTTGTCGACGTGGCGCAAATTGAGCCACGTAAGCAGCAAGTCGCATTGCAGGGATCGACGCGCAAGAGAGAAGTCGGCTCGCCGATACGGCGGAAGGACCGAGGTCTCGCCCCGGTCCTTCAATTTTCTGTAGGTCGGGATCAGTGACCCCAGATGCCCCAGCCATATTCATCGTTGGGAACAGTCGGCTTGCGTACGGTTTTCGGCACCCCGATATCATTGTTCATTTTTTTGATCGAGGATGTATACATGTTGTAAGACGCAGTCGCAGGCTGCTGGGATCCGTTTGATCCATAGTGGTCGCTTCCGGCAGTGGCGCTTCCTGCTGTAATAACAAGCACGGCGACAGCAAGGACTGTCATTTTCATTTCAGTAACTCCATTGATGGCTTGGATGGTATTCACCCATACAAATATAAATGTCGTGACGCAGCGACACGATCAGACGGTCCGGCTGTTTGATCCATACGAAGGCATTGGGCGATTCAGGCCGAAGGCCAGGGACTATGTCGTTGACGAGAGGAGGCTTTGCGGCGCGCCCTCAGTGTCTGTTCCGGCGACCGCCGACAATGCACACCCGGCATAGATACCTCAATTTGCTGCAGGGCACCTGATCTCCCCGGTGACCTACCCTGCACCTTGGCATTGTATGACAGACCCTTCCGCACAATAGGTTGGCGGGCCGCGTCGGCGCATTCTCCTGAGCATTGGTCACCACAGGCGACACGGGAGAAAGCAAATGCGAAACATAACTCGAGTCCTGGCCCTCACCGCAGCGCTTGCCGCGTCGGGCGGCGGGATGGCGCAGGCCGCGAATTCTCAGCCCAAGCCGACGATCGTACTGGTGCACGGCGCCTTCGCGGAATCGTCGAGCTGGGATGCAGTCATCACCAAGCTCAGCAAAGACGGTTATGTGGCGAAAGCCGCAGCTAATCCGCTCCGCGGCGTTGCCAGCGATGCGAAAGCAGTCTCAGCCATCGTCCGGTCGGTTTCCGGGCCGGTCGTGCTGGTGGGGCATTCCTATGGCGGGCCCGTCATCACCGAGGCCGCCAATGGCAATCCCAATGTGAAGGCGTTGGTCTACGTGGCGGGTTTCGCGCCGGATACCGGCGAATCGAGCCTTACGTTGTCCAGCATGTTTCCCGGTAGCACCTTGGGGAGCGCGCTTGCTCCAGTCGCGTTGCCGGACGGCGGACAAGATCTCTTCATCGAGCCGGCCAAGTTCCGCGCGCAGTTCGCCGCCGACGTTCCGCAAGAGCAGACTTTGCTGATGGCTGCCACTCAACGCCCTGTTGCGCAGGCGGCTCTGGCTGAAGCCTCGGGCGTCGCCTCATGGAAGACGCTGCCGTCCTACATGATCTACGGCTCGGATGACCGCAACATCCCGGCAGCCGTCATGAGCTTCATGGCCAAGCGTGCGCACGCGGTAAAGACCGTCGTCATCGAAGGTGCGTCCCACGCGCTCATGGTTTCGCATCCCGACGAGGTCACGTCACTCATCGAGGATGCTGCTGCATCGGTCAGTCAGTAGCAGGCCGGAAACGCCCAGCATCCGATCGAGCAACGAAAATAGACACGCAACACCAGGAGACCAGACATGAAGATCGTCGTCATCGGCGGAACCGGGCTGATCGGTTCAAAGACCGTGGAGAGACTGCGAAACAAAGGCCACGACGTACTTGCGGCGTCGCCGAATTCGGGCGTCAACACCGTTACGGGAGAGGGTCTGGCGGCCGCGCTTGCCGGTGCGCAGGTCGTCATCGACCTCGCGAACTCGCCGTCGTTCGAGGAAAAGGCTGCCCTGGAGTTCTTCTCGGCATCCGGGCGTAATCTTTTTGCCGCCGAAACGGCCGCCGGCGTCCGTCATCACGTGGCGCTGTCGGTCGTCGGTACCGACCGGCTGCAGGGCATGGGCTATTTCCGCGGCAAGTTGCTTCAGGAAAAGCTGATCAGGGAGTCCGGAATTCCCTACACCATCGTTCACGCCACTCAATTCTTCGAATTCACCGCCGCCATCGCAAACACGGGCGCCGTCGGGGATACCATTCATATGTCGCCGGCCTACTTCCAACCCATGGCGGCTGATAATGTTGCCGATGCGATGGCGGACGTCGCGCTTGCCGCGCCGTTGAACGGCATGATCGAAATTGCCGGCCCGGAGCGTGTTCGCATGAGCGAACTTGTCGAGCGCTTCCTGAAGGCCACCAACGACCCGCGTAAAGTCGTCCCGGATCCCGGCGCGCTCTACTACGGCCAAGTGGCAATCGACGATCGAACGCTGGTGCCCGGCGAGAACGCGCGCATCGGCGCCGTGCGTTTCGATGATTGGCTCAGCCGATACACACCACCGAAGTAAGTAGTCATCGGATAGGCCCGCCATTCGCACAACAAGGAGACCAGACATGATCAAAACACTTCTCTGCGCCGCGCTCGCCGCCGCTTCCGTCACCGCAGCAATGGCCAATGACGCCGCCAGCGTGAAGCTTGTCTACGACCAGGCTCTGCCAAACGTGCCCGGCAAGAGCATGAAAGCCGTGCTCGTCGAGTACGCGCCTGGGGGTACGTCGCCGGCTCATACCCATCCCAAATCCGCGTTCATCTATGCCACGGTCCTGCAGGGGGCGATCCGAAGCCAGGTCAATGACGGGCCGGTGAAGACTTATCGCGCCGGCGAGAGTTTCTCGGAATTCCCTGGCGACCGTCATGCCGTCAGCGAAAACGCCAGCAAGACGGAAGGCGCTCGTCTGCTTGCTATTTTCGTCGTCGACACCAGCGAGACGGAACTGACGACGAACGCGAAATGAAATCGTAGCCCCCAGGACCATCGGGGCGTACGCGAAGGGACGGTCAGTGACATGAATTCGATCGCCATCCGCACACTTGCGGGGATTTTGGTCCCCCATACTCCGCTTGTTGGCCGAGCGATCGAACATGCCCGCGCTCGATGTGAACCCTACCTGTTCAACCACGTGGTCCGATCCTGGCTTTTCGCGGCCCGGATCGGACAGATTCAGAATATCCAGCACGACGCGGAGGTTGTTGCGGTTGCAACCCTGTTGCATGACGTCACGCTCAATGAGGACTTCGCCGGGCCGCGCCGTTTCGAAGTGGAAGGCGCCGATCTCGCCCGCGCCTTCGTTCGGGAGGGCGGCTTCGACGAGCGGCGCGCCCAATTGATCTGGGACAGCGTCGCCCTCAACTCGACGCCGTCGATTGGCCTCTACAAGGAGGCTGAGGTGGCGCTGTGCACAGCCGGCATCTGCCTCGATGTCGTCGGCTTGCAATACAGCCTCGTTTCGTCAGCCGAGATTGCAAAGATCGTTGGCGAATTTCCGCGCCTCGGGATGAAGCGGCGGATGACGCGATGCTTTTGCCATATCGCCGAGATCAGGCCCGAAACCACCTACGACAACTTTGCCCGGGACTTCGGCGAGCGCTTTGTTTCAGGCTACAAGGCGACTTCGGCAGTTGATCTTGTGATGAACGCTCCC
Organism: Mesorhizobium sp. M0968; assembly: GCF_040319065.1. Lineage (NCBI taxonomy): Bacteria > Pseudomonadati > Pseudomonadota > Alphaproteobacteria > Hyphomicrobiales > Phyllobacteriaceae > Mesorhizobium > Mesorhizobium sp. M0968. Next base: position 421,298 of record NZ_JAMYNL010000004.1, read on the forward strand.
TTTGAAGAGTGACCGCAGTTTCGATCCAGGTTCTATCGACACCGGTCGGTTCAGCCTTGCCCTTCAAGTGACCCAAACGCTGTGCGTCTGTCGGATGCATGCGGCAAAGCGAATTGCCGAGGGCAGCGGTCAGGTGCCAATTTCCACCTCCTATACTTCGGTTTAGGCGCCCCAACCCAATCGAGTGGCAATACATATCATCGGCACGATAGCAACAGTTCGTCTCACCGGTCATCCTTACGGTGCAATGGATTGCAAACACCTCAAGGAGATAAGTAATGAATATTGCAGCGCCACCGGTCGCTCCGAAAGGAAAAGCCGTCGCCCAACGCGCGAGTTATGCGGAGCAGTCGCCGGAACTTCTGAAGAAATTTATTGAATTTCTTGGTGCGACGCGAGAGGGGTCGATCGAAGAGCCAATCCGCGACCTTGTTGCAGTCCGAGCCGCGCAGCTGAACGGGTGCACCTTCTGCCTCGATATGCACGTCAAACAGGCGAAGATCCATGGCGAGCGCGAACTGCGCCTTTACCACCTGGCAGCCTGGCGGGATTCGACCTTGTTCGTTCCTCGCGAGCGCGCAGCCTTGGCATGGACGAAAGTCTTGACCAAGCTGCCCGAGCAGGGTGTCCCCGACGAGATCTACGATCGGGTCAGGTCGCAGCTTTCCGAGAAGGAAATCTCCGATCTGACCTTCGTTGTCATGGCGGTCAACTCTTGGAACCGTCTGAATATCGGCTTCAAACCCGTCCCGGGCTCGGGCGATGCGAAGTTTGGCCTGAGCAAAGCAGCACTGAGCTAATCTTTGGAATGGGTCAGAATGGCGCTTGTTTGCGCGCCATTCTGACCGGCCGGACGAAGGCGCCGAGCTCGGCGACCAACACTGGAACCGATCCCAGCCCCGCGGCCGCGGCCGCGAGGCGCTCTCAGGAGGGCGTCATGCGAATTGACAGTCTGCATCCAGTAATATCGGCCCGTCTCATGGTGGTCGATGTCGACGCTCCACTCCGCAGTGCGGCACTCTCACTTTCCAGGCCCGCAATAGGCCTGGTCGTGGTGTGCCACGGCAGTGGGGAGGCGGCAGGCGTGCTGAGCAAGTCCGACCTTGTCCGCCATCTGGCGAATTCAGGGCCAACAGAAGCGCCGATTGCGGCATTGATGAGCCGGTCCATCGTGTCCTGTGGTCCCGATGATGATCTTCATTCAGTCTGGCAGACCATGGCCGCGCAAGGCCTGCAGAATGTGCCGGTGCTCGGGGCCGACTCGAAACCGCTAGGCGTCCTCGATATCCGTGATGCGATGAAGGCGCTCTTCAAACAAGAGGAACTGCAGGAACGGCTGCTTGCCAACTACATCAGCGGGATCGGCTATCAATAGAGCATCGTCTCGCGATTGAATATACGGAAGTATGTATCGGCGTCTTCTTAGATATAATGGAAAATAAAAGCCATAAATTATAGCGTGTTGAAGCCAATAGGTGCCGACTTAGCCAGCGGGGAACGAAATGTTTCGTCCGGACATAAAAGAAGATGTCTTCGACGGCCCGCCCGATGGCCCTGGAGGTGGTATGTCCGTGCAAATGTCGACGGCCGGCATCGTCCATGACCTGGGCAATCTCATTCAGGTCGCCTCGTCGGCGTTGAACCACCTGGCCCGCGATCCGAGCATCCAAGCGGCTCCGGCGCTCGGGCCTGTAATAGCCGGCGCCAAAACGGCTTTGGAGCGGGCTGGTGGCCTTGTCCGGCAAACCATCAGCCTGGCCCGAGAGAGCCACGCGGAAATCGAATACACAAACGTAGGTGCTTGCCTGGCTGAGATCGAAACCCTCGTACGGAGCGCCTTGGATGCCAATTTCGGTCTTGAGCTTCGGGTTGGGTCCGACCTGCCTTTGGTGAGATGCGATCGCTTTGGATTGCAAAATGCGGTTCTGAATCTTCTGTTCAACGCGCGCGATGCAATGCCTGACGGCGGTTTCATCTCGATCGATGCCGGCTTGGCCTCTGAGAACTCTGCCGCCGGTCAGGTAGACATCCGCGTCGCGGACAACGGTATCGGGATGACCAGCGAGACGATGGTCTGCGCCTTCGATCCGTTCTTCACCACCAAAAGCGAAGGCCTCGGCGGCGTCGGTTTGCCGATGGTGAAGCACTTTGCCGAGCAATCAGGCGGAAGCATCGATATTCAGAGCACACTTGGGAAAGGCACGACCGTCACTCTGCGGTTGCCTGCGATGCGATAGCGGCCCGCCAATCTGCCTCCGGTGACACGTGACATACAATCGAGAGATAAAGATGGATGCACAAGTCGTTGCAAACGTCCAACAGCACCGTTTCGAGCTGCCGATCGCCGGTGATATGTTTGCGGCGGCCTGTTATCGGCTCGAGGGCGGGAAGGTTGCGCTGATACACACCGAAGTCCCGTCGGAATTTTCCGGACAAGGGATCGCGTCGCAATTGGCCCAAGGAACCTTCGAACTGCTCCGCAAGACCGGCCGTAAAGCGATCTTGAAATGTCCCTTCATGAGCCGCTTTTTCGCCAAGCACCCGGACTATGCAGATGTCGTCGGCGGCTAGTCATGGGCACGAATGTTGAGGGTTTCCCAAGGATCCATCCAAATGCCTGACGAGTATGATTTGCAGAGATTCGTCAGCGCACAGGATCCGGTCTACGACGACGCGCTGGCCATTCTACCTCGAGGGATGATGTGCACTCCCTACATGGAGTTCATCTTCCCAAGGTTGGCCACAAGGCGAAGTGGTACAGCGCCTGAGCCATATGCAATCACATCGCTCGACGAAGCCAGCGCCTATCTCTCGTTTCCGATCCTCGGAGGCCGTTATCGGGAATGCGTTGGCACCCTGCAACGGCTCTCCGGCCTAAGCGCTCGCGCTGTCTTCGGTGACGTTGATGCGAAGAAGTTGCACGCGTCCCTCACGCTGTTTTCCGAAGCAAGCAACGACGAGTTCCTGCTCGAGACAATCTTCGACGTCTGGTTCGACGGTTTGCTCGATGAGGAAACGATGAACGATCTCTACTTGATATCGTAGTGGTCTGCCTGCGCCACCCGGCGTAAAGCTGTCGCGGCGCTGAGGTCACCATCCGCTGCCTTATCCCTCACACGCTGCCATCTGGCAGAGGCATGAGCTCGTGCTCTCCCGGCACGCCGGGGAAGCGGCGTTCGCGCCAATCCGCCTTTGCCTGCTCGATCCGTTCGGCTGAAGAGGAGACGAAGTTCCAAAAGATATGACGTGGCTCGGCCAGGGGCTCACCTCCTATCAGCATCAGTCTCGCCGCATGGAAGGCAGGCGCCTGGAGCACAATCTCAGCGCCGGGCGCCAGAGCTACTAATTCGGCCTCATGAAACGTACCGAACTGGCCGACAATTCCAACCTCACCGGCGACGATGTAGATCGCACGCTCACGGTGTTCGGGTTTCACCTGGTAGCGCGCACCGCTCGTGAGCACAATTTCGGCATAGACCATGTCGGAGAACGTCCTTACCGGCGAGACCAACCGGTCGGACGCGCCGGCGATCAACGTAAACTCGACGCCGTCGGCACAGATCCTCGGTATTTCGGGAGCGCCAAAATGTGCGACGTCGGCGGCAATTTCTTCATAGCGGGAGGGGAGGGCGATCCAAGCCTGAGCGCCGAAGAGATTGCTTGCCGACGCCCGGACTTCCGGTGGCGTGCGCTCGGAATGGACGATGCCCGACCCGGCCGTCATCCAGTTGACCTCGCCAGGACGGATGGTCTGCACTTTTCCCAAATTGTCGCGATGGACGATCTCGCCATCGATCAGGTAGGTCACGGCCGCAACGCCGATATGCGGATGCGGTCCCATATCGAAACCGTGACCTGCGTCGAATATAGCGGGGCCGAAATGGTCGAACAGGATGAAGGGCCCGATCATCAGGCGATCCGAGGACGGCAATACGCGCCTTATCTTCAGTCCGTCCGCAAAATCACGGATAGCTGGCTGGATGAGTGTATCGATGCCTGTGATACCGCTTTGGCGGATGGTCATGGATCTCTGTCCTTCTGCATGCCTTGTCAGCCAGGTGCTCGAACGCGCTTGAACGAAGCGGCTCGAAAGACTGTCTGAATGGCTTTGAGGAGCGCGAATTTGGAGCTCGCGTGGTGCTGTCCGGCGATGCCGCTTTCATTAAAAGCCGACACCCTCATCGACAGGATCGCGGCAAGATCTTCGGCCATTTCGGGCCTGTCGTGCAGCAGCGGCGCAAAGCTTTCCTGGTCTATGTCGTAAACCGTGACAGGGGTCATTGCCCGCAAACTCGACATCTCGCCAATACCGGCGAGCAAGCCGGTCTCGCCGAAGAAATCGCCAGGTGCAAGCCGGGAGATCTCCTGCAGTTGATCATCGTCCTCGCCAATTTGCCGGACGATGACGCCCGTCCGAACGATCATGAGCGACGGCAGCATCTCTCCCTGTCGTGCGATGATTTCGCCCTTATGGTAGGTGCGAACCGAGGCCGCTTTGGCGAGCGAACCCTGCTCGGTATCCGTTAGCGCCGAGAATACCGGTATGGAATTGATGAGTTCGATCGGGGTGAAGCCTTGGGAGGCCGCCGTCTCGTGGCCCGGCCGGTTGGTCATGGCAATCGAGCCTGAAAATGGCTCCGCCAGCAGCATGCCGGTCGACTTTGAATGGCGATAAATGAGATCGAAGATTTCGTTCCGAGCGGCACTTCGCTGGTCGATACTTGCGACGCGAAAAAACAACTCGATCTCGATAGCTGTGGCATCCAGGCTTCTGATGGTGACCGAAGGCGAAGGGTCCTGGAGGATCGAATTGCAGCTCAGTAAGACAGTGCGCATGAGGTCTACGATGATCGCCGGCGTCTTCGTTGGCGCCACCTTGACGGTTACGGCAAGTCCATGGCTCTCGTCCGGACCGCTTAGATTTGTTACCCCGATCTTGGCGAGAAGGCTGTTTGGCAGCGCCACGACATTGTGTGTCGGGGTCAGAAGTTGGGTCGACCGCCAATTGGTCTCGATAACGCGGCCTTCGGTTCCGTCGCCCAGAATGATCCAGTTTCCAAGCACGTAAGGGCGGCCGAGGTTAAGCGCGATCGCCGAAAATACGTCACCAAGCGTATTCTGGAGCGCCAGTCCCAGGATGACGGCAAACACGCCCGACGTGGCAATGAGCGTTCCGACCGGCACTGCAAAGACAAACGCCAGGATCGACAGGAACATTCCAGCGTAGACGACACCGACCACGACGTCCTGCAGGAGACGTGCCTCGCGCGGCTTTCGCTCGAAGACGAGATAGATACGGACAAATCCGATCAGCGCCCAGGCAAGGTGAACCCACCAGAGCAGCTTGACCGAGCCGATGAGGATCGCTCCTCCGGTTGTCTCGTTGTCCCCTGCGGCCTCGTACGGCACGACGCGCAGGTGGAGAACCATGGCCGACATCGCGACGAAAAAGGCGAGTTGGACGACCAGCTTCGCATTGGCGAAGCGTCTGGGGATGAGAGACCAAACGACGATCCCGGCGAGGCCGAGCAACACGATGTAGACCAGAGGAGAGTTCCACCAGTTCATGAACGATCACCGCGATGCCCGGTTCAACGTTTGGTCTCCGGCCCGGCGATCGGGCCTCTGGCGCTGGCCTTGTCTTTTTCGAGAACTGCTTCGGTGATCGAATTCGGCAGCCGTCGCGGCTTTTCGATCAGCCCGAGCACCGGCATGGCGATGATGAAGAACGCAAAATAGTAAAGCGTCGCCAGTTGGGACATGACGACGTATGCGCCTTCCGCCGGCCGGGAGCCGAGCCAGCCGAGAAAGAGGGCATTGGCAACGAACAGCCAGAAGAGCACCCTGTACCAGGGCCGATAGACCGCCGAGCGCACCTTCGAGGTGTCGAGCCACGGCACCAGGAACAGCACGGCGATCGAGCCGAACATCGCGAGCACGCCGCCGAGCTTGGAATCGATCGGCCCGATATTGAAGGTGATGGCCCGCAGGATCGCATAAAACGGCAGGAAGTACCATTCCGGCACGATGTGGGCCGGCGTCTTCAGCGGATTGGCGATGCTGTTGTTGTCGGGATGGCCGAGGTAGTTCGGCAGGTAGAAGACGAAATAGGCGAAGAAGAACAGGAACACGAGGATGCCGAAGGCATCTTTGACGGTGGCATAGGGCGTGAAGTCCACGACATCGGTTTTCGATTTGACCTCGATGCCGGTCGGATTGTTCTGGCCGACGACGTGAAGCGCCCAGATATGCAAGGTCACCACGCCCACAAGCACAAATGGCAGCAGGTAATGCAGCGCAAAGAAGCGGTTCAGCGTCGGATTATCGACCGCGAAGCCGCCGAGCAAAAGCTGCTGGAGCCAGTCGCCGATCAGTGGGATGGCGGTGAAAAAGCTGGTGATGACAGTAGCGCCCCAGAACGACATCTGTCCCCAAGGCAGCACGTAGCCCATGAAGGCCGTCGCCATCATCAGCAGGAGGTTGGTGCAACCGAGCACCCACAGCAGCTCACGCGGCGCCTTGTACGAACCATAGTAGAGCCCGCGGCAGATGTGGAGGTAGACGGCAATGAAGAAGAACGACGCGCCGTTGGAATGGAGATAGCGCAGCAGCCAGCCCGAATTCACGTCGCGCATGATCTGCTCGACCGAGTTGAAGGCCAGCCCCGTATCAGGGGCGTAATGCATCGCCAGCACGATGCCGGTCAGGATCTGTGAAACCAGCATGATCGTGAGAATGCCGCCGAACGTATAGGCATAGTTCAGGTTGCGCGGGACGGGATAGACGATGAAGCTGTCATAGACCAGCCGCGGCAGCGGCAGGCGGGCGTCGAACCAACGTTCGATTCTGGTTTTGGGCGTATAGGTCGAGTGTTTGCCGCCGCTCATCGAAATGCCCCCTGCCTCAGCCGATACGGATCTTGGTGTCGGAAACGAATTGGAACACCGGTACCGCCATGTTCTCGGGTGCCGGCCCCTTCCGGACGCGGCCGGCAGTGTCGTATTGCGAACCATGGCAGGGGCAGAACCAGCCGTCGAAATCGCCTCCCTGACCATGCGGGATGCAGCCAAGATGGGTGCAGACCTGGATCATCACCACCCAGGCTTCCTTGCCCGGCATAGTTCGATTGGCGTCGGTTGCCGGCGCATCGGCCGGCAGGTTGGCGTTGCGGGCAATTGGATCCTTGAGCTCGGCGAGACTGACTGCCTGGCCGTCCTTCCTCTCTTTTTCGGTGCGGTTGCGCACGACAACCGGCTTGCCGTGCCAGTCGACGATCAGCGACGTTCCCGGCGTCAGCGAGGAGACGTCGACCTCGATCGCGGCGGGCGCCTCGACGCGCAATGTGTGCTCGGCTGTGGAGGTTTCGGAAAGGTCGGCCATGATGGCGACTCCTATTGTCGGAAGCTGCGTCATCGCGTTGGTGGCAATCGAGCAAAAGTCAGACCACGGCTTTCGCGTTTCCAGTCTGCTCGTGCCGCGCGGAATATGCCGGCCGTGGCCGGGTGTGAGCCATCGTGCCAACGGCACGTGCGTCCAATACTTTCGTTTAGGATTTCCTGAGCGAAGGACTGGCCGGGCCGGCGATGATGCCATTATGGAAGGTTCTGGATTCCTCCAGATAACCGTTGGCCGCTGAGCTGGCATACGTCCCGGCATTGCGCACGGCGATCCCGAACTTCAGTCCGACCATACCTCGGCATAGGCACGTCTAGCTGTCGGTGTCGTAGTCGTCGTCTCCGCCAAGTGCGAGTTTCTGGAGCGGTTGTCTCGCGTGGCGCGGGGCAGGTTTTCCGCTCGGCGACGACCAGTTGCGGGATTCAATCGGGTTCAGAAAAGGGAAAAGCGGTGAAACTCTACTACAGCCCTCTCGCCTGCAGCCTGGCGGACCACATCGCTCTGGAAGAGGCCGGTGTTTCCTTCGAGCGCGAAAGTGTGAACCTCAAGACCAAACGGACAGGCTCCGGGGATGATTTCACTACCGTCACGCGCAAGGGCTATGTTCCAGCCCTCGTGCTGGATAGCGGCGAAACGCTGACGGAAAATATCGCCGTCCTCGACTGGATTGCGTCGCAATACCCGCCACTGGCAGTGGCGGGGCCGTTGGGCCGTACCCGCCTTCTCGAAGCGCTGACCTACATCTCAACTGAAATACACCGAAGCTTCAAGCCGATGTGGCACCAAAGCAGCGATGCCGAAAAGGCCAGGGCGAGCGCGACGATTACGAGCCAACTCGAGTTCGTCGCTGACGGGCTCGAGACCGACTATCTGTTCGGCGACAAGCCGAGCGTCGCGGATTTTTATCTTTTCGTGATGCTGCTTTGGGCGGCCCGCTTCCAAGTCCCTGTTCCCGCGCCTTTGCAAGCCCTTCGCGTCCGAATGGCTGCCCGACCGGCCGTGCGCATCGCAATGGATCGTGAGGGCCTCGTCTGAAGCTGAGGGCGACTTCGAGCATAAGACCAGATGCAACATGTCCTCTCGCCCAAACAGAAGATCAGGAGTCATTCTCATGCTGCCGTTCCTGCGGATGCTACATCTACATCCAGCCGCTTCCAAGCGCGGGGACGGCCTAGGTCTCGAATTTCTGAGGAGGGAAATCGAGGAAACGCTTGACCTGACCGGCATTCAATCAGAGTTCGCCGCACTGCCTCCTGGCCGAGTGTTACAGTGGTTGGTCCGCCGCCCGCAGTCACCATCGAAATAGGCAACATTTCCTGTCGGCCGATGAGGCGGGCGGTCCGGTCGTTCCTGCTTGTTGGTCATTACAGAGGCTTCATCATGAATGCGAGTAAGGCTCCCGACACGGTCGATCATCGCCGCCGGCGCATTGTTGGTGCTGCAGCAATGACGTTCGCCGCCACCGAACTCGGCTTGAGCGAGCCGGCGGCCACTTGGACGGTCGAGGCGAGGGCATCTGCTACGCAAGCCACGCAGAAATCATTCGGCTCGCTCGGGCAGGTCAATGCCGGAAATCTGAGCGTCGGATATGCGGAGCTGGGGCCCGCCGAAGGTGCCCCAGTGATCCTGCTTCATGGCTGGCCTTATGACATTCACACCTACGCCGATGTCGCTCCCCTGCTTGCCGCAAAGGGGTACCGCGTGATTGTGCCCTACCTGCGCGGCTACGGCACTACGCGCTTCCTGTCGGACGAGACGATGCGCAACGGCCAGCAGTCGGCGCTCGCCGCGGATACGATCGCCCTGATGGATGCGCTGGGGATCGAAAAGGCCACGATCGCCGGCTGCGACTGGGGCGCTCGAACGGCCAATGTCGTTGCCGCGCTCTGGCCTGAGCGTTGCAAGGCGATCGTCTCGGTGAGCGGCTATCTCATCGGAAATCAGCAGGTCGGCATGGTGCCGCTGGCACCGGAGGCGGAGCTTCAATGGTGGTATCAGTATTACTTCGCCACGGATCGCGGCCGCGCCGGCTACGAGAAATACACGCGCGATTTCGCCAAACTCATCTGGCAACTCGCTTCGCCGCAGTGGAATTTCGATGATGACATCTTCCAGCGCAGCGCCGCAGCACTGGACAACCCGGATCACGTCAGCATCGTCATTCACAATTACCGTTGGAGGCTCGGCCTGGCACAGGGCGAGCCGGAATATGACGTTCTGGAAAACCGGCTGGCCGAAGCTCCCGTGATCACAGTGCCGACCATTACCCTTGAGGGCGATGCCAATGGCGCACCCCATCCCGACAGCAGTTCCTACGCCAAGAAATTCTCGGGCAGATACACGCACCGGATCATCACCGGCGGTATCGGCCACAACTTGCCTCAAGAAGCCCCGCAAGCCTTTGCCCAGGCTGTCATCGACGTCGGCGAATACTGATCAAAATCCATGACGTGCCCCCGACCGCAAGGAATAAAACGGGAAGAGTCCTGGTTCTCGGCACAGCCTCCGGTCCGCTTAGGCGAGAACAGCTCTCCCGCCGACCCAGACCGACGCGATGTTGGCCCTGGAAGCGGAGTAGACGATCTTCTGAAGGATGCCGTCGCCGTCGTCGAGTTCGTCCCACAGGTGAATTGTGCCTCTGGGCGCGGCGGTGTCGACCAGGATCGCATCGAAATGGTAGCCAGGCGAGAATCGCCCCACAGGCAAGCCGAGTGCCGCGCCACCGCCTGCCGTCGCCAGGTGGAAGGACTCGCGAAAGTCGACGCGTGCTGTTCCGGCCGTGCCGCGCGTCTCGGCCGCTAGCGCCGGGTCGGTGCCGGTTTCCAGCATGCGCGACGACATGACCGTCGCGCGCATCGCATCGAACATCGAGGCGCTCGGTCCCCCGGAAATGTCGGTGCCGAGCCCGACCTTGACACCCTTCTCGAGGGCCGCCCTCAACGGGAACACGGCGCCTGCGAAGTAGGCGTTGGAGACGGCGCAGTGCGCCACGGCCGCCTTGCGCACGCGGATCGTCTCCATGTCGGCAAGCGTAATGAAATTGGCGTGCGCGAGCACGCTGCCGGCGCGCAGCAGGCCAAAGCGATCAAGGCTAGACGTGTCGCTGATCCCGTGGCGCTGCAGCACGTAGCCATGCGCCCAGTCGCTCTCCGAGCAATGCGTCTGCACATGGCAGCCGCATTCCTGCGCAAGCGTGCCGAGCCCTTTGAGGGCGGCGTCGGTACAGGAGGGGATGAAGCGCGGCGTAATGACCGGCTTTACCCGTCCCGTGGCATTGTCCGGATGCCCATGCACGTAGTCGATCAGAGCGCGCGTGCCATCGATGGCCGCGTCCGCCGAGGTATCGCGATAATAGGCCGGGCACTCGTCGGGATTGTCCATCGCCACTTTACCGACCAGCGCACGTTGCCCACGTTCGAGGCAAATGTCGACGAGCAGCCTTGTCGCGTCCTGGTGGATGGTTGCGAAATAGAGCGCTGTGGTCGTGCCGTTAGCGATCAGGTCGTCGACCAGCAGGCCGTAGCTGCGCCGCGCGAAGGCGAGATCGGCGTAGCGCGCCTCCAGGGGAAACGTGTGTTTGTGGAGCCAGGCCTCGAGCGGCACGTCCAGCGCTCTGCCGAGCTGCGGATATTGCGGCGCGTGCACGTGAAGATCGACGAAGCCGGGCAGCAGATAACTCTGCGCCGGCAAGGTCGCCAGCGAACCGGTCCGGCGCGCGGCCTCCAGCGCCTCGTCATAGCCGGCATCATGCGGATGCAGCACCGAGGCGATGATGCCTGATTGATCGATTGCGATCAGGGCATGGAGCAACTCTTCCACGAGCCCGCGCTCCGGCGCGTGAAAGCCGCTGGCCAGAAGCGTCTTGCCGCTCAGGTCGCTCACCTGTCCTCCGCCGAAGAACAGCTACGCACTGCCGTCGCGAAGCGCCAGAGCGTGATTGCCCGTCCGTCGATGCCGATGACAATATCGGAAGGGCTGCCGCTCATGCGGCTTGCGCCGTCGTGCCGTAGGTGATGCCCTTCTCCTTCAGCCAGCGGCGATAGGCGATCGACGAGCCGTCGGCCCGCGTCGGGATTTCCGCGCGCGGCTCGAGCGGCAAAAGAAGTGGCCGCTGGTTCTCCAGGATGATGCGGTCCTGCAGGAAGATGAGCTGCTGGAACTGCACAAGTTCGGTCGTGGTCGATACGTCGTCGATCAGGAACATGACGGGGTGCGCGCGGCAGCGGTCCGGATCGAGGGGCTGCATGAACAGACAGATCACGTCCCACCGGGTAGCCGAGTTGGGGCAGGTCTTGTAGAGCATCACCGCGAAAGGATTGGCGACCCGGTACATGTATTGGGTCATGATGCCGCCGGTCGCCGAGAGTGCTGCCTGCGGCTGGAAGAATTCGCAGTTGGTCGCCCACACCTCATCCACGTCGCGGCGGATTTCGGTTGTGTAATGCCGCACTTCCGTGTGCGGCTCGGCGCCCAATATGTCGGTATGGACGAAGGGGAAATGCGCCATGTCGAGGAAATTCTCGACGATGCGCAGGCCGGACGCCTTTACCGCGATCGCTCCGCAAACGACAGGCCGGCGATCGTCCTCATAGGCCTCCGGGATCGACAGCACATCGCCGGCCGGCATGCCGAGCGTGATCCATAGATAGCCGTAGCGTTCCTTGGCCGGGACTTGGCTGCCGTCGCCGGCACGCGACACATTGACCGGGCCTGCCGTATCGCGGGCTACCAACAGATCGACGCCCAGAAGCCGGTTCGGCATCGTGCCGACCGGAATCTCGTTCAGCGCGTCAATGCAATACCATTGGTCGAGGGCCGCCTGCTCCGCAGCTCGCTTAATCGTCATTGTTGCGTCCTTCCTGTGCTATCTCACTGCCGATAGATGCGGTCCATCACGGCCCGGTGGTCGGCCATCGCCGCCTCGACATCGAAAGAGGCGAAGTCGCCTCTCGCGATAATCTGCCGGCCGTTGATGTAGGAATAGTCGACCTTGAAGGGTCCGCAAAGCACCAGCGCGGCGAGCGGGTCGCGCTCGGTGCCGGAAAGGCCGAGTTGGCTGCGTTTGACCGCGATGAAGTCGGCGCACATGCCGGGCGCGAGATGGCCGATGTCATTGCGGCCGAGCAGGGCAGCGCCACCGCGCGTCGCCATTTCGAGGGCCTCGCGCGCGGACAGCGCCGTCGGCGTGCCGCCGAAACCGCCGCGGCCGCCGGGCTTTTCGGAGAGGTAGTGGTGCGGCGCGACACGCTGAAGCATCAGCGCCAGCCGCGCTTCCATGAACAGGTTCGACGTGTCGTTCGAGGCCGAGCCGTCGACGCCAAGGCCGACCTTCACGCCCTTGTCGAGCATCTCGCGGATTTTCGCGATGCCCTGGCCGCAGCGCATGTTAGCCGACGGGCAATGGGCGACCCCGGTGCCGGTTTCGGCGAAGCGGTCGATCTCGTCGCTGGTCATGAAAATCGAGTGGGCGAACCAGACGTCGTCACCGAGCCAGCCGACGGATTCGGCGAACTCGACCGGCCGTTTGCCATAGATTTCGAGGCAGTACTTCTCCTCGAAAAGCTCTTCGGCAAGGTGCGAATGCAGGTTCACGCCCTTGTGGCTGCGCGCCAGCGATGCCGCATCGCGCATCAACTCCGGAGTCACCGAGAAAGGCGAGCAAGGAGCCAGGATGATTCGGCTCATTGAATGCCGCGACGCGTCGTGATAGCCGCCGATCAGCCGTTCGGCATCCTTCAGGATATCCTCTTCCTTTTCGACGCAGCGATCCGGCGGCAAGCCGCCCTGGCTTTCGCCGCGCGACATGGCTCCACGCGCAGCGTGGAAACGCAGACCGATATCGCGGGCCGCACCGATCGTCGCGTCGAGCGTGCAGTTGTTGGGCAAGATGTAGAGGTGATCGGAGCTGGTCGTGCAGCCCGAATGGATAAGCTCGGCCATCGCTACGCGCGCCGAGACACCTATCGCATCGTCGTCGAGCTCGGCCCAGATCGGATAGAGCGTCTTCAGCCAGACAAGCAGTTCGTCGTTCTGAGCCATCACACGGGTGAGGTTCTGGTACATATGATGATGCGTGTTCACCATGCCCGGCATGACGACATGGCCCGATAGGTCGAGCACCTCGTCGGCACTGGAGGCACTGAGTTCCGCGGTGGTGCCGACCGCTTCGATGACGTTGTCGTCGATCATCAAGGCGCCGTCGGAAATCTCGCGGCGCGTATCATCGAAGGTGGCGAGCAGATCGATGTTCTTGACAAGCAGGCGGGGCATGACGGTCTCAACGCATGTCGCGGAAATAGGGTTCGCCGAGAGCAGCCGGCGCGGCCATTACCCGGCGCATGCGCTGCCAGGCAAGCACCGGCACGATGATCAGGGCGATCGTGCCGAGATAGGGCAGCATCGACAGGATCGGCGCCGCGATCGGCCAGTTGCGTGCTTGGCCGACGAAGCCGAGCGAGGTGATGAGACCGAACAGCAGAGCGGCCAGCACGGCGTTGAGGGGCCGGTAGCCTGCGAAGATGACGAGAGAGACGGCAATCCAGCCGCGGCCGGCCACGACGCCTTCCGACCAGGAGGGAACGAAGGCAAGCGTGAGGTAAGCGCCGGCGCCGGCCGCCAGCGCCGAGCCCGCGGCGACATACCAGAAGCGGATGCTTAGCACCGAAATGCCGGCGGCGTCGGCTGCCGCGGGGTTTTCGCCCACCGCGCGCATGTTCAGCCCGTGGCGCGTGCGGAACATGATGTAGTGCAGCACAACCGGCAGGACGATGTAGATCAGGTAGACAAGGATGTTCTGCGTGAAGATCGCGCGACCGAGCAGCGGGATGTCGCTAAGATAGGGAATAGCGATCGGCGCGAAGGTCGCCGGCGCCGGCATGCCGGAATAGGCGCGACCGATCGTTGCGGCCATGCCGGTGCCCATCAGCGTCAGCGCCAGGCCGCACAACACCTGGTTCGCTTTAATGACGACGGTGCCAAGAGCGAAGACGCAGCCAATGAGGAAACCGACGGCAAGCGCAAGGACGAAGCCGAGCATAGGGTGCGGCGTGGCGACGACGACCGCGATGCCAGTGATTGCACCGAGCGCCATAAGCCCTTCGACGCCAAGATTGACGACGCCGGCGCGCTCGGAGAGCGTCTCGCCCAGCGCCGCCAGCGCCAGCACGCCGCCGGCGAGAATGGAGGTCTGGATCAGTCCGGCGATCATGTCCATGGGTGTTTCCTCAGCTCGCGACCGGTTCGGTCCGCGTGATGCGGTAGTGAGCGAGTTCGTTGCCGATCGCCGTGAAGAACAGGATCAGTCCGGTGATGGCGAGCACGGCCGAGACGGTGATGCCTTGCGTCTGCAGGATGATGCCCGAATTCAGGATGACGCCCATCAAAGCCGCGCCTGCGAGCACGCCAAGTGAGGAACCGCGCGCCAGCACCGCGACCATGATGCCGAGATAGCCGAAATTGTTGGAAATGCCGCCCTGCAGGCGATGCACCGTGCCAGCTACTTCCAGCATACCGGCGATGCCGGCGATCGCTCCCGACATCAGCAGGACGACGATCAGGCGGCGGCGGAACGGCATGCCCGCATAAAGCGCCGCGCTCGGGTTCGACCCAGCGACCCGCACCTCGTAACCCCAGCGCGTGTAGTTGAGCAGTCCTGCGATGACAAAGGTGAGCAGGATCGCCAGCGGGAAACCGTAGTGCACGATACCCCAGAATTCAGGCACGTCATGCGGCAGACGTGCAGTGGTCGCGAGCGCATGGCCGCTCGGGTCGAGCCATGGTCCGGTGGCGACGTAGTAGACCATCAGCGTCGCCACGAAATTCAGAAGCAGGGTGGTGATGAGTTCGCTGACATCGGCGTAGGCGCGCGCCAGCGTCGGCACCAGTATCCAGAGCAGCCCGCCGAGCGCGCCAGCGATGAACATAACAGGCAGGATCAGCCAGGTCGGGCCGGGAATGAACAGCGCGACTGCCGTGGCGCTGAAGGCGCCGGCATAGAATTGGCCCTCCGCGCCGATGTTCCAGGCGCCGATTCTCAGCGCTACCCAGACCGACAGGCCGGTCAGGATCAGGGGAGTGACCAGAAGTCCGACATCTTCCAGCCCGAAGCTCGAGCCAAAAGTCGAGTTGAGCACCTCCCAGGCGAGTTCGACGGGAGCATTGCCGCGAGCGGCCAGAACCAGGCCGGCGACCCCCAATGCCAGCACGATCGCCAGGGCACGTGCCGCAAAGGCAACGGAGGGCTGCGCGGATGGAACGCGCTGGAGCTTGATCGCCAAGGTCAGTGCTTCCCGGCAGCGGCCTGGGCGCCAGCACTGGACCGCATCTGCCCGCCCATCATCAGGCCGATTTCCTCGATGTCGGTGGAGGCAGTCTCCACCGCGCCCATGATCCTGCCATGGAACATTACGGCGATGCGATCCGACAGGTTGAACAGCTCTTCCAGCTCCTCGGAAATGAAGAGCACACCGACGCCGGCATCGCGCAATTCGACGAGATAGTGCATCATCGTGTTGATCGCGCCGACATCGAGGCCACGGCTCGGATAGGCGGCGATCAGAACCTTGCTTGCGATGCGCATCTCGCGGCGTGCGACGAGGCGCTGCTGATTACCGCCGGAAAGGTTGCGCATGGGCATGCCGAAATTGGGCACCGCAACGGATGCCGCTTCGGCGATCGTGCGCGCAAGAGCAGCCGCTAGGCGCGGTCGGAACGCGAAGCCCTTTGAAACAGGCGCCGACGCATATTCGCGGATTATGGCGTTGTCGGTGATTGAAAGCGCCGGCGCCAGACCGCTGTGCAGCCGGTCTTCGGGAATGTGGCCGACGCCGAACTTCGCGTAATCGACCGCGCCGGCGGTCGTGACGCCCTTTCCGCCGAGCAGTATCTGGCCCGAGTGGATCGGCCGCAAGCCGGTGACGACCTGGGTCAGCTCCTTCTGGCCGTTGCCGGCCACACCGGCGATGCCGAGAATCTCGCCGGCATGGATGTCGAGCGAAACCTCGTCGAGAAGGATGCCGCCCACGTCGTCACGCGCGACGACGGATTTGAGGCTGAGCACCGGCTCGGCGGAGATGCCGGCCGCGCCTGGCTGCCTGGCACGCAGATTGCTGAGCACGATCTCACGGCCAACCATCAGGCGCGCCAGCATCTTCTCGCCGCAGTCCGCGGTATTTTCGGTGGCCACCTTGCGGCCGCCGCGCAGCACGGTGATGCGGTCTGATATTTCCAGGACCTCGTCGAGCTTGTGGCTGATGAAGATCACCGCATTGCCCCGGGACACGAACTGCTTGAGCGCCTTGAAGAGCTCGCGCGCTTCCGCCGGAGTAAGCACTGCAGTCGGCTCGTCGAGGATCAGAACACGGGCATTGCGCGCGAGCACGCGTAGGATTTCCACGCGCTGCTGCTCGCCGGTCGAAAGATCGGCGACGCGCGCGGATGGCCGTACCGCGAGGTTCAGCTTCTCGGCCAGTGCGGCAGTCCGCGCCTCGAGCACCGACGAGCCAATACGCTTGGGCGTTTCGGACCAGCCGAGATGAATATTCTCGGCGACCGTGAAGGCGGTCACCAGCTTGAAATGCTGGTGGACCATGCCAATACCGGCGGAGATCGCATCGACTGGAGATGCGAAATGCTTGGCATAGCCGTCGACGACGATCTCACCGGCATCCGGCTGATAGATGCCGGTGAGGATGTTCATCAAGGTCGATTTGCCGGCGCCATTCTCGCCGAGCAAGGCGTGGATCTCCCCCGGCATCACGTCCAGGTCGACGTCCTGGTTGGCAACGACGCCGGGGAAATATTTGCTGATGCTCTTGAGCAGCACGAGCGGCGGTGCGCCGGAGCCAGGCTCGTAACGTCCCGGGGAGGTGGACGGCACCTCCATGCCGCCGTAGCGGTGCTCGCTCGAAGCATGATGAACTGGAACAAAATCATTCATCCCGCTTAGCTCTTTGCCTTCTGCCGCATAGTCTATCCGAAAACTCTGCAATCTTTCAGGACTACGCTTGGAGGCCGCTGACGCCGTCGATCGACCAATCCCAGTTGTAGAGTTCCTCTTCGGTCATGCGATGGCCGGCAGCCACCTTGACGTTGCCCTTGGTGTCCTTGATCTCGCCCTCGAACGGGCTCCAGCCGCCGAGAATCTTGTCGCGCACGGCATCGGCCTGCTTTGCGACCTCGGTGGGCACCGTCTCGCCCCAGGCATCGCGGTCGATACCGCCGCCCATCGGCAGGATGGTCTGCGATGGCGTCCACTTGCCTTCGAGGCGCAGGCGCACCTGGTCGACATAGAATTTCTTGAAGTCGATGGCGATCGAGGAGACGTAGGCCTTCGGCCCGTAGCGGCGGATGTCGGTATTCCACATCACGGCCTTCGCGCCGCGCTGCTCGGCCACCTGCAGATAGCCTGCTTCGTCCATGATGCCGAACAGAAGGTCGGCGCCGTTGTCGATGAGCGCGGTGCCGGCCTGGGTGGCAGCCTGCGGATCGAACCACGAGTTGATGACGATGGTCTGCATCGTGGCGTTGGGATTGACCGAACGGGCGCCCATCAGGAAGGCATTGGTGCCGGAAAAGACCGACGGAACAGGGAAGGAGGCGACGTAGCCGAGCTTGCCGCTCTTGCTCATCAGGCCCGCGGCGACACCGGTGACGTAGGTTGGGTACCAGTGGGCGAGATAGTAGGTCGAGAGATTTTCGAGCGGGTTGCGGCCATCGCATTCATAGAAGGCGACGTCCGGCGAACGCTTGGCCACGTCGTAGAGGAAGTCGCCATAGTTGGAGGTGGCAAACACCATGTTGGCACCTTCCGAGACGAACTGGCGGAAGGTGCGGGTCGCGTCGGCCGAATAGGGGATGCTTTCGACGAACAGCGTCTTCAGCTTCGGGAACGCTTCCTGCACGGCCTTCATGCCCTGGTCGTGGCTCCAGGTCCAGCCTTCATCGGTCACCGGACCAGTGTGGCCGAAGGCGATGACCGCGTTTTCCTCGGCGACGGCGGCGAGCGGCGTCTGTGCATTGGCGGGCGTGATAAGGCCGGATTTCGGCAGGAGCAGCGAGGCGCCGGCCGCGGCGCCCATGTTGAGGAAGCCTCGGCGGGAGAGATTGCGCAGGTCGATCATGCTTCGGTCCTTTGTTCCGTGTCGTGTTCAGTTCGGGAGAGACAGTTCGGTTTCCATGAGGCGGTCGATTTCTGCCGACCAGTCGGCCGACCATGCCTGCTTGATGTCGTCATCGAGCCATGCTGCGGACAGGCCAGCCAGCGCGATCCGCTTCAGTGCCGACGGCCCGAGCGCAAAATTTTCGGCGATCAGCGCGTATTCGCGGTCGAGCGTCGTGGCGAACATGGGCGGATCGTCGGAGTGGATCGTCACGGTAAGCCCGGCCTCGATCATGCGGCGGATCGCGTGGTCGGGCGCGGTGAGGTCACGCCAGACGGTGGTGGCCAGCGTCGTGCTCGGACAGCAGGTGAAGACGATGCCCATCTCCTTGCACTGCTCCATCAGCGCCGGATCGTCGACGACATGGTAGCCGTGGTCGACCCGTCTCAGGCCGAGGACGTCGACGGTATCGCGGACATAGTCCGCCGGGCCATCCTCGCCCGCATGGTTGGTGACATTGAGCCCGGCAGCCCGCGCTCGCTCGACGATGCGCGCAAACATCGGCGGCGGGTTCGGGCGTTCGTCGTAATCGAAGCCGATGCCGATCACCTCAGCCGGGCGCTCGGCCAGAACCATGTCCAGGAAGCGCTCGCCACCTGCCGCGCCGAGCGGCTTCGCATGCGCCGGTATCAGCTTTGCCATAAGCCCATAGCGCTCCTTTGCGCGGTGAAAGCCGTCGAGGATGCCTTCGAGCATAGTCGAATAGGCCACGCCATGAGCCAGATGCGCATGCGGGCTGAAGAACAGTTCGACGTAGCGCGCACCGGCTTTAGCGCAGCGCTCCAGTGCCTCGAAGGTGATGCGAGAGAAATCGTCCGCAGTCCTGATCGAGGCGCAAACCAGATCGTAAATCTTCAGGAAATCCAGCAGGTTGCCGTAGCTGTAGAGCTCCGATGTCAGTCTGCCGTCCGGCAGCGGCACCGCGTTCAGCGCCGCCAGCTCGGCGAATGTCTCCGCGGATACGGCGCCCTCGAGGTGCAAGTGCAACTCGACCTTCGGCATGAGCTGAATGAAACTTGACAACGACATCGACGCTCACTCGCCCGGATCGGCAACCCCAAAGCCGTACCTGGTTTTCTTGGGCGACGGACGGCTGCCGAGTTGTTCGATAATCGCGGCTTTTTCCAACTGTCCGATCACCTGATACGCAACAGATGTCAGGGAAACGGGGCTTGCACAAGCCAAAAAATGATGCCTAACTAGACACATTCTAAAACTGCTTAAAAAATGTGCAGGCCGGGAGAAATATAGGCATGAAGCACCTACGGGAAGCGCAGAACCCTGCGCCTCCGCCTCAAACAACGCGCCTGCGCTTCATCGGCCGACTGGTGTCGTCGAGCTTTGGCGAGTTCGCCGACAGGCGTGCCGCTCGGCTCAATCTCGATCTGCTGGTGCACGAAGCCGCGGACGATTTTTTTGTCGTCCAGGTTTCGGGCCAGCCCGATCTCATCGATGCCTTCGAGATGGCATGTAGCTTGGGGCCAATCGACTGTCTGGTGATGGACTGCGAACGGGCCGAAATTTGGGAATATTCCAGAGGGAAAGACGCAGAATGACGATACAGGCTGGATGGCACCCAGTGGCGCTGTCGGGATCGATCGAGCCGGGCAGTTCGGCCGGAATCCGCCTTGGCGGAAACGAGCTGGTGGTCTGGCGCGACAACAGTGGCGCAGCGCATGTGTGGGAGGATCGCTGCCCGCATCGCGGTATGAAGCTGAGCTTCGGTTTTGTCCGCGGCGATCATATTGCCTGTCTTTATCACGGCTGGCAGTACGATGCGGCCGGCCAGTGCCGATACATTCCGGCCCACCCCGATCTCAGGGTGCCGGCGTCCATTACCGTGTCTGCCCACAGATCGGCCGAGGCGGCTGGGATAGTCTGGACGGCACTGGATCCGGCAGCAGCATTGCCCGAATTGCCTGCCTTGGCAGAGGAGGTGGTGCCGGTCCGCAGCCTGCATCTCGACAGTCCCGCCGCAATGGTGATCGATGTCGTGAGGGCCATGCCGCCCAGGCCCTTCTCCCGCGGATCCGGGCTCGCTGAGCTGAAGGCGCTGAGCGGGATGCTGTTCAGCCTGACGGTCGGCGAAGACACGCTGCTTCTTGGCCTGCAGGAACTGACCGACAAACGATCGGCCCTACACATCGTGATTGACGGACCGGCAGCCAAGTATGCCGGCAAGGGGCAGAAGCATTTCTTCGCTTGGACGAGCGAGCTGCGTCATCATCTCGAGACCGGGCGTACCGGCGCGACCTCGACGACGCGGGCTGCATGATGGCGAGAATCACGCTCTACAACTACGAGCTGGACGAAAACTGCTACAAGGTGCGGCTGGCGCTTTCCATGCTCGGCCTGGAATGGCAGACCGTTGCAGTCGATGCATTTCCGGGGGCGGAGCAGAAGACGCCGCCATTCCTGGCCATGAACCCGGCGGGCAGCCTGCCCATTCTCCGCGACGACGAGGTGACGATGTTCGGCGCCGAGTCCATCATCGTCCATCTGGCGCGCAGCCACGATTCAACGGGTGCATGGCTGCCGGCGGATGGTTCGGATTTCGCCAAGGTGATGCAGTGGCTTTTCTTCGCGGCCGGCGATCTCGGCGTTGCCAGCGCCGCGCGCCGCCATGCCATGTTCGGCGCCGGCGGCGACGAGGCTGCGCTGCGGGCCGGTGCCGCGCACGCACTCCGCGCCATGGACGACCATATGACCGCGCGGGGTTTCGAGAAGAAAGAATGGTTCGCTGCGGACCGCCCGACCATCGCCGACATCGCGCTTTTTCCGGCGTTTGCGCTGAGCCGCGATTTCGGCGTCGACCATGACGAGTATCCGGCGCTGCGCCGCTGGGTGCGTCGCTTCCGCGCGCTTCCGGGCTTCACGACCATGCCGGGCATCCCCGATTACCATTGACGCCCAACATTCGACGAGAACGAGGCAAGCAACAGAATGACCTCTCTCACGCGCTTTTCCGTCCAGCCGCTCTCGTCCATGACCCGGCGGCTGGCCGGCGTCGCTTCCGGGCGAGCCGATCCCGATCTGGTCATTGCCGGCGCACGCGTGTTGTCGACCTATTCGGAGCGCGTGCTTCCAGGCCGCGAGATCTGGTTGTCGGGAGGGCGGATCGCCGCTGTGAAGCCGGCCGGCACTTATAAGGGTGGCAGCGCCAGGATATATGACGCCAGGGGCGGCATCGTCGCCCCCGGCCTGGTCGATCCGCACATCCACATCGAATCCTCGATGGTGACGGCCTGCGCCTATGCCGAGGCGGCGCTGCTCAACGGCACCACGACCCTCTTCTGCGACAGCCACGAGATCGGCAACGTCATGGACGTTGCTGGCATCGAGGCGATGCTGGAGGACGCGCGCCTGGCGCCGTTGTCCATTTTCCTGACGGTTCCGAGCACCGTCCCGGCAACTTCGCCGTTGCTGGAAACGGCCGGTGGCGACCTGACAGCCGAGAAGATCGGCGCATTGTTCGACAAATGGCCGGAAGCCGTGGCGCTAGGCGAGAAGATGGATTTCGTGCCAGTGGCTATGGGCGATGAACGCAGCCATGCCATCCTCGCTGCGGCGCTGAGACGCGGCCGCCCGGTGTCGGGACACGTCTATGGACGCGAATTCGTGTCGGCCTATGCGGCCTCCGGCGTCACCGATACCCATGAGGCGATCGACCGCGAGATCGCCGACGACATGCTCGAGGCCGGCATCTGGCTGTTCCTGCGTGGCGGCCCGCCGACGACACCGTGGCACAGCCTGCCCGCAGCGATCAAGACGATTACGGAACTCGGAGCCTCGCATAAGCGCATCGCGGTCTGCACCGACGACCGCGATGCTGACGACCTGATGCTCTTCGGCCTGGACTGGGTGACGCGCGAGGCGATGAAGGCCGGCATGACGCCGGAGCAGGCCTGGTCGATGGGCTCGCTGCATGGCGCGACGCGCTTTGCAATGGAAGGCGAAATCGGAGGCCTCGGTGGTGGCCGCCGTGCCGACCTGGTGCTGCTCGACGACGGCTTCGATCCCGTTAGCACGTGGTATGGCGGCGAACTCGTCGTCGATGACGGCAAGATCATGCCGCTGCTCGACCAGGCCCTCTCGACCCGCTACCGCTATCCGGACACGGCCTACCACACAGTGAAGCTGCCGAAGCAGATCAAGCTGACGCCGGAGCTGCCAACCGGCAAGGTGGTGGCGCATACCATCCGCACCGAACTGCCGGGGATCACGCTCGGCCACCAGAAGATCACGCTCGATCCGTCCAACGATTGGCAGAACCATTTCGACCGCCACGGCCTGTGCTTCGTCACTGTGGTCGAGCGCCATGGCAAGTCGGACGGCAACGTCGCCTACGGGCTGCTCAGCAATTTCACGCTGCGACGCGGCGCCGTCGCATCGTCTGTCGGTCACGACAGCCACAACATCATCATCGCCGGCCTCAACGAGGCCGACATGCAGGTGGCGCTGCGGGCGATCGAGGAAACGCAAGGCGGCGTCTGTGTCGTCGTCGACGGCAAAGTGACTGCCATGGTTGAACTGCCGATCGCCGGCCTTTTGTCCGACAAGCGCGTCACTGAGGTCGCGGAGGAGGTGAAGATCCTCAAACGGGAATGGGAGGCGGCCGGCTGCTGCATTCCCTATATGGGCTTCAACCTCATCCCGCTCTCGGTCATCCCCGAAATCCGTATCACCGACAAAGGTCTCGTGCTGGTGCCGGAAATGGAGATCGTCCCCGCCTTTGAGGCCGCCTGAGTGGATCCCTTCCGACTTGGGCTGGTCTCACCGCGCATCCATTATTTCCAAATGGTCGCGCGGCTGGGCTCGGTTCGCCAGACCGCGCAGGCGCTCAACGTGGCGCCATCCTCCATCAGCCGCGTCATCAAGGGCCTGGAGGACGAACTGGGCACGCCGCTCTTCGAGCGTGTGCGCCAGCGACTGAAACTGACCAGCGCAGGCGAGCTTCTGCTCTACCACGCGCGTCAGAGCATCACCGAGTTGGCGCGCGCCTCGTCCGAGATCAATGATCTCAGTGGCCTCAACCGCGGCTCGTTGTCCGTGGCGATCGTGGAGAGCGCGGCGCGCGGGCTCGTGCCGAACGCGCTGAAGGAATTCTGGAAGCGCCACCCGCAGATATCGGTCGACGTGCATGTCGCCGGGTCGCAGCGCGCCTGCGATGCGGTTGCCGACGGCGAATGCGATCTGGCGCTTGCTTTCGACGTGCGCGTGCCGCGCAACGTGCGCAAGATCGCGAGCACGCCTCTGCCGCTGGGCGTCGTCGCTCATCCGGGCAGCCGCCTTGCCGGCCGCAAGGAAGTGAAGCTGTTCGATCTTGCCGGCGAACAGGTCATCGTCTCGGACAACAGCCTTGCTTTGGACATTTCGATCGACGATGCGATCGGGCGCTCCATGATCGACATCACGCGACGGTCACGGACCAACTCGATCGGACTGATGACCGAGATGGTGCGCCTCAACCTCGGCGTGGTGCTTCGCACCAAGCTCGGCATCGAGCCGGAAGTGGCTGACGGATCGCTCGTTTTCGTGCCGTTGCGCGATTCTCGCATGAACCCGCACCGGCTGATGCTGCTCGCCCGGCTTGAACGCGAAATGTCGGATGCGGCCTCCGCATTCGCGGCGCTGCTGGCCCGCATGGTCGAGGCGTTGCATGATTAGTTGTTGCATTTTGCGCATCGATAAAGAGAGTAATTTGTCCCTATCTCGAACAACTGAGCTTTGCGAGACTTCCCGGCCGAAGGGGATGTCATGAAGCAGAGTGCGGTCGACGCGGTCATTCGGGGGCTTAAGCGGGCGGGAGTGAGCATCGTCTGCTATCTGCCCGATTCGTTGTTCAAGGAGCTCTACCCGGCCCTTGATGCCGATCCGGATATCCGCACGATCCGCGTCACCAACGAGGGTGAGGGCGCGGCGATATGTGGCGGGGTCTTCCTGTCGGGCAAGCGCGCGGCGCTGGTCATGGAAAATTCCGGCTTGCGCGCCTCGGTCGAGCCGCTGGCCCGCATGGGCCTTGGAGCCGGCATCCCGGTCATGATGCTGATGAGCTATCGCGGCGAGCTCGGCGAGAACAACTGGTGGGCAGTCCCGCATGGCATCACCATGGAGCCGGTGCTGAACGCGCTGCGCGTGCCGTACCGGATCGTCACCGAGGAGGCGAAGATCGAGCGCGCCATCCTTGACGCCTATTCCTGGTCCTATGCGTCCTATTACCATTCGGCTGTGGCGCTCGGCGGCGAGGTGGTGCGGTGAGACGCTTCGACTGCATGAAGGCGCTCGCCGCGCGGCTGAAGGATGAGCTGGTGGTCCTTTCGCTCGGCGGCAGCGTCGACGAGTGGTACAACGCCGCGCCGCATATGCGCGAGGCGAGCCTGTTCCAGCAGCAACTCGGCTGCGTCACGCCGCAGGCCTTCGGGCTCGCCGCCGGCCTGCCGCACCGCCGCGTCATTTCGCTCGATACGGATGGCGGCCTGCTCTTCAACCTGGGCATCCTGGCCACGCTCGGAAACGAGCAGCCGAAGAACCTCTTCGTCGTGGTCTGGGACAATGAGTGCTACCAGTCGATCGGCGGCCCGCCGACCCATACGGCGCTGGGCCGCGTCGACCTTGCCGCGATCGCGCGCGGCGCCGGCCTCGAGAACGCCCATACGGCGCGCACGGTGGAGGAGTTCGACGCACATTGTGCAAGGGGGCTCGCTGTGGATGCGCCCTATATCGTGGTCGCCAAGGTCTCGGGAACGGTCCAGCCGGACATCAAGCGCAAACACAGCGACGGCCGCGAGGACAAGTATATCTTCGTCCGCCATGTCGAGGCGAGCGAAGGCATCGTCATCATGGGCCCGAGCGAGCACAACTGACGAGATCATGGGCACCCTCGGACCTGTCGTCCCCCGACGCGCACTGAAACGCAGCTACGATTACGTGGTGGTCGGCTCGGGTTCCGGTGGCTGTGCGGTGACGCGGCGACTGGTCGATGCCGGCGCCGACGTCCTCCTGATCGAGGCCGGCCCGACGGGTCTTGGGTTCGAAGAGATCGAGGACCCCGGCAAGTGGGTGCCGCTTGGCCGCAGCACCTATGACTGGGGCTATGATTATGCTCCGACACTGAGGGTGAATGGGCGTACCATCGGCATCCCGCGCGGGCGCCTGCTTGGCGGCTCAAGCGCCATCAACGCGATGATGTGGTATCGCGGCCATCCGCAAGATTACGATGCCTGGGAGGCTGGCGGCGCCAAGGGCTGGAGCTTCGCCGACGTGCTGCCCTATTTCCGGCGCTGCGAGGACTGGCGCGACGGTGCAAGCGAGTTTCGCGGGGCGGGCGGTCCGCTCCACATCGAGCGGCCGGCGGCACTGCACCCGGTCGCGCATGCGCTGATCGATGGCGCGGCCGAGATCGGCATCCCCGTAATCGACGATCCGAACGGCCCCAGCAACGAGGGGGCGGCGGCCGCGAATTTCAACATCTGCGACGGCAAGCGCTGGAGTTCGGCGACGGGCTATCTCGTGCCGATCCTGGATCACCCGATGCTGACGGTGCTGACCGGATCCGCGGCCATCGGCCTGACGGTCGAAGGCAGCCGATGCGTCGCGGTCAAGCACCTCGTCGGCGGCGAAATCTGCGAAACGCGCGCGCAAGAGAGCATCGTGCTCGCGGCCGGGGCCATCGACACGCCACGCCTGCTGATGCTGTCGGGCATCGGCGATCCGATCGAACTGCAGCGCCTTGGCATTGCGCTCGTTCGCGCCCTGCCGGGTGTCGGCAGGAATCTTCAGGACCATCCGCTGGCGCAGGCCTGCGTCTTCCGCGCGAAACGACCGATCGGACCGATAGTGGGCAATGGCGGTGGCTCGATGGTCAACTGGAAGTCGCGGCCGGACCTGCCGCAGCCCGACCTGCATGCCTTCCCCGTCCAGGGCAACAGCGCCGAACCGGCGATCCGCGCGCGCTACGATCTATCCGGCGATGTCTTTTCCTTCGGTGCGGGCCTGATGCGCTCGAAGAGCGTCGGGCACTTGAAGTTGCTCGACGGCAAGCCCGGCGGGCCGCTCGAAATCCAACCGAACTTTCTGGCGGAACCGGAAGACCTCGACGCCATGGTCACTGCGATCGAGATGGTGATGGAGATGGCGGCTGCAAGGGCGAACGCCGGTGTCTTCCGCAACTTTGCCGCACCTGACCGCCGACTGACCCGCACCGAGACAATCGCCTTCATCCGCGAGGCGTGCACGACGTTCTTCCACACCTGCGGAACAGCCAAGATGGGCGAGGACGCGATGGCCGTCGTCGACAGCCGTCTCGCCGTGCACGGGCTGGACGGTCTGCACGTTGCCGATGCCTCGGTGATCCCAACGATCCCGACCTGCAATACCCACGCGCCCGCCACGATGATCGGCGAGCGCGCCGCCGATTTCCTGCTCGCGGCGGCAGCTTGAGGATGTCATGACCGACGGACCGCACACGGAGTACCCGCGATGACCCAAAGCCTCATCCTTGCTGCCGACACGCTGCTCACCATGGATGAAGATAACCACGCGTTGCCTGATGGCGCCGTGCTGGTCGAGGATGGTCGTATCGCCGCGGTCAGCGCACTTGCAGCATTGCGCGCTGCGTATCCGGCCGTGGCCGTGAAGAAACTCGACAATGCGGTGCTTTTGCCTGGGCTGGTCAATGCGCATGCGCATTCCGGTTTTTTGCGCGGCACGGCGGAGCACCTGCCGGTTTGGGACTGGCTGACGCTCCATATCAATCCGATGCATCGCGTGCTGCAGCCGCACGAGGCCGAGGCGGCATCGTGGCTCTGCTACGCGGAATCCGTGCTCGGCGGCACGACCACCGTCGTCGACATGTGGCGGTTCATGGAAGGCAGCGCCAGGGCGGCCGAGGCGATCGGCAACCGCCTGGTCGCCGTGCCTTACGTCGGCGAGCATCCCGACTACAACTACTTCGACACGCTCGACATGAACGAGGCGATGATCGAGGGCTGGCATCGCAAGGCGGGCGGCCGTATCAATGTGTGGGTCGGGCTGGAGCATCTGTTTTATGCCGACGAAACCGGCCAACGCCGGGCGATCGAACTCGCAAGGAAACACGACACCGGCTTCCACACGCATTGCAGCGAGGCCGAGATCGAGATCGCGGAATTTAAGCGGCGCTACGGCAAACGCCCGATGTTCGCGCTGGACGACCTTGGCTTCTTCGAAACGCCGCGCGCCATGATCGCCCACGCCGTCTGGCTCGATCGGGAAGAGATCGAGCTTATTTCCAAGCGCCGCGTTTCGGTGGCCCACAATCCTGTTTCCAACATGAAGCTGGCAAGCGGCATCGCGTTGGTGGCCGAGATGCTGAAGGCCGGCGTGCCTGTCGGGATCGGCACCGACGGCGAGAAGGAGAACAACAATTTCGATATGTTCGAAGAGATGAAGGTGACTTCGCTGCTGGGCAAGCTGAAGGACTTCGACGCCGCCGCCATGGATAGCTGGCAGGTGCTGCGCATGGCCACCATTCTCGGCGCCAGGGCGATCGGTCTCGACCACGAGATCGGCTCGATTGAAGTCGGCAAGCGCGCCGACATCATCGCGGTCCGCACCGATACGCCGCGCATGACGCCGGTCTTCCGCGACGGACCTTATTTCAACTTCCATCACAATCTTGTCCACGCCGTGCGCGGCAGCGACGTGTCTTTGACGATGGTCGATGGCGAGATCCTGGCCGAGGACGGCGCGCTGCGCACCGGCGACCTGCGCGAGATCATCGCCGAAATCCATCGCGTCGCGCCTGGCCTGTTCGCCCGGCGCGCCGCTTTCCTTGCCCAGAATTCCGGCGGCAGCCTGCAATGGACTCAATAAGGCGAGCCCCGGTCATGAAGACGACGGACAGGGCGGCACTGGACGATTGGTACGCGGTGGAGACGGTCGCCGACCTGGATGGCGCGCCGAGCCATACGCGGCTGCTCGGCCAGGACATCGAACTGGTCCGTGACATCACGGGCGAAATCACGGTTCGGGAGGTCCTGGACGACGGCAACCGCGGCCCCGCGCTGCCCGTCCGGCAGCGCTACGGCTGCGTCTGGACGACGCTGGGCCTGCCCGGGAAGGAAATCTTCGAGATCGCCGAGGCATCGGAACCCGACCGCCGCTACGTGCCCTGCGGCTGGGTGACGATGCGGGCGTCGGGTTTGCGTGTCGTAGAGAACTTCCTCGACATGGCGCATTTCCCCTTCGTGCATACCGACATTCTCGGCTCGGAGCCGCACACGGAAGTACCGGCCTATCTGAGCGAGATACGTCGCGAAGTAGACGAGGTCTGGGCGACCAACTGCACGTTTTTCCAGCCGCGCATTGCCGCCACGGAAAGCTCCGGCGCGTTCGTGCATCTGACCTATCGCGTGCCGAGCCCATTCGTGGTGATGCTCTATCGCGTGTGCCCCGTGGCGCCGGACCGGCTCGACGCAATCGCGCTGTTCATCCAGCCCATCGAGGAAGACCGCTGCCGCGCCCAGCCGGTCATGTATCTCGTCGACTCGGCTTCGACGCAGACGGCGTTGCTCAACTTCGAACAGGTCATCTTCCTGCAAGACCGGATCATCGTGGAGAACCAGCGGCCGCTGCGCCTTCCACTCGAGCCGCGGATGGAAATCCCGACCCGCGCCGACGGGTCCTCCATCGCCTACCGCCGCTGGCTGAAGGAAAAAGGCATCCGTTTCGGCACGACCGCGAGAGCCACATGACCGAATCGGGTCTCCAGGTGCTTCGCCCGACCTCCGTTGCCGAGGCGCTGTCATTGGCAGGCGAGGGCGCGTCGCAACTGGTCGCCGGGGGCACGGCGCTGCAGCTCGGCTGGGCGAAGGGCCTGCCAAAGCCGCGGCGCCTCATCGACATCGGCCGTATCGCCTGCCTGAAGGGCATCCAACTGGCCGGCGACGGGTTTCGGATCGGCGCACTGACGACCCTGGGTGCCTTGGAGCGTGACCGGGCGATAGGCGAGACTTTGCCTCTGCTCGCAGCCGCAGTCCGCGCCACGGCGGGACCCGCCGTCCGCAATCTCGCAACGCTGGGCGGCAACGTCGCGGGGGGCACGGGTTGCCTTCTGCCGGCCCTGCTCGCGATCGATGCGAAGCTGGAGATCGTCTCACCGGCTGGGCGCGCCGTCGTGCCGCTCGCGCAATGGTTGGCCGACGCACCGTCAGCGGGCCTCATTGAGACGGTCATCGTTCCACCGCAGCCTGCCGCTCGCTGGACCCATCGCAAAGTCGGCCTGCGCGCCGCCTTCACCCCAAGCGTGGCCGGTGTCGCCGGGTTGATCGAAACGGCGGACGATCGTGTCACGATCGCGCGGCTCGCGGCCAGCGGCGGCGGGGAAGCAGCCCGTCTCGGTCACGCCGAAGCGCTGCTCATCGGCCGGCGCCTCCAAGAGATCGATTGGGCCGAGCTGCACGCCGCAATTCTCGAAGAGGCGCCGGCGATCGATGATGCATGGCGGTCCGACCGCTATCGGCGCAGTGTCGTGGCGAATGCGCTGGTCTTCGGGCTCGGCGGAAAGTTGTCCCAAGGAGCACATTCGCCGCGCCGGCGGACCGTGCCGTCCGGAAATCCACCTGCCGAAATTCTCGTGTCGCGATCGGAGATCGGCGCACGCTGGCACCAGCGGCCGGACGTTGCGCCGAAAATCGCAGGCAGGCTCGAATACCTGACCGACCGTCGCGAGCCCGCCATGCTGGTCGGGCGCATTCGGCGTGCCGGCATTCCCCATGCAAGGATCGTTTCCATCGATACGAGCGCGGCCGAGGCGCTGCCAGGAGTCGCGGCGGTTGTAACGCACCGCGACATTGCCGGCAGCAATGCCTTCGGCATTGTCGTGCAGGATCAGCCGGCACTGTGCTTCGACAAGGTCCGCTATTTCGGTGACGCTGTTGCTGCCGTTGCCGCTGTTGACACACGGACGGCCGAACGCGCGCTTGCTCTCGTCAGCGTCGAATACGAGCCGCTGCCAATTGTGAGCGATCCCCAACAGGCACTCGCCGCTGGGGCCGAGCCGGTCCACGCCTCAGGCAATCTGCAGTGCAGCTTCGAGTTCACGCGTGGCGATGCCGCCGCGGCTTTTGCCAAGGCAGCTCATATCGTCGAGGCTGTCTACGAAACGCCGAGCCAGATGCACGGCTTTATGGAGACGGAGGGCGGCTACGCTTTCGTCGGCACGGATGGTACCCTGAACGTCTTTGCCGGTGGGCAGCATGGCCGCCGCGACCGCATGCAGCTCTCGCGCATCCTCGGTATGCCGCAAGAGCGGATACGGGTGGTCACCAGCCCGACTGGCGGCGCTTTCGGCGGCAAGGACGAGCTGACCGTGCAGCCGGCCCTGGCCCTGCTGGCGCTGAAGACCGGACGCGCCGTGCGGCTGCATCTCGACCGGGCGGAATCCGTCATCGCGGGTACCAAGCGCAATGCCATGCACATCCATATGCGCACCGCCTGCGACGCCGAGGGTCGTCTGCTCGCCCAACAGGTGGATGTGATCGCGGATGCCGGCGCCTACGCGTCGCTCGGTCCGGGCGTGCTTGAGACGGCGCTCGAACACGCCTGCGGGCCATATGTCGTTCCCAACGTCCTCAGCTCGGGCAGGCTCGCCTATACCAATAACGGCGTCTGCGGCGCGTTTCGTGGCTTCGGTGCCAACCAGATGGCCTTCGCGGTAGAGTGCCAGCTGGACCGGCTGGCCGAAGCCGCCGGCATCGACATTATCGAGATACGGCGCCGCAATTTGCGCGAGCCTGGCACGCGAGGCCATCTCGGCCAGCAGGTCGCGCCGTCCGAACGTCTGGCCGAGATGCTGCAAGCCGCCGCTGCTGACCCGATCTGGGCCAAGCCGCGTGGTCCGTCGTTCGACGGCTCTGAGACGATCGGCGTCGGGATGGCGATGAACTATCAAGGCAATGGACTAGGCACGCTGCCGCCGGACCCGGCCGGAGGCGCGTTGCGCTTGGCTCCGGATGGCATGATCGAAGCGCTCTATGGCCTGGACGAGATGGGACAAGGCCTGCTCACCTCGGTGAAGGCCGCGGTCGCCGGAGCGCTCGGCTGCGGCCGCGACGATGTCCGGCCGGTCACCGGTGATACGGCGGCGACGCCCGAATCCGGCTCCTCCACCGCCTCGCGCGGCACTCACGTGGTTTGGCGGGTCGCGGCAGTCGCCGCACCACCTTTTACGCGCGACCTGCTGGCAGCAGCGGGCCAGCTGCTTTGCCGCGAAGCCGGGACGCTGGCGCTGGCAACCGGCGGTATCGTCGAGCGACATTCCAACAGCGGCTCACTGCTCATGAGTTTCGCCGAGCTTGCCGAGGCGTTGCCTCCCGACCGGCTGCCAGCTGCTGCCGTCAGCTTCGAGTTTCCGAAATCGGACTATCTGGAAGGCAATGCACGCCTGATCTTCGCCTTCGGCGCGACACTGGCGCGCGTTGCCGTGAGCCGCATCACCGGACAGGTACGTGTGCTCGACCTCCATCAGCACACCGCGGCCGGACCGATGCTCGATCCCGCCGCCTATCTTGGCCAGATCGAAGGCGGCGGCGTCCAGGGGCTGGGCTTCACCCTCACTGAGGACGCGGCGATGCGGGATGGCCGGTATCTTGCCGGCAACCTCGACTTCTACATGCTGCCAGGCATTGCCGACACGCCGGAAAGCTTCGCGACCTTCGCATTGGAGGATCTGGACGAGGACGACCCGTTCGGCCCGCGCGGAGTTGGTGAGCTTGGCATTGGTGCCGTGTCGCCAGCCGTCGTCAACGCGATTGCGGACGCCACAGGGGCTTGGCCCGAGCGCCTCCCGGTCGATCCTGAATGGGTACTCGACGCCCTGCAGAGGAGTGCAGCGTGAGTGGCGAGATCGCGATTACCTTTAACCTCAACGGCTGCCGCCAGGCGCTGGCCGTGCCCGCCGAGTTGCGCCTGATCGACCTGCTGCGCGATCATTTCGGCATGACTGCCGCCAAGATGGCTTGCGGCATCGGCCGCTGCGGCGCTTGTTCCGTGCTGATGGACGATCGCGCGGTCAATGGCTGTCTGCTCATGTCGTGGCAACTCGACGGGGCCACCATCATCACGCCGGAGGGTTTCGACGACCTTCCCGAAGCCATTGTCCTGCGCCAGGCTCTGGCGGCCGAAAACGCCTTCCAGTGCGGCTACTGCGCACCCGGCATTACTGTTGCGCTGACCGCTCTGCTGCTGGAGAATCCGGCTCCAGACGAGTCTCAGATCCGCACTGCGCTCGAAGGCAATATCTGCCGCTGTACCGGCTATCATTCCATCATCCGCGGTGCCCTCGCGGCGGTCGAGGCGTTCGCTTGCGGAGCACGGACATGACGGTCATCATTCGAAACGGTGCAGCCAGGCACGCAGGCGTCGAGGCGTTCCTGGCCAAACCCAGAATGCGGCACCTGATCGGCGGCGGCTGGTGCGACGCCAGCGATGGCGCAACCTTGCCCGCGACCGATCCTGCGAATGGCGACACGCTCGCGCTGCTGGCGCAAGGCACAGCCGATGACGCCGGGCGCGCCGTTGCTGCGGCGCGTGCTGCTTTCGAAGGCGAGAGCTGGCGCGACATGACACCGTCGGCACGCGGCAAGCTGCTATGGCGCATCGCCGACCTGATTGAACGCCATGCCGATGAGCTTGCAGAACTCGAGACGCTTGACCAAGGAAAGTCGCTGAAGACCTCGCGCTTCGCCGAGATTCCCGCCTCGGCCGAGCAGTTCCGCTATTTTGCCGGTTTTGCCACGAAAATCCTCGGCACGACCATCCCCACCTCCATCAGCTACCAACCGGTGGGCAGCAAGATTTTCGCCTACACGGTGCGAGAGCCGATCGGTGTCGTGGCTGCCATAACGCCCTGGAATTCGCCGCTGCTTATGGCCTCGATGAAGCTCGCCCCGGCGCTTGCCGCCGGCTGTACGATCGTGCTCAAGCCAGCTGAGGAAACGTCGCTCACCGCCCTCAGGCTGGGCGAACTGATGATCGAAGCCGGCTTGCCGGACGGCGTCGTCAATATCGTGACCGGTCTCGGTGAAACCGTGGGCGCAGCATTGGCTGCACATCCCGATGTCGATAAGGTCGCCTTCACCGGCTCGACGGAAGTCGGAAAGATGATCGTCTCCGCAGCGCGCGGCAATCTGAAGAAGCTGACGCTCGAGCTGGGCGGCAAGTCGCCGGCCATCATCATGCCCGATGCGGACATGGGGCTCGCAATCCCCGGAGTGGCTCGGGGGATCTTCGCCAATGCCGGCCAGGTCTGCGTCGCCGGCTCGCGTGTCTATGCGCATCGCTCGATCTACGACCGTCTGGCGGAGGGGCTGGCGGAAGAAGCGCGAAAGCTGCGTCTCGGACACGGGCTTGACCCGGAGACCGACCTTGGTCCGCTGGTCAACGGGACCCAGGCTGCGCGCGTCGCCTTCTACGTCGGCGATGGTGCTTCCAGCGGCGCCGAGATCATCGCCGGCGGCCGGCGCTTCGACAACTTCTTCGAGCCGACCGTGGTTACCGGCGTGCGCCCGGACATGCGCATGATGCGCGAGGAAATCTTCGGCCCAGTCGTTGCCGTGACACCGTTCGACGATGTCGCGGAGGCGATAAGCCTT
Organism: Mesorhizobium sp. M0968; assembly: GCF_040319065.1. Taxonomy (NCBI): domain Bacteria; kingdom Pseudomonadati; phylum Pseudomonadota; class Alphaproteobacteria; order Hyphomicrobiales; family Phyllobacteriaceae; genus Mesorhizobium; species Mesorhizobium sp. M0968. Next base: position 455,484 of record NZ_JAMYNL010000004.1, read on the forward strand.
GCGAACGACTCGCCCTACGGCCTCGCCGCAAGCGTCTGGACCCGCGACCTATCCACTGCGCATCGCCTTGCCGCAAGTATCCGGTCGGGCACCGTCTGGATCAATTGCCATTCCTACTTCTCGCCGGAACTGCCGAAGGGCGGCCACAAGCAATCCGGTTGGGGCTATGAGAACGGCGCACCGGGCCTGGAGAACTATCTCGAAACGAAAACGGTCTGCGCGGTGATTTAGCCGCGCCTTTTCCGCGATGTTCGCGGATCGGAGGCTGACAGCCCTCCATCGGCGGACAAGGATTGATCGAAAATTGCTCGGATCCTCCTGAGGACCAGTCCCTTGGCGGCGCTGGTCCACATCGACGTTGCGCTTGACTCGTCCATATTATCCGTAATAAATCATACATATTGCCATCGAAAAAAGGCGGCAGGTCTGGGAGGACCGATGAAAATCACGGCCATCAAGGCGCGCGTCTGCAATGCGGAAATGCGCAACTGGGTCTTCGTCCGGGTCGAAACCGACGAGCCCGGGCTGTTTGGCTGGGGTGAGGCAACGCTGGAATGGAAGACCCGAGCCGTCGTTGGGGCGCTTCAGGACCTTGAGGCCCTGCTCATCGGGCAGGATCCGCGCAACGTGGAGCAGTGCTACCAGATACTTACGCGCCACGGATTTTGGCGTCTTGGCGTCGAGGGAATGTCTGCCGTCAGCGGCATCGAGATCGCGCTCTGGGACATCCTGGGCAAGTCATTGGGCGTCCCCGTCTGGCGCCTTCTGGGCGGACAGGTTCGCGACTATCTGCGCACCTATACGCATCTCGGCCTCGGAGACATGAAGGCGGTCTATGAGACCGGATCCGCGGACGCGATCGTGGAACGCGGACGCATCGTGACGCAGGCAGGCTACGATGCGGTCAAGGTCGTCTGCATTCCCTACACCCACTACGCATCGCCTGCGAAAGCCGTTGATTCTGTCGCCAACATGGTTGGCTCACTTCGCGAGGCCATAGGTCCGGACATCGACATCATGGTCGATTTCCATGGACGCCCTGCATCCGTTAACGCTGCGATGGACTACCTCAGAGCAATCGAGCCGGCCCGCATCATGTTCGCGGAAGAACCCGTGCCGCCCGAAGATGTTGCCGGACTGGCGCATATCACGGCGCGATCGGCCGTGCCGATCGCTTCCGGCGAGCGGCTGATCGGGCGTCGCGAATTCACGCACTCGATCGCAGCCCGTGCCTTCAACATTGCCCAGCCTGATATTTGCCACACTGGCGGTCTGCTGGAGACAAAGAAGATCGCGGCCATGGCGGAAACGGCAGGCATCGGCCTTGCGCCGCACAACCCGCTCGGTCCGATCGCTGGCGTCGCTGCTCTTCACTTCGGCATATCGACGCCAAACGTCGTCATTCAGGAGGAGATGTCCGGTGCCGTCGCCTGGTACGACGACGTCGTTACCTGGCCAATTCGGCGTAAACCAGGCCGCTGGGACCTGCCCGATCTGCCGGGCCTTGGCGTCACCGTCAATGAGGACGTCATCGCGCGTCACCCCTTCAAGCAGGAAGTGCTGCATGCCCGCAATGCCGTCATGCCGGACGGCACCGTGGTCGACTGGTGAATGCAATGGCAGGCCGGCTGCAAGGAAAGATCGCAATCATCACGGGCGCCGGCCAAGGCATAGGTGCCGCCACCGCCCGGGCTTTTGCAACACATAGGGCAAAGACCGTCATTGCCGAACTGAATGCGGCAAGCGGCAAAGCGGTCGCCGACGAATTGCGTGCCGGAGGCGCCGACGTATTGTTCGTCGAGACGGATGTCACGGACACATCCGCGGTCGCGGACATGGTCGCCGGCACGATCACGGCCTATGGCGGCGTCGACATTCTGGTCAACAATGCCGGTGCCAACGTGTTCTACGAACCATTGCTGATGCCGGATGAGGAATGGGAGCGCTGCCTCAAGCTCGACCTCCAGGCCGCGTGGTTCTGCGCCAAGGCGGTTTTGCCGACGATGCTGGCGAAGGGCTCGGGGTCCATCGTCAACATAGCGAGTTGCCACGCCTTCCAGATCATTCCCCATACGTTCCCGTATCCGGTCGCCAAGCATGCACTTTTGGGCCTGACCCGTTCGCTGGCCATCGAATATGCCGCACGCGGTATCCGGGTGAACGCGATAGCACCCGGCTATATCGAGACGCCGATCGCGGAAGCCTACTGGAACACATTCCCGAACCCCGCCGAGGAGAAGCGGCGAGCCTACGACCTCCATCCGCCCAAGCGAATTGGCCGGCCGGACGAGGTTGCAATGACGGCGGTTTTCCTCGCTTCGGACGAAGCGCCGTTCATAAATGCCGAGACGATCACCATCGATGGTGGGCGCTCGGTTCTCTACCACGACTAGCAACCACCATTGAGCTCAGGGAGGATCTTCATGAAAACCACAACAAAGGCTTTGGCGACATTTGCGGTACTGGCTGCCGGACTGATGAGTGGCGCAGCAAGCGCAGACGACATCAAGATCGGCTACATCAACAAGATGGGAGACCACCCATGGTTCGTCGCCGAAGTCGGCGGCGCCAAGAAAGCGGCTGAGGCGGCAGGGGCCGCGTTCGTGTCGCAGGACGTTCAGTTCGACGCCAATTTGACGATCACGACCTTCGATACGATGGTCGGCGATGGCGTGAAAGGCATCGCCATCGTTGTCCCCGACAAGGCACTGGGACCGGTCATCGCGGAGAAAGCAAAGGCCGCAAAAATTCCCTTGGTGGCGGTGGACGACGATATCTACTACCAGGATGGCACCCAGGTCCCCTATGTCGGCATGAATGCTTACAATATCGGTGCGCGGGTGGGCGAAGAGCTTGCCAAGCTCTACAAGGCTGAAGGCTGGGCGGGCAAAGAGGTGCGCATCGCCTCGATCGAGGACCGCAAGGCCGATACCTGCATGCAGCGCAACAAGGGCGCGGAAGAAGCGTTCCTGAAGGCGGTGCCCGATTTCAAGCCGGGCAACATCGTTCGCGTCCCCTACGACAACACGATGGTCAACGCCATCGACGTGATGACCACCACACTGACGGCCAATCCCAGCGTCACGAACTGGATATTCTATTCATGCAACGATGACGGCGTGCTGGGTGGTGCGCGAGCACTGGAGAATGCTGGCTATTCCGCAGACCAGGGCATGGGGATCGGCATCGACGGGAGCCGCGCCTGCGATGCCTTCGGATCCGGAAAGCCCTCGGCGTTCCGTGGTACGATGTGGCTCAATTCGGAAAATCATGGCGCGCTGGCGGTGAAGATTCTCTTGGCCTCCATCAAGGACGGAACCAAGCTTCCCGTTCAATCCTTCACTGACCCGGAATACATCACCGCCGACAATTTTGCGTCGGACTACAAAGCCAAGCTCTGCCACTGAACCAGATATGCGTCATGCGCCGCAGTGCGCATGACGCTCTTTGGGCCGGCAGTTCGTCGACGGGCACACGGGATCGATCCTCGGGAGTGAGCTTTTGACGCAATCGGATTTCTTCTCGCTCGACAGGATATCGAAGCGCTTCGGCGTCGTGCAGGCGCTCGACAATGTCTCGATTGCCTTTCGGCCAGGAGAGGTGCTTGCCCTGGTTGGCGAGAATGGCGCCGGCAAGTCGACAATGATGCGAATTCTCGAGGGCGTGTTCGCACCGGACACCGGCACCGTGCTGCATGGCTCCACGCCGATCGTTTTCAGCGAACCGCGCGACAGCCACAGAGCCGGAATACGCGTCATCCATCAGGAGCCGGAGATCGTTCCGAACCTGACCGTGGCCGAGAACATTTTCGTCGGCGAACTGCCGCGGCTGGCAGGCGTCCTGCTCGACTGGCACAGGCTCGAGGACCAGACCGATAAGGTGCTTGCGACCTTCGGCATGCAGCAGGATATGCTGCCGCGTCAACTCTGCAGCACACTCGGTCCGGCACAGCGCCAGATGATCGAAATCATGCGCGCCATACGTGCCGGCGGCCGGCTGATCGCATTCGATGAGCCGAGCTCGTCACTGACCGACGACGAAGCGCGCCGTCTGTTTTCAGTAATTCGCCGGCTGCGCGGCGAGGGCACTTCGATCGTCTACATCTCTCACAGGCTGAACGAGGTCATCGACCTTGCGGATCGCATTGTCGTGTTGCGGGACGGCCGGCTGGTCGATGATTCCCCCGCTGCCGGTGCCAGCGAGCAGACCATAGCCAAGCTCATGGTGGGCCGCGACATAGCCGATCTGTTTACGCGCGAGACGTGGCAATCGGGGCAACCGTTGCTGGAGGTGGCGGGCCTGACCACCGATCACGTCACCGATGTGAGCCTCAAGGTCCGCCGTGGCGAGGTGCTCGGCATTGCCGGCCTTATGGGTGCGGGTCGATCCGAACTGGCAAAGGCGATTGTCGGCTATGATAGGCGCCTCGACGGAACCATAACGATGAATGGTGTGCCCGTTGGCCCCAACAGTCCGCATGCAGCGATCGTGGCGGGCATCGGCTTTGCCCCAGAAGACCGCAAGCACGAGGCGCTGCTGTTGTTCCGAAGCATTCTTGATAACGCCTCGCTTTGCGTGCCCGACAGAACGTCGACCTTCGGCTTCTTCAACCGGCGCAAGGCACTGGAGATCGTCTCACCGCTTGCAGCAAAGATGTCGATCAAGGCGCCTAACCTCGACGAACAGGTTTCGAAATTATCGGGTGGCAACCAACAGAAGGTCGTTCTCGCGCGCTGGCTTGCGCGGCAGCCGATGCTTCTCATCCTCGACGAGCCGACCCGCGGCATCGACATCGGCGCCAAGGCGGAAATCTATCGCCTGATCGACGAACTCGCCGCCAGCGGCATCGGCATAATCCTGATTTCCTCGGAAATGCCGGAACTGATCGGGCTGGCCGACAGGGTGCTTGTTATGGCTGGAGGCCGGATCACGGCCGAACTTTCCCGCCCTGACATCGACGAGGCCACGATCCTGAGACATGCCATGCCTCAATCTGCAGCATCGCTTGGAGGACAAATTCAGTGAACAGCCTTGAGCTCAGGACAGCAACAACGCAAACCGGCAAAAGGCGCGCTTCCTTGCGCATCGCAGAGCGTATCGGCATTCACAACATAAGCCTTCTTGTTGCTCTCGCCATTCTCGTGCTCATTTTCGGCACCCTGAGAGGCGACGTGTTCTTCTCCAGCCGAAACCTGCTGAACATCGGTCTAGGCATTACCATCCTGGGCGTTCTGGCGATGAGCCAGACCGTGGTTATTGTCGCCGGAGGGCTCGATATTGCCGTCGGCGCAATTGTCGGTCTGACCACAGTATCGACGGCAATGGCCATCCAGGCCACCGGATCACCCGCCGCGGGCATTCTTGCCGGCCTGGTCCTGGGCGGTCTTGCCGGCCTCGTGAACGGCATCATCATCACCTATGGGCGGGTCAACGCTGTCATCGCGACTCTCGGTACGATGGCGATCTTCCGCGGCATCGCGTTCATCATGTCCGACGGGCAATCGATCGCGATTTTCAGCGAGACTTTCCGCTTCATCGGGATCGGACGAATCCTCGGCCTGCCTCTGCTGATCTGGATTCTCTTGCTGACCGCGATCGTGTTCCATCTCTTCCTTGCCCGCTCGATCGTTGGCCGCAACATCTATGCCCTGGGCGGCAATCCCGTTGTCGCACGCTTCTCCGGCATCGACATCAACCGCTACCGCGTCGGCATCTATATCATGAGTGGAGTGGCGGCCGGATTGGCCGGGATTCTGTTGGCTGCCCGTACCGGCTCCGGGCAGCCCGTATCCGGATCCCAAGGCCTGGAACTCGAGGCCATCACAGCGGCCGTTCTTGGTGGCTGCGCCTTGCAGGGCGGCAAGGGCACGATCGTCGGCGCACTGCTGGGCGTCGCCATCATTGGCGTCCTCAACAACGGAATGATACTGACGTCCGTGCCAACCTTCTATCAGTTGCTTGCCAAGGGCTCGCTGCTGATACTTGCTGTGGTAATTGCCGAGTACCACTTGAACAGGACATGACGATGGACGCGGCGATCGCTTCGACTGGCCAAGGCAAGCAGGACATTCCTGCCGCAGATGGCACCACGTCATCGCTCAAGGATCGCATCGCACGCGATCTCGGACAGCGCATCCTCGCCGGCTCCTACGCCCAGCACTCCGTCCTGCCGACGGAAGCCGAGCTTTGCGTTATCTACGGGGCCAGCCGCACCGCGCTTCGCGATGCTCTTCTGACGCTTTCGGCGAAAGGATTGATCGAGGCGCGCAAGCGGGCCGGGACGCGTGTGCGCGTGTCGAGCGAATGGAACAGGCTGGATGCACAGGTTCTGGAATGGATGCGCGATATCGAGCCCGATCTCGATTTCGTCCGCGGATTGATCGAGGCGCGGCTGGTCATTGAACCCGCTGCCGCCCAACTTGCGGCCAAGATGGCGACGTCAGGCGATCTCGCGGTCATCGAAGCGGCCTATGAAGCCATGCGCATTGCTCCGCAGGATGATCTCGCTGCGTGTCTCGATGCCGACGTCAGGTTTCATACGGCCATCCTGCGTGCCAGCCGCAACCCGGTGTTCGCCAATCTCGGCAATATGCTTGCGGCCGCCCTCAGCTTCTCCTTCCGCTTGACCACATCGGCCACCGCTAATTACCAGCAGACGCTGAGCGCGCATGGCGACGTGCTGGAGGCAATCAGGATGCGGAGGGCCGACGATGCACACGATCAGATGAAGGCGCTCATCGGGATCGCGTCGAACGACCTTCTTGCAGTGGCTCGCAAAGGCCGCCATCAACAGCCGATCGCCGCTGCCAAGGCCAATACCGTCTGAAGCGGATGGTCGGGACGATCAAGATCAGAAGCGGAGACCTGTCTGCTGAAATCGTCCCATCGCTTGGGGCAGGTCTTGCGAGACTGGACCATGGACGCGTGCCGCTCTTCAGGCCTTGGCCGAACGGCGGGAGCAGCAACCCGTTCGACCTTGCCTGCAACCTGCTTTTGCCATGGTCAAATCGCATCTCGGGCGGCGGGTTCACATTCGACTCCAAATTCCACGAACTGCCTGCCAATGTTGCACGCGAGCCATTTCCCATTCACGGCAATGGATTTTCGAGCGAGTGGGACGTCGACAGCGTAACGCAGGACAACGCAAAGCTGTCGCTCATCAGCAACGGGCCTGGCCCATACCGATATCGCGCCGAGGTGAGCTACGCGCTGGCCGGACAGGGGCTCGAGCTGAAACTTCGCATCGTCAATCGGGCATCGATCAGATTGCCGTTCGGGCTTGGCATCCATCCATGGTTCCCGAGAACAGCGTTGACCACGCTTCACGCCGCGGCATCACAGGTTTGCCTCGAACGGCCCAACCACCTCCCTGAACGGTTTGTGGATATCAAAACCCATCCCGATTGGAATTTCGGCGCCCCGGCCGCCTTGCCGAGCGGATGGATAAACAATGTGTTCGCTGGCTGGGATGGTGTCGCCTCCATATCTTGGCCAGAGCACAGTTGCAGCCTGCGGATTGAAGCTTCATCGCCCTTGAATTTGTACCTGGTCTATTCGCCATCGGACGAGAGCGACTTCTTCTGTTTTGAACCGGTCAGTCATGTTGTCGATGCTCATAATCGGGGTTCGATCGACAAATGGAATGGACTGTCGGTGCTTGGGCCCGGCGAGAGCCTGGCAGCACGTTGCAGCTTTGCCGTCAGTTAGGCGGACCTCTGCGGCGCCCTCGAATTGGCGGATGTCGGCCTGCATGTCCGGTGACAACGAAGCCGTCTTTTCGTCCAAACGGAGCTTGGGAAGAGGGAACTCCGGCGACCGGGAACCCGCGAGCCAGTTCGACGTTTGCCGGATGTCGCTGCGCAGCTCGTCTGCTTGACGGCCCACCAAATGTGCCTGGCAGGATTGGATCGATAGTGTTGAAGAAGTCGGCGATGAAGCCGTGGATCCACTCGCACCGAAGCGTCTTGATTAAGGTCGACGCGACCTCCTCGCCTTAA